>JBIPMY010000268.1:0-8694 GCA_044376335.1 Bryobacter sp.
GGAAACCACTATTGTCAGCTATCTCACTGCGCGGCCGAGTAGCAATCTGGTGATTGCCGCACACCAGGAACTCACGATTGAATGGTGGGCAGAACACAGGAAGCGGTTTGACCTTTTTGTTTCAGAACTAGTTCTACTTGAGGCCTCGAAGGGTGACGAAACTGCAGCGGAGAAGAGGCTAGCCGAATTGTCAGGCATCCCAATCCTCGCCATTGAAGACGCCGCCCGCGACTTGGCAAGAAGCTTCGTAGTTCGAAATCTGATCCCGGCAAAAGTGGTGGAAGATGCCATTCACATCGCAATCGCGACCACGCAAGGGATGGATTTTTTGATCACCTGGAACTGCAAGCACATAGCCAATGCGGAGATCCGCGAGCGATTGGAAGCGGCATGTTTGGACGCGGGCTACAAGGGATGCCAGTCATTTGCACACTCGATCCATTAACCGTAAGAGTTAATGGGAGACTAAGGGCATGCAGGATGCAATAGTCGAAGAGATCCGCCGCGCGCGTGACGAACACGCAGCCAAATTCAACTACGACATAGACGCGATCTTCGCGGACCTGAAAAGACTGGAATCAGAACGCGGCTTAGCGCACGTTCATTTGAATCCCCGATTGATTGTAAAAACTTTGTCTGACCAGCCATCTCTCTTAACAGAGATTACAGATGAACTGGCCATCCATCAAATTGTCGATTGACGTGTCTGGGGCTTCGGCTGCTGAACGACAAGCTCCTCGGAAGGGTGGCCGGGAAATCAAGATCGCTGAACTTCAAAGCGATAACTGGGAGCAGCTCAACCGCCAGGTTTGTGGAATTGGAGTTTTCGCTGGCGGGAGGGGTAAGGGAATTGAGGGAGCGGATGTGTGTTCGGAGGGTTTGGCTTAGGCAGATGGGGCTGGGGGAGAACGCTGGGTTGCGCGAGAGGCGGGTGGGGAAATGGAAGCTGGGGACCGGTTTGTGTTCGGGTTTTGATGCTGGGGTGAGTGCTGAGGATGGGGGCGGACCATACTCGCGACCTGGTTGGAGCGGGCGAGCGGAGGGGCGGGATTTTGCCTTGAAGCGCTTCGATTGGCTGAGTTGAGTCAGGCGGCAATTCGAGGAAGCTGGGGATTTTCATCTTGCGGATGCATCGCCGCTGGTTCATTGCGCAGCTTCATCGCCTATTGTTTGTTGTTGCGGGTGGAGGGCCCGAGATTTTGACGGCCTGGCAGCGGAGGGGATTTTGTGTTGAGAGGGGGTGAGAAATTCACCGCAGGCTTAATTTTGTTGGGGATTTTGCAATGTGCACGCCAGACCGTCCCTCACCCCGAAATCGCTTTCTTGCTTCAAGGGTATCTCAGGTTGCTGTGCAGCCTACTTTTTCCGCTGGGACGGATGCGTCTGAAGGGGCTGTCCCCTTGTCGAGGTGAGTAAGACTTGAAAGCCGGCCAGCTCGGAGGCCAACAAGAGATCACCGTTCTCTAAACGACCCCAGCCACAATCTTCTGCCTTTGAAACAACATGGCCTACTCAGTAACGGGCGAGGCCATAAGGCGCATTTTTGTCAAAGAGTACGCGCATCGAGCGTACCAGTGGCATCGGCCGGAATCAGAGGCGATGCAGCGCTGCGAGCTGCAAACTCCAGGACAGACTGAATCTGTTCGCGGGACACACCATAGTTCTCGATAATTTCTTCGATGGTGGCACCATATTCCAGGTTTTCGAAAATGAGGGAGACGGGCATCCGGGTATCACGCAAGACCCAGGCGCCGCTCACTTTGCCGGGGATGCTTTCTGCGGCAGGACACTGTGACCAATCGAGCATTGAAGTTGCCATCGGTGATACCTCCTTCTCTTCACACATTATCGGATATAAAAGGGCTTGTCACGGAAGCCAGTAGCTGTGCAGCCTGGACGGCTTTGGGCAGAGAGGCCTCGCCAACATAAACGACTCACGGAAATGTGTACAAATTTAGTTCGCGGCGCACCCAGACGGGACGGAGCTGCCTGAAGAGTCAGTCCCCAGTTCCATAATCTCCAAGTACAGGCTGAGGCTGGATTTGAGTGTGAAAATCACGAAAGCATTAAGGAAAATGAAAGAGTGGGGTTATGACGGTTCGGGTTGTTGCATCTTCGGTGCATCTCCCTATTTGCCAGAGCGCCTCAAGCAGGTTGTCGATATACGCTCTAGAGAAGTTATCATGGAATTATCTGCTTTAAGCATGATGGAGGTTGCCATGATCGATTTGAGAGAAGTTCGTTCTGTGACTGAATTTCAGCGCAATATCAAGGACTATGTCGGACGGCTGAAAGAGAACAAGAAGGCATTAGTGTTGACTGTGAATGGGCGGGCTGAACTGGTTGTCCAGGATGCAGAGAGCTATCAGTTGATACTGGAACGATTGGAACGGGCTGAAACTCTTGCCGCGATTCATCGAGGAATAGAGCAAATGGATCGCGGTGAGGCGATTCCGCTAGACGAAGCTGAGACAAAACTGCGGAAAAAACATGGCTTTTCGCGTTGAACTCTCGCCACAAGCCTTTGGTGATTTGGACAACATTTCGACGTACATCGAAGAAAGATCCAGCCTGGCAATTGCAGCAGCATGGTTTGATGGAATATTCGCGGCTATTCGTAGCTGCTATTCGTATGCCTTAGCGAAATGCCGAGCCGCTGTCCCATTTTTGAAGACTCCGAAGAACTTGGGGTTGAGGTTCGCGTTTTGCTGCATGGCAAACGAAATCGCCGTTACAAGATCTACTTTTCGATTCAAGCAGAGGACGAGAGAGTGATCGTGTTTCACGTGCGACATTGGGCGAGGAAACCGGTAGAGGCCGATGAGCTTGAAGATTTGATGGATGAGGGTGTAGACCGGGAAAGCGGGACGCAAGCAAATTGAGTTCTCAGGTGCTGGCACTGTTGCGCAATTGAGGATGACTGTGTGGAGTAGGCCTTGGTGATTTCAGGATAAACTTCTGTGGGTGCGGGTGGACCCGTCCCGAGCGGCGTTTCTGAAGATATTGGCCCTTTGGATGGTGTTTTGGGTTTTTGCTAAGTGCTTGATACAGGAATATTTGGCTGCTTGCTGGCAAAAGTCGCATGCCAGGAGGATTGAAAATTGCTCCCTGGCCTGCCCGTGTTAGGGCCGCAAACATTGAGTGAAATGGACGGAGGTGGTTGGGACGGTTCAGACTGACAGCCTCCCCGATTCGCTCAGACTTGGCTGCCAACTCCACGCGTGCTGCAGCCAAATTCCGAAATGCGCTTTGAAGCCAGAATCCAAGGTAGGAGGCGTATGCGCGAGTAGCGCCCGTACGGATCTGTGCGGGGGGCGATTAGCGATGATAGTCCCTACCGCAACCCCTATCCAACTATCGAAAACGCAAGGACAAGTTGTCGCCCAACTCAATCCCAGCAATTGGAAATGAAGGCCCGACATGCTCCTTGACTCTCCTTAATCGATCATATTCGATAAGCTCGGGCATCTCTGGAAGCTGTATTTGCCCGCCCACCAACAGACCTGTTGCAAACTCTAGTATGGTCTTCGCATTTCTAATGACTGAAGAAAAAGCAATGTTTTTCGTCTTGCGACGCTTTAGTTCTGCACTCCATTCTGGATCAGAGATTCGTCCTATCTCGCGAAAATATTCACGCGCTGTAGCTGCGAGAGCAGCGGGTGCTGCACCAGTTGTCTTCCAGCGCGTGAGTGCCTTGCGGAAGTTGTCATATGCGGTACTACACTTGAGCTTGTCGAAATCCCGCGCGCTTAGCAACAGCAACCTATCCGGCCTGCCCAGCATGCAAAGTCCACCATTGTTGTCTCGCATTTCATAAAGCTCAAGCTGCTCGGTCGCATCCAGTATCAAGCGATTACGGTTGCCCATAACCGACGAACGATAGTCCAAAGGAAGAACTGCGTATACGTTTGCCTTGTATTCAGCAGCCAGAGCTGCTTCCCTTATTTGTGCGGATGTGACGTCAATACAACGAGCAAGAATCGGCAAGCGGGTAAACAAGTCTTTTCTGATTTCGGAGAACTTCGCCGCTACTTGTCTCTCTGCCTTAGTTGATGCGAGTCCGAGCGAAATGTAATACAACGAACGTCCGATTGACGGCATTCCTTTCGTCACTGAATTTACTTCACGCAAGTATTCGCGAAATAGTTTCTTGACATTTCTGCCCAACAGCGTGTGCCTCGTCTCGGAGAAAAGGCTATCTTCGAGGGCTACACTTATAACTTTGTGCGTGTGTTGCGTTCGAAAGTCATGCGTCTTCCCCAGGTGAACCAGCGGAATGCAAAGCGACTTTGCAGTTTCCTCCATAAGTATGGGAGGACAGCTACTGCCATAAAGCTTCCGTGAGTGAATCTCCTTTGATAATTCTGCAAGATTTTCTGATGTGAAGGTTGAAGTGTCGTAAAGCAAATGAAGGGGAATAGACGTTGAACGTAGCAGCGATGAACTATTCTGAACGTTGAGAAGATCAAAGACTGATGAAGAGCGGGACGAATCTAACACCACGTTTGCGGGAATAACGACCCTGTCGAAGAGCAAGAGGCACAACTGTAGGCAAGTTGCCACGCTGAGTGCATCTAGTAGCGCATAAGATCTATGCGAAGACTCGTTCATGAATGCCTCGTCAAGCAAAAGGAAGAGGGCGACGTTGTTTTCGACTTTATCGGTCATGTCGCAAGGTGACATTTGTAATTTAGATTTTATCCGCTTGGAGCTGCTGTCGTGGACTGCCGCGACCAATCTCTAAATAGGCTTTGCCGGGTGCGAGACTGGCGGTTTGCGAGCGCCCGGCTGCGGAATCGGTTCGGACCTTTCAAAGTAAAGCAAGACGTTGGCCGAAAGATGACGATAAGTTCAAGCCGGTGCCAGAGGGTTTTCAACCGGCAATCGCGAGAACTCGGATGCCTTCCTGAAGTCGTTTTTCCTTTTTGACCAGTTTCATGGCCTGATATCTGCCGACTTGGGTAGAATCAAATCTTAATGTTTATTCGCATTGATTTTTTGGCGGAGCAAAGCTCATAGGAACGGATTCAGCGATCTTCATGAAGCTGGATTGAGCTACATATACGCCTATGCCCCTTCCCATTCAGCGCATCACCAGCAACCCGACAGAGGCCGATACCTGCCGTCAGTTTGTCGTACCCAAATTGCAAGCTGCTGGATGGGAATCCGATCCACACTCCATTGCTGAACAACGCAGCTTCACGGACGGTCGAATCTTGGTTGCTGGCACCAAGGCCAAACGATTGCCGACAAAAAAGGCTGACTACCTCCTTCGCCATACTCCCGACTTCACGATTGCGGTGGTAGAGGCTAAGGCACAACACAAGAGCCCGGCGGATGGACTTCAGCAAGCCAAGGAATACGCTCAGATTCTTGGCCTTAAGTTTGCATACGCCACTAATGGCAAAGGCATTGTTGAGTTTGATTTCACGACAGGAAAGGAAAGTGAAATCGACCAGTTCCCTAGGCCATCTGACCTCTGGAGTCGATTGTCACTTGCTGACGGACTGAGTGAAGAGCAGGGTGCTCGACTCCTTACACCCTCCAATAGTTATGCAAAAAAGCCTCCCCGCTACTATCAGGAGATAGCGATCAACCGGGCTGTGAAGTCAATCCTTCAAGGCCGCGAACGGAACTTGCTGACGATGGCTACCGGAACGGGCAAGACAAGCGTTGCCTTCCAAATCTGTTGGAAGCTCTGGTCTTCGGGCTGGAACCGGGACGGTCGATTTGGCAAGCCTCGGATTTTGTTCCTAGCGGATCGCAACATCCTCGTAGACGACCCGAAGGACAAGGACTTCCTCCCATTCGGTGATGCCCGAATGAAAATCGAAAACGGCGAAGCGAACAAGAGTCGCCAGATGTACTTCGCAATCTACCAAGCGATTGCCAAAGATGAACGGCGTCCCGGCTTGTACAAAGAATTTGGCTCTGACTTCTTTGACCTCATCGTGATTGACGAGTGCCATCGAGGGTCAGCAGCAGACGACTCCAATTGGAGAGACATTCTCGACTTCTTCAAGCCTGCTTACCAACTGGGCATGACGGCCACGCCACTTCGCAAGGACAACAAGGATACATACGTCTACTTCGGCGATCCTCTCTACACCTACAGCTTGCGCCAGGGCATCGAGGACGGCTTCCTCGCTCCATACCGGGTACACCGAGTCCTTACTACGGTAGACGCCGCTGGCTGGAGACCGCAAGCTGGTGAGACCGACCGATTCAACCGTGAGGTTCCAGACCAGCTTTACGTCACGCCGAACTTTGAGAAGGACGTTGTACTCAAAGGGCGAACCGATGCCATCGCCAAGCATCTTACGAACTTCATCAAAGACGATCCGTTTGGCAAGACTATCGTTTTCTGCGTGGACCAGGAGCACGCCGAGAATATGCGGGCAGCGTTGACCCGTTGCAATCCGGAAATGATGAGGAAGTATCCCGACTACGTTTGTCGCGTGGTTTCGGATGAAGGCGAGATCGGCAAGGGTCATCTCGGGCGCTTCAAGGACGTGGAAACGGTTACACCAGTGATTGTTACGACATCACAAATGCTCACTACGGGTGTAGATGTGCCCACGTGCCGAAATGTCGCCATCGTTCGAAATATCGGTTCGATGACGGAGTTCAAACAGATCATCGGGCGTGGCACCAGGGTTCGGGACGACTACGGCAAACTTTACTTCAACATCATTGATTACACTGGAGCCGCAACCAGACTCTTTGCGGATCCAGAATTTGACGGAGATCCCGTTTGCGTCACCAAAGCGCAGATCAACGAGGAAGGCGATGAGACAGAGACGACATCAACCGATGGGGAAAAGGACGATGAATCAAGAGAGCCTGGCACCGAAGATTCTGAAACAACTGGACCAACCAGTCTTGTTGACCCAATATCGGCACCGCCCCGAAAATACTATATTGACGATCATCCCGTCGAAATCGCTGGAACGGTTATTTGGGACTTGGACGCTGATGGCCGACGTCTGCGAATGGTAAGGCTGACAGATTACGCCGGGGAAAAGGTGCGAACCATTTGGAGAAACGCCGACGAATTGCGGCAAACCTGGATGGATATGGAGCGCCGTGATGAAGTGGTGCTTGAACTTGAAAAGCGTGGCATTGAAATTCAAGCTCTCGCTGAAGCCGCGAAGCAACCGGAAGCGGATCCCTTCGATTTGCTCTGTCATCTTGCATTCCAAGCACCATTGCGGACCAGGAAAGAGCGGGCCGCAAGGCTGAGGAATGATCCGTCTGTGTTTTTTGGGAAATTCAGTACAGAGGCGCGAGAAGTCTTGGATGCTTTGCTAGACAAGTATTCAGAACACGGAACTGAGCAATTCGTAATGCCAGATATCCTGGCCGTGCCGCCGATATCTCATTACGGCTCTTTTTCGGAAATCGTCGGTTTTTTTGGTGGCGTCCAGCAGCTTCGTAGTGCCGTGAGCGAAATGCAACGGCAACTGTACGCAGCATAGGCTGTCGTCGGATCATAAAAGGAATAGCATTGGCAAAAGCAAAAACAAAACAGCCGCTCACCACAGCGCAACAACTTGGGAGCCTCATCAAATCCGCACGAGACATCATGCGGAAGGACAAGGGGCTGAACGGCGATCTGGACCGTCTGCCGATGCTGACTTGGGTGATGTTTCTTAAGTTCTTCGACGACCTTGAGACCATCCACGAACAGAAAGCGGCGCTGGCCGGGAAGCCGTACAAGCCGATCATTCACCCGCCGTACCGCTGGCGGGATTGGGCTGCGAAGGAAGACGGGATCAGTGGGGACGACCTGACCCACTTCATTAACGACCAAGAGACTGTTAGGCAGGATGGGACCAAAGGCAAGGGCCTGTTTGAGTATTTGCGCCAGTTGCGTGGAACTGACGGCGGAAAAGACCAACGAGATGTAATCGCCAACATTTTCCGAGGAGTGAACAACCGAATGAACAGCGGTTTCTTGCTCCGAGAGATCATCAACAAAGTCAACGGTATTCATTTCAGTTCGAGCGAAGAGATTCATACCCTCAGCCATCTCTACGAATCTATGTTGAAAGAGATGCGGGATGCCGCTGGCGATTCCGGCGAGTTCTATACACCTCGGGCGGTTGTAAAATTCATGGTCGCCGTAACCAATCCACGGCTCGGTGAGAGCCTGCTTGACCCGGCGTGTGGTACGGGCGGATTCCTAGTTGAAGCATTCAACCATCTCAGCGCACAGGCAAAGACGGTTCAGGATCGACGCATCCTACAGGAAGAAAGTATCTTTGGTGGCGAAGCAAAACCGCTGCCGTTCTTGCTGGCTGAAATGAATCTGTTACTGCATGGTGTGGAGTCGCCGCAGATTGACCCTCGCAACAGCCTCATCACGCCGCTTCGGGACATCGGAGACCGGGACCGTGTGGACATCATTCTTACAAACCCGCCGTTCGGCGGCGAGGAGGAGAAAGGAATTCAAGGCAACTTCCCAGAAGACAAGCAAACTTCAGAGACGGCGCTTCTCTTCCTTATGCTCATCATGCGGAAATTGCGTCGCACTCCGAAACCGGGGCGTTCTGGGGTTGTTGTACCGAACGGAACACTTTCGGGTGACGGTGTGTCAGCACGAATAAAGGAAGAAATGCTTAAGGACTTCAACGTCCATACCGTCGTGCGACTGCCGAACGGAGCATTCTCCCCCTACACGCTAATTCCCAC
>JBIPMY010000028.1:0-25976 GCA_044376335.1 Bryobacter sp.
CAATTTGATGAGCCGCATCCAGTACATCGAACAGCCCACTGCGCGCGATCTTAAGTCCAAGCCTGAAAATCGCATGCACAAGGCCGCACAAATCAAGCCCGTGGTGATCGACGAGTCACTTGTGGACTACGAAAGCCTTCTAGCGGCCCGCGACCTTGGTTACACCGGTGTGGCACTCAAGGCATGTAAAGGGCAAGGCAATGCACTGTTGATGGCCATGGCCGCAATGAAGTTCGGGCTGTTCTTGTGCGTTCAGGATCTAACCTGTCCGGGTGCCTCGCTGATTCAATCTGCCGGGCTTGCCGCCCGCATACGCGGCGTAGCCGGTATTGAGGCCAACGCCCGTCAGTTTGTTCCCTTAGCCAATCAGCTTTGGGATACACGCTTCCCGGGCATCTTCACCATTCGCGAGGGTTCCATGGCTACGGGCCAATTGACAGGCCCAGGCCTGGGCTCCTTCGAAGCTAAACTCAGGGGCAACTATTAATATGCAGACACCACAAAAATCGAAATACTCCCGCGAAGACCGGGCCCTACGGGAGCAGCGGCTGAGACTCTCTGTGGCTGCCCGCAATTTCGAAGGTGTGCCCTTATTTGAAGCCTTGGAGCGTATTGCCCAAATTGGATTCGACACCATCGACAACTTTGATTGGAGAAACCCGGATCTCTTTCGCCTCTACCAGGAAGGCCTCAAGCGTTATGATCTTGGCGCAGGCGTGCTTGTGGTCAACAAGAAGCCCGACGTGAATGCTCTCGGCTGTAGCCTCGTCGACCCCGGTGAGCGCGACGGCTTTTTGCAGGAACTGGAACTCTGCGCCGCGGCCGCGGGGAAGGTCGATTGCTCCCGGCTGGAAGTACTAAGTGGAAACCAGAGGCCAGGGGTTCCGAGATCCGAGCAAATGGATTGCGCCGTTGAGACGATGAAAGCTGCTCTCCCCCTCCTTGAGGCCGAGGGAATGACTGCCGTTGTCGAGTTCCTGAACACCTCCGTCGATCACCCGGGCTATTTTCTCGAGCACAGTGATGATGCTTTTGAATTGATCCGGCGGGTTGGAAGCCCAAGAGTTCTTGTACTCTTTGACCTCTACCATGTGCAGATTTCGCAAGGAAATCTAATCGAACGTCTACGCAACAACATAAAGCAGATAGGGCAAATTCACTTTGCTGACGTTCCGGGCCGGCACGAACCAGGCACTGGTGAGATCCACTTCCGCAACGTCTTCCGTGCCATCTACGACCTCGGTGATCGCTATCGCGGATATGTCACCGCCGAATACCATCCAACCGACCTCTCGTTCCGCGATTTGGAGAAGGTGAAGCAGTTGGCAAGCTTCGGTCCAGAATAGGTAGCGCACTCGCGCGAGAGCCCTATTTGGCGAACTGAGTATATGATGAGCGCGTGATCGATCGACGTTCTTTACTGGGTTTGTTGCCGCTCGCGGGTTGCGGAACGCGGGGCCAGCGGCGGATTGCCGTGATCCCGAAGGCGACCGCGCATTTGTTCTTTGTGTCGGTACATGAAGGAGTGGAGCGTGCCGCGCGCGAGTTTTCGATTGAAGCGCTGTGGAATGGGCCCAGCGACGAAACGGATTCAAGCCGCCAGATCCAGATTGTAGATTCAATGGTGGCGCAAGGGGTAGACGGCATCGCGATATCGGCGACAGACGAGCGGGCTCTTGTGGCTCCACTGATGCGGGCCCGGGCGGCGAAGATCCCGGTGGTGATCTTTGATTCGGCAGTTGCGATGGAAGACTATGTGAGCTTTATTTCGACTGATAACTATGGGGCGGGTTGTCTGGCAGCGAGGAGGCTGGCCGGGCTGGTGGGAGGGAAGGGAAGTGTCGCGATGATCCAGCAGAAGCCGGGTGGGGCTTCCACTGGCCGCCGGGAGAGTGGCTTTGAGGAGACGCTGGCGAAAGAGTTTCCAGACGTGAAGATTGTGGCCCGGCAGTTCAGCATGGGGGACAGGGCGAAGGCTCGGGCAGCGGCAGAAAATATACTGACGGCACAGGCGGGGCTCGCCGGGATTTTTGCGTCTAGTGAGGCTTCCTCGATCGGAGCAATCCAGGCGATTCGATCTCGAGGAGTTAAGTTGAAGCTGGTTACTTTTGACGATAGCGAGATGCACCGCGAGGCGCTGAAAGAGGGTGTGGTGAATCTGATGCTCATACAGGATCCAGCGCGCTTGGGCTACGAGGCGGTGAAGGCTCTGGCTGGATACTTGCGGGGTGAGACGCAGCAGAAGCGCCTGGATCTGCCGGTGCGCGAGATTCGTTAGGCCTGCACCAAAGGAAAACTGCCCCCCCGTGATAACTTAAGTGCAAGCATGGCTGCTCCTGCTCTGATTTGCCGCACCTCAAAGATAACCGTAGCCCTGGGCTTTTGCCTGGCACTGGCCTTGCCCGGCCGGGTGATCGCGGCTGAAACTGACGCACTCAAGGCCGACGCCCAAGCCTACTTCAAGAGCCGCGTAACGCCCTTTGTCACCACCTACTGTCTGCCTTGCCACCAGAACCGGAGGCCCACCCGGGCAGGCGTTAATTTCTCACCGGCCCTTAATAGCCCCGGCCACGCTGCCTTCACCGACCAGTGGAAGAAAGCCGCCGCCAGAATCAAGGCGCATGACATGCCGCCCAAGAACGCACCCCAGCCCAGCGACGCCGATCGGCTCATGTTCGTCGATTGGATGACCAAACTGAAGTACCTCAGCCAGCAGGATCCCGGCCCCTTCGTCATCCGCCGCTTGACCAAGACCGAATTCGGCAACACATTGCGGGATCTCTTCGGCGTCGAACCATCGATTGTGGACGCACTGCCGGATGAAGTCAGCGGCGAGGGTTATCTCAATTCGCTCTCTCCTCTCCAGCTCGAGCAGTATCTGAAGATCGCCGATCAAGTGTTGGCCCGCATCATAGCGCCCGCAGGATCGGCTCCAACCAGGCTGCAGAGAAAACTCTTTGGCGAATCTGGCAAACAGCAAGCCAACCCACGGCAAGTCGCCCGGTCATTAGCCTCTAAAGCCTACCGTCGCCCGCCCACTGAGGTCGAACTGGACGTCCTGGTGGCAGCCTATAACCTCGGGCGGCAAAACAAGTTAGCCCACGCACAGTCGCTTCACCTGATGCTTAAGGCTGTTCTAGTCTCCCCTCAATTCCTCTTCATCACTCCAGGAGCAGAAGCCGCATCGAGCACCGGCATTGTTCCGCTGGAGGATTACCAACTCGCCTCGCGCCTTTCGTATTTGCTCTGGGCGACGATGCCGGACGACGAACTGATGGTACTGGCCGGCAAAGGAACCCTACATGAGCCAGCGATCCTCAAGGCACAAGTGAAGCGCCTCCTGGCCGATCGCCGTTCCCGCGCCTTGTTTGACGGCTTCGGCGCACAGTGGCTGAGCGTTGGAGGCCTCGAGCGGCAGGTCTTTGATCCCACTCTCTTCCCGCAAATGAATTCGCAGATGCGCCAGGCCATGTACAACGAAGTGCGCCTCTTCTTTGAGAGCATCGTGCGCGAAAACAAATCCGTCCTCAGTTTCGTCGATGGCGATTACACCTATCTCAACTCAAGCCTCGCGTCGATCTACGGTCTTGAGAAAACCGTCAAAGGCCCCGCAATGCGAAAGGTAACGCTGACCGATGGTAATCGCGGTGGAGTCCTGGGTATGCCAGGCATCCTCGCCGCAACCTCATTTCCCAACCGCACCAGCCCGGTAAAGCGCGGAATCTGGGTACTGGAGCAACTCCTCGGCGAGCACGTCCCGGCTGCACCGCCGAATGTCCCGGCTCTCGATGAACAAGACCAGAAGAGTGTCGCAAACCTGACTGTGCGTCAGCGCACCGAACTACACCGCACCAATCCCGTCTGTGCCAATTGCCATAAGATCCTCGACCCGATCGGCTTTGGCCTCGAAAACTTCGATGCCATCGGGCAATGGCGCGAGAAAGACCGCAACGGCACGCCGATTGATTCCACCGGCGAGCTTCCCGGGGGCAAGCGTTTCTCTGGCCCCAAAGATTTAAAGACGATCATCGCCGGCCGAGCCGACGCCCTCTCCCGCAACCTGGTGGAGAAACTGATGGCCTATGCCCTCGGTCGCCGCCTCGAGGGCTATGACGAAATTGTGGTCGATAACCTGATGCAGGAAATCGCGAAAGACGGCTACCGCATGCAAACCCTCATCGAAGGGGTAATCACAAGCTATCCCTTTACCCACCGGCGAATTGTAAGAAAAGAGGATCTCCCATGAGTAAAAAAGCAACCATGCACCGCAGAGCCTGCCTGAAAGGCCTGGGTGTCTCGCTCTCGCTACCGCTGCTTGAGACTATGGGTTGGGCCGACGCCCCGCCAGGCAAAACCTACAAGCCGCCCGTGCGTCTGGGCTTTATGTACATGCCCCACGGCGTGATCATGGATCAGTTCTGGCCCACCGACGCCGAGAGCTTTCGCTCCGCCCCGCCACCCGCGATCGAATCCTTACGGCCGGTGCTCGATCAGTGTCTGATGATCAAAGGGATTGCCGGTGTGCCGATTGCTCCTTTCAACGGCGCGCCCCACGCACTGGAGCTCTCCACCTGGCTCACGGCAATCTTGCCGGCAGCAGAGCGGCGCAACGAGATCAACATAGCCATCTCCGCAGATCAGATTGCCGCCAACCATCTGGGTGCCTTCACCACCCTGCCTTCGCTTGAACTCGCGACGATGCCCCAAACCTGGAAGGAGAATCAGGAAGGTCTGAACGAAGGCTACTATTCGCACTGCAGTTTTCGATCGCCCACCCAGGCAGTCCCGGCCGAGGTGAATCCACGTACCGTTCTCTCTCGTCTCTTCCAAAAACAGGATGGCGTAGGCGGTGCATCTAAAACATCCCCGATGAGTACTCTCGATCGAAGCCTGCTCGACATCGTGCTGGGCGGGGCCAGAGACCTGCGCCGCACCTTGCCCGTTACCGACCAACGCAAGCTCGATGAATACCTGGATAGCGTTCGCTCAGTAGAACGCCGCATCGCGGCCATCGAGTATCGCCAGAAGGAAGCAGCCCTCGAGAAGGCCGGCCTGAGCACGAGCAAACGTCACGCCAGCGATTCGCCTCCGATCGAGATCAAGATCCCGGAGGGCGAGAAGCGCAGCGAGTACATGCAGGTGATGTGCGACCTGAACATACTCGCGTTTCAGACCGATACGACTCGCGTCAGTACCTACATTGGCTCCACGCCGAATGGCGCCAACTATCCGGAACTTGGCTTCAACGACCAGCACCACTCGCAAACGCATCACCAGAATGAGAAAGAAAAAGTGCGTAAGGTCGCTAGTATTACTGCATTCAACATTGCGCAGTTCGCCTACATGGTGAAGAAGATGAACAATCTGCGCGAAGCCGACGGCACCTTGCTCGACAACTGCATCATGATGTGGGGATCGGGCCTTGAGGACGGGAATCAACACACGCGTGAGAATCTTCCCTTTGTGATTGCCGGGAAGGGCGGCGGCTCACTCAAGACCGGTCGCTTCTTCGCGGACACAAAGGGCAATCAGGGAGATCTGTTGACGACTCTGCTGGCCTGCGCGGGCATTCCGATTGACCGGCCAGTTGGGATTGCAACGAAGCAACTGGCGGAGATCAAGGCCTAAGACGAATCGCCTGTTTTACTCGGCCCCCATGCTGGCGAGAAGCTCGTCGAGTTGGTCGAGTGTCTCGGGCATCGCGCCTGTGGAGCCGAAGTCAACCGCTTCTGGCGAGGGATAAAGATCGCTCACAACCAACAAGGTCTTGCCATCGTTTTCTTCGAAAGTCACCGTCGTGATGGTGCTCCCGGCTTCACCTTCCTCGTTGGTCCAAACCAGGCGCGAGTTTGGAGTCACCTCAAGGTAGGTGCCAAAGAACTCCATCGTCGAATCCTCGTGTTGAAACTTCAGGCGATACTGGCCGCCAACGCGAACATCCATTTCGCAGGAGAGCAGGTTCAGCCCATAGGATTTTGGCACCCACCATCTTCTAAATAGTTCAGCCTTGGTCCAGGCCTCGAAGACCAGGTGCGCTGGCGCATTGACGGTGCGTCTGACGACGAGTTCTCGATCGGACTTCTGTTCTACCGTCGTGGGGTTCTTTGTGGGCGAGGCAGCCTCACTTGCTTTTCTTTCGACCATTCTTTTTCTCCTTCTGTTTCAATTCCTCAACAACCAAATCCAACTCGTCGAAGCGTGCGCTCCAGAGCTGGTGGTACTTCTCGATCC
This sequence comes from Bryobacter sp., assembly GCA_044376335.1. Taxonomy (GTDB): domain Bacteria; phylum Acidobacteriota; class Terriglobia; order Bryobacterales; family Bryobacteraceae; genus Bryobacter. Next base: position 6,232 of record JBIPMY010000028.1, read on the forward strand.
ATGCCGCTTCTTCCTGTAGCCCGCGCCAGCCGAGCTTGCAGGTACGCACGCGGCCGACCTTTTCGGTGGTGACGAGCCCGGCCTGTTCGAGGACGTTGATATGTTTCTTGATGCCGGTGAGGGTCATCTTGAATTTCTCAGCAAGGTCTGTGATTGAGGCGTCCTCGCGCCCGAGTTGTTCCAGAACGCCGCGCCGGGTGGCATCCGCGAGTGCGCCGAAAGATGCGTCGAAGTGGGCCTGATAATGCTGAACCATGTGGTTCAGTATATAGCAGGAAGCAGTTCCACTCAACCTGTACTGGCACAGGCCAAGGTCTAGCGAGGGTTTCCGATCGTCACCAAATGAGTTCTGTACTTTTCAACCATGTGTGGCAGGACGGTGACGCCGAGGCCTGGGCCTTTGGGCACTTCAATACCGCCGCCGGCACTTACAGGCGCTAGCGTTTCAGCGAGAATGGCGTCCCGGAAAGGATGTTCTGTCTGATCAAACTCAAAGAGAATTTCAGGGGGATGGATCGCAGGCGTCAGCGGAGGGCAGGTGCTCATCCAGTGCAGCGTAGCCGCGGTACGCAAGGCGGTGCCCCAGTTGTGCGGAACAAGCCGGATGCGGTTCAGCCAGCACAACTGCGTGATCATTCGTGCCCCGGTCAAGCCAATGTGCTCCAGATCCGGCTGCAGGACATCGACCAGGCCGGGCTGAATGTAGTTCTGGATCAGCCAGTCGGCTGAACCGGTTTCACCAGCTGCGAGGGGGATGCGAAGAGACTGACGCATGCGCCGGTAGCCTTCGAAGTCATCGGCTGGCAGGGGTTCTTCCCACCACATCAGATCGAGCTCCTCGAGTCTTGCACCGATACGGATCGCTGTTCCTGCATCATAGGCACAATTGGAATCGATGCCGAGGGCGATGTCCGGTCCGATGGCCTTGCGAACAGCAGCAACAATTTCGACGTCCAGTGTGGGTGAGAAGCCGGTCTTCATCTTGATGGCACGATAACCCTTTGCCACCCACTGCTGCGCTTCTTCAGCCATGCCCTGCGCGAAATCCGGCCAGTCTTTGCGATACATCGAGGTGAGGTAAGGCGTGACTTGAGAACGGTATTGTTTGCCCAGCAAAGTGCTTACCGGAAGGTTGAGTATCTTGCCTCGAAGATCCCAAAGGGCGAGATCGAGACCAGGAGCTGCAGGAGCGCCTGGACGCTGCTGCGGGCCACCGGGGCGGCGCATATCCTCGTAGATCGCTTCTACTTCAAGCGGTGACCGACCAATCACCGCATCGGCGCGCTCAGCCAGCAGCGCAGCGTCGCAGGTGCCATCGCCCCAACCGGTGAGGCCTGAATCGGTTGTGACCTCGACCAGCGTCGCTGTGCGCGATTGGGTCCAGTTGAGGGACCATCCAAAGCGTTCGGTCAGCGGACCACTCAACGAATGAATTCGAATGCCTGTGATCTTGGTTTGGGTGCCTGATGAGGAGGATTCCTCAATGGGAGTGACAGCATTTTGTGAATTCATCTATAGCGATTCTCTCTTGGAGGAAGCGGATCGTCAATTGGGATGAGTGGCCCCGGCGCAATCTTGAGGTGAAGCTCTTTCACAGAAAACTGGTATTACCAGTATTCGCATCCCGGCAGAGTCTGAGGCTGTCAGCACAAAATTGGCATCGCGCGCACCTCTTTACTGGACAAGGCAGCCACAACGCGAGATCGTGGAGTATCCGGTATGCGAGTCACCACTACGCAATCGCTCTTTGAGGAGATGCTCCATCGCATCCAAACGGGTGTTTGGCCGGTTGGTCAGGCCATCCCGAGCGAAAGAACACTAATTCAGGAAATGGGTGTAAGCCGGATCGCCCTGCGCGAAGCCTTATTTATGCTGAGATCTCTGGGTGTGCTGGACATGGGGCACGGGCGAAAGAGCATCGTGCGCCGGGTCGGGACAGACCTGCTCGAGCGGATCCTGCCCTTGGTTTGCGCCCTCGATCCGGGTGGCAGCTATAGTCAGGTTTTCGAAGTGCGCCTCGCACTCGAGGTGCCCGCTGCGGGCCTTGCGGCGCTTCGGCGGACCGGTGCTGATCTCGAGCGGCTCGAAGAATTGGCGAACGAGTACGCCCGTCAGGAAATCGTTGCCGGCCACTACCCCAGGACCGATCTCGAATTCCATCTGCAAGTTGCGCAGTCGACTCAGAACCCGCTGATCACGACCTTGCTGAACGTGATTTCCCGCTACGTGATCGCGGTTCAGTCGCAGAGTTGGGATTCTGGCGTACCTGTCGCGTGGGAGCGCGCCAAGCGGGCGCACTTTTCGATACTCGACGCCATTCGCGGACAGGATCCGGAGAGAGCGCGAGCGGAGATGGAGGCTCATCTCAGGTACACTGCATCCCTGGCTCCGGCCGTCAGGTAGCGGCGAATTGACAAGGCTCCCTGGTCGATATATGGTAATACCAGTTGCATGCGTAGATCCCCTCGCAATCTGTTGACTTGTATCGCCGCACTAGCGTCGGTGTTGCCAGCAGTTGCCGAAGAACGCTTCCTCCTGGCCGCCGAGAATCAGGTGATCGAAATCAACCGCGCCGGGCGGGTGACCGCTCTTCTCAAGCATCCTGGGCATCGCAACATCTGGGACGTCTGGCGTCTGCCCGATGGCGGCATTTTCTATGTACACCACCATGGCATGGCGCTGTTCGACAAGCAGAACCGGCTCGTGATGGAGCATGCAGCGGTGCAGAACGGCAACAACGTGGAAGCTCCGGGCGGTGCGGTGTTAAATGGCGGCGAGCACTTCGCGATGCTCGATAGCGAAGCTGCCGAGATCCGTGTCGTGGATCGTCGCGGTGCCGTCGTGAGCCGGACGCCGATTCCGAACTTGAGTCCAGAGCCCTTGCAAACACGCTACCGCATGATCCGGCTTTCCGAGCGCGGCAATGCGTTTTGGATTGTGCAGTATGCGCGAAACACGTTGCTCGAGGTGGAGATCGGTACCGGAAAGATCCTCGCTCAACTCACGCTCGAACCGCACTTAACAAATAAACCTCCGGCACCTCATCTCGCCTTCGCCACTCTGGAGCCCGGTGACGGCTCACTATATGCGACCACAGCGACGGGTCTTCAGCTGCTTCGTTTCGATGCCCGGCACAACCGGACCGGTTCCTGGACTGCGCCAGAACTCGGATTGGCAACGCGATACCTGCTTGGCATGCAGTGGCTGGCCAACGGCAATGTTTTGCTAGCCTGCGGCGACTATCACATCAAGAGCGTGGGCGAAGGCCGTGATCAACTGGCTGAGATCCGGCCGGATGGCAAGGTAGTGTGGAAAATCACGCGGGCACAACTAGTCGACCAGATTGAGGGCTTCATCGATCCCAAGACCGGTCTTGAAGAGATGCGGATCACTAACGTTCACGCCTACGACACCGGCCAACTGTCTAAGGCGCTTACGGTGAAGCGATGAGAATATCCTGGATTACCCTTCGCTTGCTGTTACTGGCCTCCCTGCCTGCGCGCGGTCAGGATCTACTGCCGACCGTGTGCTCCGGCTGCCATAGCGCTCAAAACGCGATGGGTGGGCTGGATTTCGCCGCGCTTCCACAACGCTTTGACGATCAGGCGATCCGCGACCGGTGGATCCGCGTCCATGATCGCGTGGCGAAAGGCGAGATGCCACCGAAGGGCGTGCCTTTCCCGGATGCCCAACGCACCGCGATGCTGAGCCGGTTGAAACATGCCATCCACGAGGCCGACTACGCCGAGGTACTGCGCGACGGCCGCGGTCCCTTGCGCCGGTTAAATCGCGACGAGTACGAACAGAACCTACGCGACTTACTCAAGCTACCTCACCTCGACATTCGCGACATGCTCCCTGAGGATCGCGAGGGTCATCGCTTCAATAAAGCTGCTGAAACGCTTGATATGTCGCGTGTGCAGCTAACTGCATATCTCGACACTGCCGAGGCCGCCCTTCGGCAGGCCATGGCCACTGGGACCCAGCCTCCACCTGCGACGAAGTTTCGCTTCGTGGGCACGGCTCTGTTCCCGGAAAAAGTGACCTTTGGCGAGCGCGAGGCGATGTTCTTTGCCAGGAACAACAAGGCGATCGACTCCAAACAACTCGATGCGATGAAAGACGATCCTGCGATCGAAATGGCTCTGTTTCGTTCTGCGCATTGGCCTTACTACGGATATCCCAAGGCCTTCGTGGCCAAGCTGCCCGGCCAGTATCGAGTGCGATTTTCGGCGCGGGCGGTGGTACAGCGGGAAGGCTACACACTCGCTCCAGCGTCGCGCCCCGTCCCAATGACCTTTCGCGCGCGCAAGCCATCAGGGCCGGATGTCTCAGGCGACGTGCGCGCCACCGGCGGCGTCATGGATATCCAGCCGGTCGCGCAGGAATTTGAAACTACCATCGATCTTCGTCAGCAGGAGACGTTTGAATACAGCCCGCTCGGTTTGCCCGTCCCGCTGGCGCGAAATGTGAAAGGCGGAGAACCAACCTATCGCTACCCGCCCTTTCCAGATGGCGGACAGCCGGGTATCGCCGTGCAGTGGCTCGAAGTAGAAGGGCCCATTTCCTCGTCCATCTGGCCCCCACCTTCGCACCGCGTACTGTTTGACGATCTCGTATTGGCGCAGGCCCCGGCAAAGCCAGTCGAAGCAGCGCGGCGGCTGCTCCGCCGCTTTGCCGATCTGGCGGCGCAAGAACCTGTGTCCCCTACAGCGTTGGGTAAGTATGAGCAACTGGTGCTTTTGAGATTGAACCAGGGCGCGAACTTCGAAGAAGCGATGCTCGCTGGCTATAAGGCCTTCCTCAGTTCCCCTCATTTCCTCTACCTGCGCGAGCCCGAACCTGCCGGCGACCACTCCCCGATCGCTACGCGACTGTCGCACTTTCTCACCAACACAAGGCCCGATGCGCATTTGATTCACCTCGCCCGGCAACGCCAGCTTCGCCATGTCGCAACTTTACGCAGCCAGACCGAACGCCTCATCGCCAGCCCGGGCTTTGAGCGCTTCGTTCGCAACTTTACCGACTACTGGCTGAATCTGCGCCACGTCCGCCGCGATGATCCGGACATCCGCCTCTACCCGGAGTACCGTTTCGACAACTATCTGGTGGAGTCGATGGAGCAGGAGACCCGCACGTTCTTCACGGCCATGATTCGCGAGAATCTGCCTGCCGTCTCGCTTGTAACCTCGGATTTCATCTATGCCAACGACAGGCTCGTCCGCCACTACGGTCTGCCGCCCGTCCGTGGTTCGGCGATGCGCGCTGTGAAGCTGCCGCCGGGAAGCCCTCTTGGAGGAATCCTCACGCAGGCCGCCATTCTCAAGGTGACGGCCAATGGATCCACGACGTCTCCGGTCATCCGCGGCGCGTGGATCATGGAACGGCTCATCGGCGAAGCGCCGCCACCTCCTCCGGCCAAAGTGCCCGCCGTGGAGCCGGACATTCGCGGTGCCAGGACCATTCGCGATCTGCTGGCGATGCACACCAAAATTGCCTCGTGCGCTGGCTGTCACGCCCGGTTTGACCCCGTCGGTCTGGCCCTCGAGAACTTCGACATCCTCGGCGCCTGGCGTACGCGCTATCGGGGCATCGAAGAGGGTGAGTCCGTCGCGGGCATTGATCGCGCCGGCCATGACTTCGCTTACACCCTCGCCGGACCTGTGGACGCGAGCGGCAAGCTGCTCGACGGAAAAACGTTTCAGGACATCCGGGAACTCAAGGCGATCTTTGCCGCCAATCCGCGCCAACTCGCTCGCAATCTTCTGCACCAACTCACCGTCTATGCCACGGGTTCGCCGGTTCGATTTTCTGACCGGCCGGAGGTTGAAGCCATCCTCGATGCCCATTCGGCATCCGGCTTTCGGGTGCGCGATCTGATAGTCTCGCTGGTGCAGAGCCCGATCTTTCTTGGTCACGCTGGAGCAAAGAAGAAACCATGAACACACGACGCCGTTTCCTGCGTGCCGCAGGTGTTGCCCTCGCGATGCCGGTGCTTGAGTGTTTCGCCGCCAGCCCCGGGCACCGTATGCTGCTCATCTCGAACAATCTCGGCGTGCTACCCAAACCGTTCTTTCCAGTTACCGCAGGACGCGACTACACGCTTTCCCCGTATCTGTCCGCACTGGCTGAATTCCGCAACGACTTCACCGTTTTCAGTGGCTTGTCGCATCCGGCCGTCGAAGGTGGACACAGCACAGAGAACTGTTTTCTCACTGGCGCGCGCGGACCGACAAAAAGTGGTTTCCGCAATGCCATCTCCCTCGATCAGTTCGCCGCCGAGAAGCTCGGGCAAGTCACGCGATTCGCCACGCTGAACCTGGGAGTCAATATCGACAAGGCCAACCGGAGCTTATCCTGGACGCGAGATGGCGTGCTGCTTCCCGCCGAAGACAGCGCACCCGCGCTCTTCCGCAAGATGTTCGTGCAGGGAGACGTGGCTGAAGTGGAAAGGCAGCTTCACCGGTTGGAGGAGCGTGGGAGCATTCTGGACACGCTGCTCGACGACACAAAGCAGTACAGCCGCGCTTTGGGGCGCGACGATCGTGCCCGGCTGGATCAGTACCTGACGTCGGTGCGCGAGGTCGAGCAGCGCCTGCAAATCGCTGGTGAATGGGAGAAGCGCCCCAAGCCGGTCGCGGCCCACGCGGAGCCCGCCGACATTCAGGACAAGAAGTTGTTCTTCGAGAAGTTCGACCTGATGCTTTCCATGGCCCAGCTTGCCCTCGAGTCGGATTCCACCCGCATCGTGACACTCATGGTCGATGCCTTTGCCACGCCGGTTTTCAAGCTCCATCCCGAGCAGGACACCACCGACGGCTATCACAACCTAAGCCATCATGGACAGGCTGCCGAGAAGCTGCGGCAGCTCGACGATGCCGACCGCCAGCAGATGGTGCTGCTGCACAAGCTTCTGCAGGGGCTGTCCGCGAAGAAGGAAAGCGGCCAACGTTTGCTCGACCGCACGATGGTCCTTTACGGCAGCAACATGGGCGATTCGAATACGCACGACAACACGAATTTGCCGATTCTGCTAGCCGGCGGTGGCTTCAAGCACGGCCAGCATATCGCGTTCCGCCGCGACAATAACGCTCCGCTTTCCAACCTCTTTGTCAGCATGCTGCAACGGATGGGAGTGGAGGCAGACTCGTTTGCCAGCAGCTCTGGGCGTATCGACAGCCTGGAAGCCAAGTCAGCGCCCGCGTGACTTGGCTCCGGCCCGCCGGGGGGGCTCATTTCTTTGTAGATATCTTCGACTACCAGCGGCAATCGGCCAGCACCGCTATGTCGCAGCAACTGTCGCCCCAACCGGTGACGCCAGAATCGATTGTGACCTCGACTAACGTTGTCGTCCGTGACTGTGTCCAGGTCACTGACCAGCCAAAACGCTTGCGATAAAGGGGCGCGCCCGGTCGAAGATAGGCTGGGGGCGTTCGATGTCCCCGACTTCCGCGCGCTAGAATGGCTCGGTGCCAGTATGCCATTCTTTGACGAGTTATGCAGCGTTTGCATAGATCTTGGATTCATCGCGTGGACCGAAGCTCCCGGGCTAGGCATAACGCTTGACGAGGACATCGAGCTTCAGTACGCGAAACCGGGTGAGGAGTTCTTTTCATGATTGTTGCTGCTTTGCTGTTCCTTGCCGCCAGTGTTCACGAAGTCCGGCCAGGCCAAAACGCTCAAGCTATTGTCGATGCCGCCAAGCCCGGCGATCGGGTCGTCTTTCGTCCGGGGCTTCATGTGCAGAAACTCGGCAAACATCGTTCGATGGTCTATGTCGACAAGTCACTTGATATCGAATTGGAAGCTGGCGCGACACTCAAACTCGCCGATGGCCAATCGCAACTCGAGCCGACGGCTGAGCTTACTACCGACCACGGCGCGCCCAAGTCGATTGACGATTTCGAGGTGAGTGGCAGCTATGACCTCGGCCTTGGAGAAGTAATCTACACGATCCGCATCGACGGCGAAGGCACCTTCACCTGGGGCAGCGGAGCTACCTTTGACTTCCAGCATGCCAACGTGCCCATCACCGGAGACTGGCAGGAACTCAGCCACGGCGTGAGGATCCGCTTCCCGAGTAAACGCGGCTACAGTGTTGGAAGCCTATGGTTCCTTTCCTTCGATGGGCCGGAGACCTACGGCATTCGCATCGGACACGGCACTCAGAAAGATTACATTGACGGCGTTCGCGTCTTTGGGCGAGGTACCATCGACCTCAACAGCCAGAAAAACGCTCAGCCCAGTGGCCTGGTGAAGAACATCAACGCCGCTGTGCTGGTGCATGGCCGCGTCCGCAATGTCAGCATTGAAGACATCACAATGACTAACACGATGAGGTCAGTGATGCTTTATGGAGAGCATACCGGCAAGTTTTTGCAGGGTGGCGATGTCGGCCCGGGAGAAAGTTTCGATGCCGAAAATATCTCCATCTTCCACACCCGGACGATCAATCCCGGCGGTAGCGGCTACTTACTGGGGCATCCTTCGCACCGTGGCTGGTTGCGCAAGGTGCGCTGCAACTTCAACTACATGGAGACGGCCACTACATCGATAGAACCGAACTTCCAGTTGGATCAATACGAAGTTATAGGCAACGTGATCAAAAGCGCTGGCCGCGCCATTCACTGCTGGCGCCGGTCCACCAATGGGCTTGTGGCCGACAATGTACGGATCGACGATCCGACTGGAAAAGAAGTTGTGATGGTCAATGCCCCTGGAGCCTGGCGTTCCCCCGAGAACATCATCCTGCGCGATAACCGCAACCATTTGAGCGAACCGCTCGGACACTGGGCCAATGTCGCTGGGGGCCAGGACAATCGTGCCACTGGAGCGTTTGCTGCGATAACCGGAGGACAAGCTAACACCGCCGCCGCCCCCTATTCACGCGCCCAAGGTCAACAGGCAAGTGCGAGGCGTGTGGGAGAAGACGCGCTTGCCTCGGGCGCATTTCAAAGCCCCGGCGACGCCCAGACCAGTGTCCTGGTTGCCCGCGGAATCACCAAAGATGATGCCACGGTCGAGCTCCGTCCCGGTTCGGGACTGATTTCGATTGAGAGGAATTCTACTGCGGCTTTCCGGATTCTCGTGGTCGGCCGCGCAGAATCCGGGGCAGGGCAAGCCAGCTTCGAAGTTGCGGGCATCGCATCCCGTTCCAGCGGTGAAGTGGCCGTGAAGCTACAACGCAACACCGCCCTGACAGAATCCACCAGTGCGCTGTCTATCTTAGGCGGGGATCAGTTACACATCCAGGTTCGCGGTGTGGCGGGATCCACGATGCGCTGGGTGGCTCGCGTAGAAATCGTCGAGGTAGGCACGCCCTAGGCTGGGCGGGCGAATCTGCAATCGCTAAGCCATCCGCTCCACGGCGTCAAAGAAAACAGCCGCAAGAGCAGTATGCAGCAGGTGGATGGTGGGCGTAAGTTCCGGCTGCCCTGGCACGACGGTGAGCAGAGCGAGCGGGCGTTCCTTGCCGAAGATCTGGCGCTCTTCCTCGGTTGTAAGCTTGCCCATGAAAGGCTCCACCACGCCACCGCGATAGCCCGTCAGGATTCCCATATCAGCTTCAGCTTCCTTGCCGGAAAGCAAAACGCACATCGAGACTGGCTCGTTCCCCTGCAACAGGCTAACGAAAGCCACCCCGCCAGGCGCAGCCAGCCATTCCATCTCGAGTTCGCTCTTCTTAAGAAACGCAAGCTTGTCACGGAACTGCGGCGGCCTGTTGCGGAAAAACTCCTTCATCAGGCCAAGGATTTTGCGCGCCTCCTCGTGTTCGGGCTGAACTTCAAACTGCCCGCTTTCTACAGAGCGGGATTCGGGGCGCAGTAAGCGAAGGGTGAAGCGTTTCATTCGGGCGTTCTGTTCAGGGAATACATAGGCTGGCTGATTCGTACCAAAGCTCTCAATCTAGCAGGTTTCCAGTGCGGCGAAATCGATAGAGGACGGTATCATGAAGGGTCTGTCGCCTTTGCCGCTAGCCGGCGGGCGGATCGAACCCCTCAATCAGAAAGCAGGAGTAAAGAATGTTTGGACGTGGTAATTGGGCGATTGCAGGGCTGGTGAAAGAGTCTCTGAAGGACTTCTCGATTCAGCTTGCCGATCCAACTCGCATGGTGATCAACTCTCAACTCGCCGCTGGCACCGCCGCCCGGCTCTACAGCAGCGACGCCATGGGCATCAACCCCTACAGCGCCCCGCGCATGGACGAAGAGCAGGAACTCACCGAAGAGCAGCAGATCGAATTGTCCCGCCACCACGTCGCTGATTCCATGGAACTGACAGAAGTTGTGCTGCCTGAAGAGCTTCTTCAAGGCACTGGCTTTGGCCGCGGCATCGAGGCCTTCCAGCTCCACCCGACAATTCCATGGTTTGGCCTCTGGGCCGTAGGCAATGAGTGGAAGAACAAAAGCGATCTGCCGTCGATCAAAGAGCAGAGCTCCTATGTCATGCTCGAGCGTCCTTACAAATTCCTTCAGCCCCCCGACAAACGCACGGTCGACGAAAAGGCCAACGACGCGACAGAACTTCACCGCACTCAGGTGCCCGTCCTGCTCGACTTCCACGAAGGCCATGTTTACATCGAAAGCACCAACAAAAAGCAAATCTATGCCGTCATGGTGAGCCTCAGCCGGCTCGGCGCACAGATCGTACCCGTCGCCTGGAACTACCCCTTGCCCAACTGGACCGAGAACATTCTCAATCGCCTCCATGAAGCCACGCAGTTCCGTGAAGAGTTTGAGAAGCGCGCAGAAGACGCCAAGCGATTCACCGAGAAAGAAATAGAAAAGCTCGAAGACCGCGAGATGGAAGCCATCGTCTCCAAGTTCTTCTCGATGACTGAGCTAAAGACCGGCATCTGGGCCGGCATCTCTGGCCCCACACGCATCCGCCTGCACCATGCCGCCCCGCCAGTCGCCGTTCGCAACGCCCCCATGGCAACCACGCTGCTCAATCTCACGGCAGACGCCCAAATCGTCTCTGGTGCCCTCACCCTTCAGGAATGCGTCACCGTCACCACCAAGGCCGGAGCCGAGCGCAACATTCGTCGCGATATCGCCCGCTTCGATTTAAACGACGGTATCAACCTCACCGACATCGGCGTGGCGATGTTGCGCGGCTTCGACATGGCATCGCACAAGAAGGACGTATTGCGCGAAATCCGCGAGACCCGCCAGGTCCCAGCCATCCCGCAATTCTGGAGCGCATGGCTCCACCAGTTAAGCTACGCCGTCCACACCATTTCGGAATCCTTCCGCGAAATACTCGAACTCGACGGCACAGAACCGGGTGGCATCGTACCCATCCAGCTCTCCAACCCAACAGACGCAGTCCCCAAGCCTTAATCCGCCTGATCCTGGCAATTCAAGGCGTGGGCTGCAGGCTGGCAACACCGGCTAGAGCTTCCTCGGCGCGCGGCGCGATTGATGAGGAGTCGCGAATCACCAGGTGCGGAGTGAATACCTCGCGGCGCACCGGCAGGCCAGGCCCAGCTTCGAGTCTCTCGAAAAGAAGTTCTGCAGCTCGCCGGCCCATCTCGTGCTTTGGTTGATCGACGGTGGTCAGCGGTACGGGCAAGTGTTCCACCAAACGAAGGTTATCGAAACCCACTACGGAGAACTGCTGCGGCACACGCACCTTCAAGGTGGCCAGGCTCTTCAGCAGCAAAAGTGCGACGTGGTCGTTGCCGGCGAAACAGGCGGTAGGCGCATTCTTAAGCTGGAGCATGGCGCGGGTGGCTGCCAGGATCTCCGCCTCAGGTTTGCCTACGATATCCAACAGCAATGGCGCAGTGCCAGATCGTCTGACGAACTCCCGATAATGTGCATCCCGGGAATGCGCCGTACGCTCGCCCAGTGGCGGACAGTAGGCGATTCGCTGATGGCCGAGCGATGCCAAATAGCGCAGTGCCTGCTCTACCCCCGCACGATCATCCAGCACGACGCTGTCGCAGTCAGCATTGCGAGCGGAACTAAACAAAAGCACCGTGGGAATTCCTGCCGCCTGCAATAACCCCAGCGACTGGGGTATCTGTTGATTCGGCTGGTGCGCCAGGATTACCCCGTCCACCTTGCGCGCCGCCAGTTGCTTTAAGTACTGATCCTCCAAATGCGGCTGATGTCTGGAGTTGCAAAGCAGCACTTGATAGCCGCGCTGGAAGGCTGCGTATTCGATAGCTTCAGCCACCTCCGCAAAGAAGCGGTTTGTGAAATCCGGCAAGAGCAGCGCGATGATGCGCCAGGGATTCCGCGTACTTTCATCCGGCACCATGATGCCGCGGCCGGGCTCCTGCTCCAGGATTCCTTCCTTTACCAGTGGTTCAAGTGCGCGCCGCAACGTCGGGCGGGAAGTGTTTAATGCTTCGGCCATGCTTCGCTCGGCTGGCAGAAAGTTCCCTGCGGGATACTCGCCAAGCTCGATTTTCTTGCGGATAAGTTGAGTGAGTTCCTGTCGCGTCACGGCTTTCCTTATTCTATTCGATCTGTTTAATGTTTACCAATAGTTGACCAGTGGTTCAGCTTCTGTTAGTCTCGAAAAGACTTTCAGGAGCTTCCATGAAGAATTTTTCCGCTATAGCCGTATTTGCCCTTCTCGCCTCGGCCGCTTTCGGCCAGACATTCACCGGTACCATGCTTGGGACGGTGCAAGATTCCACTGGTGCCGTATTGCCCAACGTGCGCGTGATCGCCACCGAACAAGCCACCGGCGTGGAGCGTTCCACCCAAACCAACGGCGTGGGTTACTTCGAGATCCCGCTTCTTCCCCCGGGTGTGTATCGCATCGACGCACAGCTCAAGGGTTTCAAGCGCCTCTCTCGGGCAAACCTTAAGCTCGACACCAGTCAGAAGATGGAAATTCCTGTAACGATGGAACCGGGGCAGGTGACGGAGACCATCGAAGTGAAGGCCGAGACGCCGCTGCTGCAAACCACCACTTCATCGGTCAGCCAGTTGATAGACAACAAGAAGGTAGTCGATCTTCCCTCGTCCAACCGCAATCTCTTTCAGATCGCCACGCTCACTGCAGGCGTCAACGACTTCGGCGCGAGCGCGGCTCCCGCAACATCCGGATCGGTTGGCTTCGGGCGATGGTCGTCTAACGGCGGCCAGGTGAACACCAACGAATTCATGGTCGACGGCGCTACCGCCTTGACAGCCAACATGGGCGCCGCCTCCGTAATCCCCACCATTGACGCCATTGAGGAATTCAAGATCGAGACCAACGCTCTGGCTGCCGAATTCGGCCGAACTGGTGGCGCGGTTATAAATGCGATCTATAAGTCGGGCACCAACGACTTGCATGGCACGATCTACGACTTCTGGAAGAACCGCGTGCTCAACGCAAACTCATGGCTGAACAACCGTAGCAACCGCGCGCGGGACTTCCTCAACGTCCATACTTTTGGCTACAGCGTGGGCGGGCCAGTGGTAATTCCGAAACTCTACAACGGCCGCAATAAGCTGTTTTTCTTCCACAATTATGAGGGCTACCGGGACGTGCTGCCCTCTCGCCTGCTGCTTACGGTTCCTACGGCAGCTGAAAAGACAGGCGACTTTTCTCAACGCCGTACGGCTGCCGGAACTCTGATCAACATCTATGACCCGCTCACCACCACGGCCGTTCCCAACCAGGCGAATCGCTTCACGCGGTCTGTTTTCCCGGGCAACGTAGTTCCTGCCAACCGCCTGGACCCGGTGGCGCGCAACCTTGCCGCCTACTATCCCGCTCCCAACACCACTCCCATCGACCCCTTCTCCAATGCCAACAACTATCTGGTGAACGCCACGGGCCAAAATCGGCAGAACATGTGGACCATCAAGACCGACTACAACATTCGCGACGGCGCGCGGCTCTTCGTCCGCTACACCGAAAGCGAACAGGGCGGAGGCGCCGCTAATCTCTTTGGGCCCACCCCCGGATGCTCCACCTGTCTGATTCAAAACAACCCCGGCGGTGCGTTTTCGGCACGAGGCGGCGGATCGAATCTCTTTGTCTTTCCCAAGAACGCAGTCGTTGGATACTCCAGCACCCTGACTCCGACTACAATTCTCGACCTGCGCTACTCTCTAAATCGCCAGCTCCTGAGCCGCTTACCCCAATCCGCCGGTTTTGATCTTGGCGCCGCAGGCTTCCCTTCGCAGTTCGCTTCCTCGGTCTTCTACAAGACCTTTCCGCCGATTAGCATCGCCAACTATGAGGGTCTCGGTTCGCGCTCCAACGGCGACCTGCTGCGGCGGGGTGACCTCTCGCATTCCCTACAGGGCAGCATCACAAAGATCTCGGGCAAGCACACCATCAAATACGGCGGCGATGCCCGCATGTACCGCTACGCCGACATCCAGGCAAGCGATGTAACGCCTTCGTTCAGCTTCAATCAGGCCTGGACGCAACAGGATCCCTTTGCTCCAAGTCCCACAGCTGGATGGAGCATGGCCTCCTTCATGCTGGGCCTGCCAGCGGGTGGCAACAATCGCATCCCCGGATCGATCGCTGTGCAATGGTTTTACCTGGCTGGCTATGTACAGGATGACTGGCGTGTATCCAACCGCCTGACGCTGAACCTTGGCTTCCGGTATGACCTCGAAACGCCCTATACCGAGCGTTTCGACCGCAACACAAGCTTCGACCTGAACCTGCGTTCGGCCGCCACCAATCGTCTGCCTTCTGCACTCGGTGCACTGCAATTCATGGGTAAGGACATTGATTCCCGCTATCGCAATCCAGTGGACCGTAACAACTTCGGCCCACGTGTGGGCCTGGCTTACAAGCTCAAGACGCAAACCGTTCTTCGTGCTGCTTATGGCTTGTTCTATCAGCCAATAGTCAATACCGGATTCGGTGCTGCTACCTTCGGTGCCCTCGGCTTTGACGGCGATACGCCGTTTCTCGCTAGCACCGACGGCGGCTTGACGCCCGCACGCCGCTTGAGCAATCCATTCCCGGACGGCTTCAATCCCCCGACGGGCAATGCCGATGGGCCCAACACACTACTGGGCCAGAACGTCACCACCCAACTGCGCAATATTGTCGCGCCCTACACCCAGCAGTTCAATGTGGGTGTCCAACACCAGATGAAGTCCTGGCTGCTCGACGTCGGTTACGTGGGCTCGCGCGGCGTCAACCAGTACATCAATATCCAGGGCAATCAGCTGGACCCCTCGCTCTACTCTCGTGGCGCTGCGCTGAACGTACAAGTACCGAACCCTTTCCTCGGCCTGGTAGCTCGCGGGCCTTTCTCCGCCGCGACGCTGAGTCAAGGGCAGTTGTTGAGGCCTTTCCCTCAATTCACAGATGTGCAATTCAACACCGTCTCCGCCGGCCAGATGAGCTACAACGCGCTGCAGACCAAGTTGGAACGGCGCTTCAGCAATGGCTTCTCTCTTCTCACCGCATACACCTGGTCAAAGAATATCGGCAACGTTGGCGAGCGCTATTGGCGCAGTACCGGTATCCAGAATCAATACGACAATTCGATAGAACGAAGCATTTCCCCCATCGACGTGGCTCACCGTATGACCTCAGCCTTTCTGTACGACTTACCCTTCGGCAAGGGTCGCCCCTGGGCCAACTCGCTGCCTGGTGCGCTGAACCTTCTGGTGGGCGGCTGGCAACTGAACGGCGTCTTCACTCTACAAAGTGGCCTGCCGCTTTCGATCGGTGTACCGGTAAACAGCATTGGTTTTGGCGCCGGGCAACGAGCCAACAACAACGGCCGCTCGGCCCTGCTCCCGGAAGACCAACGCACGCCGCTCCGTTGGTTTGATACCTCGGTCTTCTCCCAGCCCGACCCCTTCACCTTCGGCAATACCGGCCCCCAATCGCCAGACCTTCGCGGCACCGGCGTCAACTCCTGGAATGTCTCCTTCTTCAAGAACACGGCGATCCGCGAGCGCGTCACCCTGCAGTTCCGTGCGGAATTCTTCAACTTCCTCAATCATCCGCTCTGGGGCAATCCGGGGACAACTGTAAATACGCCTGCCTTCGGACAGGTGGCGCAGAAAGGCGGCAACCGTAACGGGCAGCTTGCACTGAAAGTGCTGTTTTAAAACCATGGCGATCTGCGTCTTCATTCTCTCGTCGCTGGTTGCACTGGACTTCCAGAAGGACGTCAAGCCGATCCTCGCCAATCACTGCTTTCACTGCCACGGGCCGGACGCAGAAAACCGAAAAGCCACACTCCGGCTCGACACGCGGGCCGGCGCTTTGGAGAAAGTGGTCGTGCCCGGCGACGCCGCAAAAAGTATCTTGTGGCAGCGCGTCGCGCACACCAAGCCCGCTCTGCGGATGCCTCCGCCCTATGCGCACAAGGATCTGTCACCTGCACAGGCAGAGGTACTGCGCGAATGGATCGAAGCTGGTGCGCCGTGGAAAGAGCACTGGTCACTGGTGGCACCCGTACGGCCTGTCGTGCCCGGCGGCGACAAGCATCCTATCGACGCGTTTATCCGCTCCCGGCTGACGAAGGAGAAGCTGTTACCCGCCCCTGAAGCGGACCGGCCACGGCTGATCCGGCGCTTAAGCCTGGACCTCACCGGGCTGCCACCGACCTCAGCGCAAGTCGAGGCCTTTGTCCGGGATACAAAGCCTGGCGCCTATGAACGCGTGGTGGACCGCTACCTGGCATCTCCCCACTGGGGCGAACATCGCGGACGCTATTGGCTGGACGCGGCCCGCTATGGCGATACCCACGGGTTGCATTCCGACAATCGCCGGGAGATCTGGCCCTGGCGGGATTGGGTGATTCAAGCCTTCAATCGCAACCTGCCCTTCGATCAGTTTGCGCTGGAACAATTGGCGGGCGATCTGCTACCGAACCCCACCTTGGACCAGCGCATCGCAACCGGATTTCATCGCAACCATATAGCCACAGGCGAGGGCGGCGTGATTCCCGAAGAAGTGAAGACGATCTACGTGAAGGACATGGTGGACACCACCTCTACCGTCTTTCTGGGACTCACTCTCGGCTGCGCCACCTGCCACGACCACAAGTACGATCCGCTTGCGCAGAAGGATTTCTATCGCATGGCGGCCTTCTTCAACAACACTACTGAAGTGACGGTGCACGGGGAGATCGCCGAACCCGAACCGGTGCTTCTGATCCCAAGTGCCGGGGACGCAGGCCGCCTTTCACAACTGGAGCCCGAGATCCTGCGATTGCGCAAGCAGTGGCAGGGCCTTCTAAAAGAGAGTAAAGCGCAAGATTCGCTTTTGAAACCCAGGCGTGAGGCACTCCATGCGAAAGCTTTGCCGATCCCGCCCGCAGGTGCCTTTACCGCGCAGGTGCAATGCGGCTATCTCGACCAGCACCTCATCACTCTGGCCACAGGACGCCATGATGATGATCTTCACTGGGAACTCGCCATTGAGTCCTTCCTCCCCGTTTTTCGCCTGGAGGGGAAAGGCATACAAGGACAATTGGCTCTGCGTGGAAACACGTTCCGTGTCCCGCCTGTGTCGCTCAAGGAGATGGAGATCACGGTCACCTGGGACGGATCGGGCCGCCCCGAGGGCGTGACGATCTATGCCGACGGACGCGCCCTGGCGCTCAGCCGGGTGACGGCGCGTCCCTTGCGCAGTCAGGCGGACGTGAAGTTCATCAAGCAGACGCTGTTTTATCCACAAGCGCTGGGGCCGCTGGATGTGGCTCGGAGCCTCTTTGCTCACAACACGCTTGCCCACGCGGCCGAGCAGTATCCCGAAGAGTTCCTGGCGCTGTCCAAGGCCGAGAAGGAATATCGGGATATCCGGATGCGCGGAAACGTAACGCTGGTGATGCGCGAGAAGGAAGAAGCGGCCAGGGCGCATCTGCTAAAGCGTGGTCAGTATGACCAGCCGGGTGAGGAGTTGTACGCGGCGACGCCAGCGGTCTTGCCGCCGATGCGTCCCGAATGGCCGCGGAACCGCCTCGGCCTGGCACGCTGGATTGTGGATGAAGTGAATCCGCTCACTGCGCGTGTAACCGTGAATCGCTTTTGGCAGGAATTGTTCGGCACCGGCCTGGTGAAGACCTCCGACGACTTCGGCGCCACCGGAGAGCCACCCGTCCATCCGGAACTCCTGGACTGGCTGGCAGTGGAGTTTCGCGAATCGGGCTGGGATGTGAAGAAACTCTTTCGGCTCATGGTGACCTCGGCCACGTACCGGCAAGCCGCCGTCACCACGGAAGACAAACGCCTGCGCGATCCGGAGAATCGCTTGCTCTCGCGAGGCCCCCGGTTTCGCATGGACGCCGAAATGCTGCGCGATTCGGCGCTCGCCGCCAGCGGACTACTCGAGCGAGTTGTCGGCGGAGAAAGCGTCAAGCCGCTGCAGCCGGAGGGTGTATGGGAGTCAGTGGCGGTCCTCTTCAGCAACACTCGCTTCTACCAGCCCGATTCCGGGCCCGCTTTGCGGCGACGCAGCTTGTACACGTTCTGGAAACGTGCGGCCCCGCCGCCAGCGATGGAAATCCTGAATGCCCCGACACGAGAGACTTGTGTCGTGCGCCGCGAGCGAACCAACACGCCTCTGCAGGCTCTGGTAACTTTGAACGATCCGGACTTCTTTGCGGCAGCCCGGGCACTGGCAAAAGAGGCAACGCAGCGCTCTGCCGCACCGCTTGATTATGTGGCCCGTCGCCTGCTCGCACGTCGTCTCACCCAGGAGGAGACCACAGCAGCCGAGCGAACGCGCTCGCGACTCGTGGCGCATTATCGTCTGCATGAAGACGAGGCCCGCACCATCAGCGGTCGTCCTGATGCAAATGCCGCTGCCTGGGTAATGCTGGTGAGCCAGCTGATGAATCTCGATGAGGTGTTAAACAAATGAGTGGCTTGCAACATACCCGGCGTGCTCTTTTCCGTCGTGGCGCCCAGGGGCTGGGTGCAGCAGCCCTCACCCAACTCCTGCAAGGGGAGAGCCTTCCAGGTTTGCCGCACTTCGCGCCGCGTGCCAAAAGCATCATCTACATGCACATGGTGGGTGGCCCACCGCAGATGGACCTCTTCGACTACAAACCCGCGATGAAGGATTGGTACGACAAGGATCTGCCCGCGAGCATTCGCCAGGGCCAGCGCCTCACCACCATGACATCGGGCCAGACACGTTTCCCCATTGCGCCCTCGGTTTACGAATTTCGCCGGCACGGGCAGAGCGGTGCCTGGTTCTCGAATCTTCTGCCGCACACCGCAAAGCTGGCCGATCAATTGACGTTCGTCAAGTCGCTCCACACCGAGGCGATCAATCACGATCCCGCCATCACATTCATTCAAACCGGCAGCATGGTGCCCGGCAAAGCCTGCATAGGCTCCTGGATCAGCTACGGCCTGGGCTCGATGAACAAGGATCTGCCGGCCTTCGTCGTACTGCACGCCAACCATACGCATCCCAAAGCCAACGTGCAACCCATCTCTGCCCGGCTCTGGAGCAGCGGCTTTCTTTCATCGAAGCATTCCGGCGTTGCCCTGCGCTCAATGGGCGACCCGGTGCTTTATCTGTCGAATCCGCCGGGGGTAAGCGCGCCTGGACGCCGCATCTTACTCGACGGGCTCAAGGAGATGAATCAACTGGAACAAGGCCGAAACGGAGACCCGGAAGTGCTGGCCCGCATCGAGCAGTATGAGATGGCGTTTCGCATGCAAACGTCCGTGCCGGAGCTGGCTGACTTCTCCAAAGAGCCGGAGTCCACTTATCGTCTCTATGGAGAAGACGCCCGCACACCCGGCTCATTTGCACGAACCTGTGTGCAGGCGCGGCGTCTGGTGGAGCGG
>JBIPMY010000269.1:0-8660 GCA_044376335.1 Bryobacter sp.
CGCATGAAGAACATCCTCGACCAGGCCAAGTTCTCCCCAGCCGGCAAGGTAAACGACAAGCTCTTTGAAGACCCCTCGGAAGCTGCCCTCTGGGCCGACTTCAACGCAGTCGTAGCCCGCGTCAAAGGCGCAAGCTACGCAGATATTTTGGCCGCCATGGCAACCCTCCGCCCGGCCCTCGATTTGTTCTTTGAAAAAGTGCTGGTTAACGCGCCGGATCTGGCCGTGCGTGAGAATCGGCTAACATTGTTATTTGGCCTTAAGACAGAGTTTTCGGGTATTGCCGAATTCTCAGAGATAGTTCCCAAGACACAGGAGACCCACACTTCATGAAGAAGTACGTCTATTCGTTCGGCGGCGGCACTGCCGACGGCGACAAGAGTATGAAAGACCTTCTCGGCGGCAAAGGTGCAAACCTCGCCGAGATGTGCCGTTACGGCTTGCCCGTTCCCGGCGGATTCACCATCGCGACGGAAGTTTGCAACATCTACTTCCAGAACGGCAACAAGGTTCCTGCAGACATCCAGCAGCAACAGCACGACGCTCTTGCCAAGCTGGAAGCTCTCATGGGCAAGAAGCTCGGCGATGCTAACGATCCGCTCCTTCTCAGCGTCCGTTCAGGTGCCAAGTTCTCCATGCCCGGCATGATGAACACCATCCTGAACCTCGGCTTGAACGACATCACCACTGAAGGCCTGGCCAAGAAGAGCGGCAACGATCGTTTTGCTTACGATTGCTACCGTCGCTTCATCCAGATGTTCGGCGAAGTCGCCCTCGGCATCGAGATGGAACACTTCGACCACATCTTCGACGAAATGAAGAAGAAGCGCAAGATCAAGGTCGATTCCGACATCTCTGCCGCTGACCTCAAGCTGATCATCGAAGACTACAAGAAGCTCGTCAAGAAGGAAACCAAGAAGGAATTCCCGCAGGACGCCCACGTCCAGCTCGACATGTCCCGCGACGCTGTTTTCCGTAGCTGGCACAACGACAAGGCTGTCTACTATCGCAAGATGGAACGCATCCCTGACGACATCGGCACCGCCTGCACCGTGCAAGCCATGGTATTCGGCAACATGGGCGACGATTGCGGCACCGGCGTAGGCTTCACCCGCGACCCCGGTAGCGGCGAAAAGGTCTTCTACGGCGAGTTCCTCATCAACGCACAGGGCGAAGACGTTGTGGCCGGTATCCGTACCCCGCAACCCATCGCAGACCTCCAGAAGGTCATGCCTGCTGCCTTCAAAGAACTCAAAGAGATCACCACCAATCTCGAAAAAGCATACAAAGACATGCAGGACTTCGAATTCACCATCGAATCCGGCAAGCTCTACATGCTTCAGACCCGCAACGGTAAGCGCACCGGCCCCGCCGCAGTTCGCGTAGCTGTTGAGATGGTCAAGGAAGGCTTGATCCCGAAAGAAGAAGCGATCATGCGCGTGGCCCCCAGCCAGCTCGATCAGCTCCTCCACCCGGTATTCGACCCTGCCAGCCTGAAGTCCCTTGTTAAGCTCAGCAAGGGCATCGCAGCCAGCCCCGGCGCCGCCGTCGGCATGGCAGCATTCAGCGCTCAGGGCGCAGTGGAAATGGCGAAGAAGGGTCCAACAATCCTCGTTCGCAAAGAAACCACTCCTGACGACATCGCCGGCATGGACGCAGCCAAGGGCATTCTCACCGCCGTCGGTGGCAAGAGCTCCCACGCTGCCGTCGTAGCACGCGGCATGGGCCGCCCCTGCATCGTCGGCGCTGGTTCGATCTCGATTGACGAAAAGGGCAAGAAGTTCACCGTCAAGGTGGGCGACAAAACCATCACCGTCAAGGAAGGCGACTTCATCTCGATCGACGGCACCACCGCTGACGTGTACCTCGGCCAGTCCAAGACTGTCGAGCCCAACACGAAGAGCGGCGTCCTCGCCGAGTTCATGAAGTGGTCTGACGAATTCCGTGGCAGCTTCGGTGTCCGCGCCAACGCTGACATCCCGAAGGACGCCAAGGCAGCCCGCAACTTCGGCGCCGAAGGCATCGGCCTCTGCCGCACAGAGCACATGTTCTTCGCTGAAGACCGTCTGCCCTTCATGCAAGCCATGATCATGGCCCGCGACGAAAAGACCCGCCGCGCCGCCCTGCTCAAGCTCCTGCCCATGCAGCGCAAGGATTTCGCCGGTCTCTTTGAAGCAATGGAAGGCTTCCCCGTCGTCATCCGTACCCTCGATCCTCCTCTCCATGAATTCCTCCCCAAGCGCGAAGACCTGATGGTAGCTATCGCAAAGCTGCCTCACGCTGGCGCGAAGGAAAAGAAGGAAATGGCCGAGAAGTTCGGTTGCAAGGTCGGCGAACTCAAGAAGCACCTCCCGCATGTTCTGCATCGCGTCGAAGAGCTGCATGAGATGAACCCGATGCTCGGTCACCGTGGTTGCCGCCTCGGCATCACCTACCCCGAGATCACCGAAATGCAAGCCCGCGCCATCTTCGAAGCAGCAGTCATTGTTGCCAAGAAGGGCAAGAAGATCATTCCTGAAGTGATGATTCCGCTGGTAGGTGGCTACCGCGAACTCGATCACCAGAAGGAAATCGTAGTCCGCGTAGCGACAGAAGTTCTTGAGAAGGCTGGCATGCCCAAGCTCAAGTATTATGTCGGCACGATGATCGAAATTCCGCGTGCGGCAATCACTGCTGATGAAGTGGCACAGTACGCAGAGTTCTTCAGCTTCGGCACCAACGACCTGACTCAGACGACGATGGGGTTGAGCCGCGACGACTATACGAAATTCAACGCTCACTACGAGAACCTGAAGATCTTCAAGACAGATCCTTTCGGTTCGCTCGATCAGGAAGGTGTCGGCAAGTTGATCTCGATGGCCATCGAGCTCGGCCGCAAGACCCGTCCTGACATCGAAATCGGCATCTGCGGCGAGCATGGTGGAGATCCGGATTCAGTAGCCTTCTGCTACCGCGTCGGGATGAACTATGTAAGCTGCTCACCGTACCGTGTACCGATCGCCCGCCTGGCCGCAGCGCAAGCCGCAATCGCCAAGGGTTCGAAGACGGAAAACCGCACAGCCTAACAGCTAGCAAACAAGAAAAGGGGCGGCCATGGGAAACTCCCAAGGCCGCCCTTTTTCTTTTTCCCCAACCCTACCCCGTGCGTAAGCGCGGGGATTCAGAGCGAAAAGCGCACCTTGACAACCAGTTCCCATTATGGGAACCTGTCGAAGTGCGAGTGATTAGCCGCCGGACGATTCGGGAATTCGCAGCGCAACACCCGGATGCATTGCATCCTCTGCTGCACTGGGCCAAGGCCGCCGAAGCATCCTCCTGGCAGACACCCGCAGACCTTCGGTCCACCTTCAATTCGGCTGATTTCGTCGACGACCTAACGGTTTTCAATATTGGAGGCAACAAGTATCGTCTGATTGCCTTTGTCCAATACCAGCGAGAAATCGTCTACATCAAGGCAGTGTTGACACACAAGGATTACGACAAAGGAGCTTGGAAGCGATGAGCACTCTTCAGATCGACCTCGACCAGAAACAATACGGCAAACTACTCGCCGCGACCAGACCCTCGATCATCAAGTCGGAAGCTGAAAACGACAGGCTCTTATCCTGCATCGAAGACCTCATGCGCAAAGGAGAGAACAATCTAAGCGCAGAGGAAGGTACATTGCTCGAATTGCTGGTCAACCTGGTTCACGATTATGAGCAAAGGCAATATCCCACTCCGGCAATCCCACCACATCAGATAGTGGGTTATCTTCTCGAACAGCAAGGCCAGGAGCCCAGCGCACTTTTGCCCATATTAGGAACAAAGAGCCGGGTATCGGAACTCCTCTCAGGCAAAAGATCGATCAGCAAAGAACAGGCAAAGAAGCTTTCGGCCTTTTTCAAAAAGAGCGTCGACCTCTTCATCTGAGCCCAGGTCCGCCCTTAACCTTCCCACGGATTCAGGAGCTCCACACCCAAACCCGCGAAATCTTTTATGTTGCGCGTGACCAGAGTCAAGTCATGAGCTTTAGCCGTTGCCGCAATCTGACCATCAGTTGTAGTCAGGTGAATTCCTTGTTGCTTCGCCAAGTGGGCCAAGTGGTCGCCAAGTGGCCAAGTGGTCAGCCTGACGCGTCACTGTGCATTTTATTGGCGTTTTTGCTGTTTCTGCGCCAACCAACCACAGTCGATCCATAACGGAACTCCCTCACCCAATAAGTCAGATCCGCAGCTAACTCTTTGATACAAAATCTCTTATCCGGCGTCCGATTCGCAACCGCTTGTCCGGGCCGCACTCTCGCTGCATCCCAAATTTGGTCAAAAACGCAAAGGGACAGTTCAGCTTCAAGCCATTTCAGTGTCCAAAGTCAGAAGTATAGAGCGGGGAGAGACTCCATAGGAGCACCCCAAACTTGCGGCGAGTTCTCACAGATCGGCGCACTTGCTTATCAATAGGCCGTAGGCATACCCGTCCGCCACCGCACAGTCTTGGATTCCTAGACGAAGAGCTTTGAAATTTCGTGACAGGGCTTCGGCCGTCCGATAATGTAGGAAGAAGTGGAGGCGCTGCCATTGACAACCGTAACGATTGATCTGCAAGACCAACAAGCCGCTCTTCTTTCCCAGCAGGCTGCCGCTCAGGGCGTGAGCCTACAGGAGCTGATCCGTAAGAAGGCGACCGAGATGAACCAGCCCATCGATTGGTCTCAATGTCCGGCGGTCGAAAGTATTCCGGGAAAGGTTAGTGGCGCATGGGTACTCAAAGACTCACGCATGCCCGTATCCGCCATTTTTGAAAACCTCGAAGCTGGTGCGAACATTGACGAGATTATGGAATGGTTCCATGGGCTCGACAGGGCACAAGTTAAGGAAGTGATCGAGTTTGCCGCCCGCAGCCTGGACAAGCCCCCCAGCTACGCTCCATAAATATGCGCGTTTTGTTCGATCAAGGCGTACCGTTTCCCATCAGCCGTCACCTCACTGGCCACATTGTTGACGTTTCGATTGATCTGGGATGGGATCGCCTGAGAAATGGCGAACTGCTCGCCGCCGCTGAACAGGCCGGTTATGACGCACTCCTGACAACCGACAAGAATCTTCAATACCAACAGAATCTGAAAGACCGCAGGATCGCCATCATCGTAATTGGTCATGCCCAATGGCCAACACTCAAAAGTCATGTGGGACGGATTGCTGAGGCTATGAACTCGGCTACGCCTGGCAGCTATGTCGAAGTCGATATTCCTCTTCCGCCGAAGAAGAATTTCACACGCTGAATGAGATTATGTTTTGATGCCAGCAAATTGACGCCCGCCAGGTGTGTTTTCTCGTCAGCACTCAAAAAGGTGCTGTAATGAGCAAAGAGGAAATCCCATGATCGATATCACCAAGGACATCCAGTCACTCACGACCTTCCGGCGCAGATCGGGCGATTTCATGAAGCAGTTGAAAAAAACCAAACGCCCAGTTGTGCTCACGGTGAAGGGTAAGGCTGAAGCAGTGGTACAGGACGCTGCATCTTATCAGCGGCTTCTCGATCTTGCAGCCCAGGCTGATTTTCACGAAGGAATTCGTCAGGCACTGGAAGAATCAAAGCAAGGCAAGGCAAGACCCTTGGAAGAATTCCTGGCGGACTTTGAAGCGACGCATGGCATACGCCGTTAGCATTGTCCCCAGAGCCGAAAAGGATCTGGCCCGCATCTACGCCTACATCAACGCTGCTACATCGGATGCAGCTTATACGTGGTACGTCGGGCTGGTGGAACAAATGTTCACGCTTAAGAACAGTCCGCTACGCAACCCCTCGACTCCGGAAGACCCCAAATACCGGCATTTGCTTTACGGCAAAAAGCCAGATGTGTACCGCGTGATCTACCGCGTCATCGAAAGCACAAAGCTGGTTGAAATTCTTACGATCCGGCACGGGGCCAGAGCTCCGTTTAAGCCGGAAGCAATGTGAGGGAAGACGCCCGGCATCTTCATCTGAATCGAGTGCTGCGAACGATTTGGGTAACAGTGGTGGGCGCTAAGCGCGCGTCATGACCAAACTAATCATCAGCGTCACCCTCTACCCCTGCCGGCCCGCCGAAACTTGGGGAAATCCTGAGGACGCCCCTTCTCTTTCACACTCGCAGTAGTCAGCGCAATAATACTGCTCCACTCCACACTCGAATAAACATCAATTGGCGAAGGCTGCTTCAGCGCCACCGCCTCAAAAAACGCCCGCAGCGTAAACCAGTCCGCTCCGCCATGTCCGCTAGCCTTCGCCTTCCCACCTTCCGCCTTCCACCGCGAGTCTTCATACTTGTCCTCGTAACTCGCCCAATCTCCCCAGGCATTCTCTTTATGTACACCCTCCAGCCAGATACTCTTCTGCCCCTCGGAATCCCGATAAACACCCTTGGTGCCCTGCAACAAATAATGGGTGGTGCTCACCGTAGGCCGGGCCGAGACAATATCAAGCCGAATCTCGATCAGCTTCCCCTTCTCGGTCTGGATCAGAGCAATGTTGGCATCCCCGCTATAGGGAATCACCCCGGCAATCCGCGCCGCCGGCGCAGAGAGGGCCGTAAGCGTTGCAAACCGGTCATCCAGCCACTGAGCCACCGGCCCGATCGAGTGCGTGGGATACCAGTTAGCCGTATCATTCATCAGTCGGCCCCGCCAGGTAGGCACCCCAGGCTTGGTATACCCCAGCCCGGGAAGCGAATGCAGATAAGCGCAATCGGCATAAGTGATCTCCCCAAACACGCCCGCCTTCACCATGGCGAGAACGGCAAGGTTTGAGCGGTAATAGCAACAATTCTCGGCCATCATGTAAAAGCCACGATTGCGCTCCACGGCCTCTACCAACTCCCAGCATTCTTCAATCGTCACTGCCGCCGCCACTTCGCTCAACACAGCCTTGCCGCGATCCAGAGCATCCACGGCAATCCGGGCATGAGTCTGTTCTGGAGTCGCAATCAAGACAGCATCGACATTCGAAAGATCGAGCAGCTTCCGGTAGTCGGTAAAGGCCGTCTGCCGCGCGGGATCGATATCGCAAAGCGCAGTGATCTCAACATTGGGGATACTACGAGCCACGCGAGCCAGCGAAGTACCGCGATTCCCCATACCGATCACTCCCAATCGAATCGTAGGAGCAGCAAGAAAAGCAGCAAGAAAATGGCGTCGCAGCATCTTCAGATTTTAATCCCGACAGCCACCGTCCGCGAAAAACGATGTGAGGATTCAAGATGAAACACAGAGGGCTAATCTTGCTTGCGTGCGATCTTGAGCCCAGAATTACCCAATGGCGATTCCGGCAGAAACTGTTCAAGAGGCTTGCGCCCCAATTCCAGCAACTCCATGAAGAGCACGAATGGCATGGGCAATTGCGTCTTCAACTCGATTGAATTGCCCGCGCTCAAGTTCATTCAACAAGAGTCGTACCGTCGCTGGCCTCAGTTCCACAGTCGTGGAACGAGGCTCGTAGAAGTCAAGCAACGGCGCATTCGAACCTGGTACGATGCCGAACTGAAAGACTGAGCCGCGCATTCTTTCCTGCTAGTCGGTTCGGCCAGGCTGTGGATTGCAATCTGGCCCTGTGGGTAAGGTGAGAGCGCAGCTTCATCATCCGAAGCTGGAGCAGAGCCACAGTCTGTCAGAAGACTCGATGAGAGCGGAATGGCATTCTGCTGCAAGAACTGGCTGAAGGAGAGGAGACCGGGAGCCCGGCCAGGTGGCGGGGGGTTGAAATATCCTTGAGTTTTGCTATTGATTGCGATGTCCCTAGGTGAATTCTTGCTCGATATGCTGACGGGATTGAGTCGCATCAATGTTAATGTCCAGAGCTTCGAGTCGGAGACGCTAGTAGGTTGGTTGCGGCATCAACAGATGGGGCCGCCGCACTTTTCGCTAGATTAAGAACATAGCAGGCGCTAGACTAGTTTAGTTATCCTTTCGAATCGGAGTTCTATACGTGAGCTTTACACCTTTCGATCCGCTTTCATTCAAGAACACAAAGTTAAACGAAGCCGCTTTTGGTTCTTTAAAACGTGAAATTGAAAATATTCTCAGTTCTTACGTGGGATGGTACGATCCGTTTTGTGAGTTGATTCAGAACGCTTTGGACGCAGTCGAAGCCAGATCAGCTTATGAAAAGTCGGCAGGAACAGAGGCAGAATATCAACAGAAGCTTGATATTCGGATTGACCTTGACGAGAACCAACTCACTGTGACTGATAATGGCATCGGACTGGACAAAGACAAGTTTGAACAATTTCTTGCACCAAATTTCTCGTTCAAGTCCGGCAACACGAGGGGCCACAAAGGTGTCGGTGCAACTTACGTGGCCTATGGATTCAATTACATCCGAGTCTCAACAAAGAGTCCCGGATTCGAAGCATCTGGTCGAATCTTGGGCGCACGCGATTGGCTTAGAAGTCATACTGCAGGCACTAATCCCAAGGTTGAGCCGGATGAATCCCCTCGTCCAGACTCGGTGTTCGATCAAAATGATAGGGGAGTTTCGATAACAGTTCGTTTCGATGACACAACGCATCCTAAACGCTTAGATTGGATCGGCGCAAACACAGCGAGTACCTGGTCCAAAATACTATCAATCAAAACAGGTTTGGGCTCTGTAGTGAAGGACATTGCAACTACGGTTAATGTTGTCGTAGTGGCACGCAAACA
>JBIPMY010000029.1:0-25778 GCA_044376335.1 Bryobacter sp.
GATCACTTCACTGAAGACGCTGAAGTGCTTGTAGGGATCGTCGCTATTGCTTGCGCTGCGGCCCAGCTTCACGCCGACCAGCAGCATAACGACTGCCAGGAGCGACGATGAGACAAAAAGAAATTGAAATCGGCGATTCATTGGGTGTTTTTTCTCCGCAACCTCATGTTAACAGACGGCGTTACGGCCCTTTCGTTACGTTTATTGCTCTTGTACTACTTCAACTCTTGGATGCCGACATTTCGAAAACGATGGAAACCTCCTTCGACCCAACGTTGGCTCTTGGCCTTGGGGTCTGAGCGGTGCGATTGCAGGGCAATCATTCCCATGCCTGTTCCCGTTTTTGCGTGGTTTGCGCTGTCGGTCCAGTCTGCCGTCTTCTGGCCATTGATCCACACCTGGATGTGTGGAATCTCCCCTTCAATCCGGATCCGCAAATGATTCCAATCGTCTTTTTTCCAGTGCTTCATCCACTCGCGGTCGAGGCGCTTTCCGGTGCCGTTGCCCTCAACGCCAATCTCGGGGATCCGCTCGCCATAAATGCCACCCACTACTCCACCTTCGAGGTAATCAATCATGATCTGGTAAGCCTCGCCTTTCTCGGTTGCCCTCAGAAAGACTCCGCCATCGCAACCAAAGTCTGGCTTCACTTCAAGACTCAGTTCAAAGTTTGCGTACTGCTTATCAGTCAGGATGATGCCGCCGTTACCAGGTTTGTCTTGGGTAACGGTAATCACGCCCTTCTCGATCTTCCAGGCTTTGGTGTTGCCATGGTGGTTGACCTCACTGATGTGCCAGCCTTTGAAGCTCTTGCCGTCAAAGAGGGGTTTGAAGCCCTTGGGCAAGCCCTCTGCCATCAAAAGAGAAACCAGCATCAACCATTTCATGCCGACCATTCTATTTGAATCGCGAGATCGGCGCGAACACTGCATTTACGGCGCGGGCATAGTCCAGCGGATTCAAGACTAACTGCATCCCGCGTTGCCCCGGTGATACCGAGATCAGATCAAAAAGTTGAGCGAGTTCATCCATCACAACCGGATAGTCTTTCTTCGCCGCAAGAGCCGTCACTCCGCCGCGGATGTACCCAGTCAGAGGCTGTACTTCCTTGAGTGCGACTGTGTCGATCTTGCGGTCTCCACGGGCGCGCGCCAGTGCTTTCAAGTCGAGTTCGGTATTGGCCGCAATCACTGCCATCGTGATGCCGTTGGTATCGCCCCGGGCCACCAACGTTTTGAAGACCTGTTCTTCGGGCATTCCGATCTTACGTGCCACCGTCTCGGCGCTCAAATCGTCCTCGTCCACCTCGTACTCTCGTACCTCATAGACGATCCCCATCTGATCGAGCAAACGCATTGCATTGGTCTTTGTCGCCACAATTCTGTATTATGCTCACAAAGCCAATGCGAAATCGCTATCTATTCCTCACCCTCATACCAGCCCTGCTCTGTGGCCAAGAAGTTTGGGAGAACCCCGTCCGCAAGCTCCTCAAAGAGGGCAAGCCGGTGATCGCCGGCACCGTCACCACCGCCAGCGTTGACGTTGCCGCCCAGATGGCCAACATGGGCTTCGACCTGATCTGGATCGAGATGGAGCATTCCCCCATTACTCTCGAAACCGCACGCAACATGATCCTGGCCACCCGTGGCCTCAAGGCCATGCCCTTCGTACGCATCCCTGTCAACGAACTCTGGACGGCCAAACGCGCCCTTGACATGGGTGCCATTGGCGTCATCTTCCCCTTCACTTCTACTCCCGAGCTTGCCAAACAAGCTGCTGCTGCTACCAAATATCCGCCTGAAGGCAAACGTGGTTTTGCCGCTGGCCTGCCCAGTTTCCGTTGGCCATCCCCCGAAGGCTATCCCGTATTTGCCAACCGTAACGTGATGACGATCGTCATCGTTGAAGAAGAGCGCGCCCTCGCCAACCTCGATGCAATTGCCTCCACCCCCGGTATCGACGTTCTCTTCATTGGCACCAGTGACCTCAGCCAATCACTCGGCGTCAGCGGCCAAATGAATCACCCAAAAATGAAGGAAGCGGTTTCCAAAATTCTCGCTGCAGGCAAGAAGTACAACCTTCCCGTTGGCCGCCCTGCCGGTACGCCGGAACTGATCAAGCAATATCTCGCCGAAGGCTTCCAGTTTATTCAAGGCCCTTCTGATCTGGTGATGCTCGGTAATGGCGCAAAGCCGCTGCTGGATGCGCTTGGCAAGTCCGGAATCGACCCCAAGTCTCGCCCGTTATACTGAGGCCAATGCCTCTTCAAATCGGGTTGCTGGGCAAGCAGC
Source organism: Bryobacter sp. (assembly GCA_044376335.1). Taxonomy (GTDB): domain Bacteria; phylum Acidobacteriota; class Terriglobia; order Bryobacterales; family Bryobacteraceae; genus Bryobacter. Next base: position 2,292 of record JBIPMY010000029.1, read on the forward strand.
TATTTCTCGTCGTCTTTACGCTGCTCCCGATCATCAATCCGCTTGGCCTGACGCCCATTTACCTCGGCATGACCGCCGGCTGGCCGGCTGACGCGCGAGCCAGTGTCGCCCGCCGTATTGGCATCTACACATTCTTTCTGCTGCTATCGGCAACCTTCCTCGGCTCACTCGTGCTGGCATTCTTCGGCCTTTCCCTCGATGCAGTGCGCATCGGCGGCGGGTTGCTCGTTGCGGCCTCCGGCTGGAGACTTCTCAATAGCGACCCCGACGCTCACGTCGATGCTCCGACCGATCCCTCCGACGACCTCATTTCCAGCCGCGCCTTCTACCCTCTCACCTTTCCACTTACCTGCGGCCCAGGTTCGATCTCGGTTGCGTTAACTCTGGGCGCGGGGTTATTCAGCGATGGCATCCAGGTTGATGAGCGCAGCTTTGCCACCCTCGTTGGATTGCTCATTGTGTCCGCGCTGGTCTACCTTTGTTACCGCTCCGCCCCCAAGCTGGGCGGGTTGATTGGTCGCACTGGCAGCATCGTCATGCTCCGCCTCTCTGCCTTTATCCTGCTCTGCCTGGGTGTCCAGATTCTGCTGGATGCCGGGTTCAAGATTTTAAAGGCTCACGGATGATTGCCGCTCTTCTGCTGTTTGCCCAGGTGCAGAACCCTTGTCAGCCCTGCCACCCACAAATCGTAGCCAGCTATGCGAAGACCGCCATGGCGCGCACCAGCGCTAAAAACTCTTCCATTCTCCGTCCAGCCAAGCCCTTTATCGAGCCCGTTACTCAAACCACCTTTAGCGTGAGCCCTACTCTCGAATTGCAGTTCAACAAGCAGAATGCATTTGAGGGTAAGCGCCAACTCGATTGGGTGATTGGCTCTGGCCGCGTCGGCCACAGTCTGCTTTTCACCCAAGGCAATCGCCTCTTCCAATCCCCGCTGTCTTACTACACCGAGACTTCCGCCTGGCAACTCTCGCCAGGTTTCCAGCGCCGCCCTCAACTCGATCTCACGCGTGTGGTTGAACCTGGTTGCCTCAATTGCCACACCTCCAGCTTTAACCCGGCAACACTGGCAATCGAACCAGGCATCTCCTGCGAGCGATGCCACGGCCACTCCCCACAACACATCGTCACCGCCGGCAAAGTGGCCGCACTGAATCCAAAGAAACTCCCCGCCCACGAGCGCGACAGCATCTGCGCCCAATGCCACCTGACGGGCTCAGCGCGCGTCGCAAAATTCCGTCCTTCTGGCGATACCTATCAGCCCGGCAAGAAGCTTTCTGATTATTCGGCCATTTTTGTTGGAGGCAAGGCGGAAGCCTCTTCGACCATCGGTGTTACCAGCCACTACGAAAATCTTGCGTTGAGCCGCTGCAAGATTGCTTCCGGCGACAAGCTTTCCTGCACCACTTGCCACGACCCGCACTCCGAACCCACCAATGCTTCAGCCTTTTTCAATGCGAAGTGCCAGGCCTGCCATCAGGACAAACCTTGCAGGAAAGAACCCAAAGGGGATTGTATCCAGTGCCACATGCCGAAGGCGGCCGGGAGAGGCGTAGACCACTCCTCCTACACCAACCATGCCATTCCGCGCTCGCCAAACGAAGCCAAAGCTGCCACCAGCAGCACCCTCACCAGCTTTTGGCAAAACGAAGCTAACCCCCGCGATCTTGCTCTGGCGTATGCTGTGACGGGCAAGCCAAACGAAGCTAGGCCACTGCTTGAAGCCGCCTCAAAAGCCAACCCCCGCGATATTCAGGTGCTCTCGCAACTGGCACAAATTCACGATCGCGAGGGAAGGGAAGATCTCGCCCGTCCGCTCTACGAATCGATTCTCAAGTTGGAACCTAACAACCCCACAGCCTGCACGAACCTCGCAGTTATCCTGGTGAAGGGTGGAAATGCAGCCGATGCGATTCTGCTTTGGCGTAAGGCCCTCAAATCAAATCCTGCGCAAACAGGCGTAAGAATGAACCTTGCCCAAGCTCTTTTCCGGCAAGGCAATCGAGCCGCTGCGATTGCTGAAATCGAGGAGGCTCTAAAACTCGATCCAGATCAGCCCGCCGCACGCCGTCTGCTCAATCAGGTCAAGCCCTGACCAGTTTTGCAAACTAGACTCCTATGCGTGCGCTGGGCAGGTGGCTTTCCATCAGATTTCTTGCCACAAAGGAATCCTTCATCGCCAAAAGGCGACGAAACGCTAAAATCGTCGATTCCGCTTCAGACTCTTTGTGGAAGCCAAGATAAGGCAGCAGGGCGATTTCAATACTCAAAGCCAGGGGGCGAAACGCAATGGCCGCTTTTTCGCTGATGGGGGCTTTTGAAAAGAGCAGCAGCGTAAAGACTTCTCCATCTGGCAATACTCCGCCAATGGCGATGCAGGCCTTTACGCCCTGGCTGGAAACGAATTCCTGGCCGGGAACCCAGGGGCTCTTTGAGGCTTCTTCCACGTGGAAAACCCCGAGGCCTTCTTTTCGTAGCTTTACGGCACGAATCAGTTGCCGCATCAACAATGCTTCAACATCAACACCAAGCTGCTCAAAAAGCCTATGAACCATAGGCAAAGATTCAACCGTCTCTACACCCAACAACGGAATCGCCAGATGTCCTCGCGATTGCCTGGGTTCGCACCATTCCTGCTTGCGCCCCGACGAGCCTGCCAGCACCAGACACGCTGTCTTGGCTTCCAGGTTGCATCCTGCCAGGTTTAGCGCAAAGTCGGCCTGTTGCTTGTCCAACTGGCCAAATCGCCTCGTGATATAAAGCCTTGACAACGCCAAACCCGGAGCATCTGTCCCAGGCATCCGAATCATTTCGTCCATCGTCGCACTGATCTTTTGGGCTGCCTCGCCCAGATCGGTCAAGCCCTCTGCGCACTCCCGAATTGCCTGTTCGAGAGCAGTCATGGACTGGATGTCGAAGGAATCAAGCTGGACTGGGGTACTCATCTCTTAGCCCATATCGACAAATTCCCAGCGACTTTTAATGTTGAACTAATCCGGCTGGTAGAAAGAAGAAGATGATGCCAAGCATGATGTAGACTGCCAGCAACTGCACCCCCTCCATCCAGTGGCTTACCCCATCATCGGCAACTTGCCCGGTAATGAACACGCTGATCACCACAGCTAGAACTTCAGCCATAGTGAAGACCAGGTCCATCGGTTTAGGTCCCATGAAATGGCTGAGCACGACCAGTAGGGGACCAACAAAGATGGCAATTTGCAAGCTTGAGCCAATGGCGATCGAAAGGCTCAAATCCATGCGATTCTTGCGTGCCACCAGAATTGCGGTTGAGTGTTCTGCGGCGTTGCCCACAATCGCAACAACGATGACACCAACGAAAACACTCGACATACCAAAGCTTGCCGCTGCACTTTCCACGTTGTGAACCAGAATCTCACTGACAACCGCAATCGCTGCAGTTGCTGCCGCAAGAATGCCAAGGCTCTTGGTCATGCTCCAGCTCTCGCCATGAGCTTCTTCCTCATTCTCGGTTGCAAAATAGTGCTTATGGGTTTTAAGGGAGAAGAGAAGGCTCAATCCATAAATCACAAGCAATAGGATGGAAAATTCCAGACTCAGGTCTCGCTCCAGCTCTGCCGAAGCCTTCATCCCGCCAGCCAGATAATGAAAAGCCGCTGGAAGAATCAGCGAAATCGAGGCAATCGTAAGCAAAGTTGTTTGCGCGCGCGCCGCCTGCGCACTAAACCTTTGCTCCTTGTACTTCAAACCGCCAGCCAAAATCGAAGCCCCTAGTACCAGCAACAAATTTCCAATGATGGAGCCGGTAAGGGATGCCTTCACTACATCAAACAAGCCCGCCCGCATTGCGCTGATTGCGATAATCAGCTCGGCAGCATTGCCAAAGGTGGCATTCAAAAGCCCGCCTACGCTTTCATTCGTTTTCGCAGCCAGGTGCTCTGTCGCGTGTCCCAGCCATCCTGCCAGTGGCAGAATCGCCAAACATGCCAGCACAAATATCGCTGTCTGATTTTCAAAGTGGGTCAGATGCAGAAAAATGACCACCGGGGTCAGGACCAATAACCAATTCAAGCTTTCGCCGCCTTCCTTGCCTTGCGTTTTTTTGTTGTGGAATCTGCCGAAATGGCCTCGCTCTTATGGCCCCACCGCGCCAGCGGATAGATTTTTGAGTAGCCCGTCGCTTGATTCGCAATTTCGACGCTCACCTGTCCATTGGCATCGCAACGGTAACGTTCGACAATTTCACAGTGATGGGCACGGTCATTGTGTCCTACCGCAATACTTGCCAAATCGCCTCTTTGCTCCAGTGCCGGGTCAAAGGGGAAGAGAATCTCATCCCAATAGGAAATCTCACCTGCAGGCTGCTGGTCGCCGGCAATCCTCGTAGATTCGAGAAAGCGAAAGTGCCCAACATTGTGAACCGGCCTGTAGTGACGCTCCACCAGCAACGCAGGCTTCTTTGCCGCAGGCAATTCGGTACCTTTGGCAAAGATCGGATCAAACACAATCCGGCGTCCCTGGTCCGCCTCCCGCCACACCCCAAAGAACTGATGGAATCGTTCTTTCAAGGTATAACCCGACTCCTGGTCGGCATGAATGGCCAGGCCAATTGCAGTAGCCGCACGCATATATGCGCTGCGCTTCACCTTGCGTCCGTACTGCTCTTTCAACTGCCGCGCCACCAGGGGCAACTCGCTGCCGCCACCGGTTACGTAGATCGCCTCAATCGCCTCAATGCCGCCCCACAACCCAAGCAGGTCCGAGGTGGCATGAAGCGTCTCTGCCACCAGCGGCCAGGCACGCTCATAGAAATCGGCAACCGACAGCGTTACCTTGCCGCCCTCTTTCTGGATTCCTTCCAAATCAATCTCGATCTTGCGCGTGTTGGGATGGAGTGCTTCTTTCTTCTCACGGCAAGCTTCCACCAGGAGAAACCACTCCTGCTGGTTCAGATCACTTGCATCGAGCTGCATCGCTTCAAGCGCCATCTCCGCCATCACCAGATCAAACTCGTCTCCGCCCAAAGTTGCGATTCCTTCGCTGGCGAGCACGCTGCGCTCGGTCTCGGTCAGTGCAACAACGGAGGCGTCAAAGGTTCCACCGCCAAGGTCATAGACCAGGATTCGGTCTTTGGTCATTTTGTTGCGATGGCCGAATTCGATAGCCGCCGCTGAAGGCTCGTTCAACATCGCCAACACCTGAAAGCCGGCGAGGCGAAATGCTTCAGCTGTCAGAAAGCGCTGATTCGAATTTGCATGCGCAGGAACACCCAGAATCACCTCCAGGGGTTCGTCCGCCGATAGCGTCAGATTTGACTCCTCAATCATCGCCTTGCGCAAAGATTGCGCCAGTTCGCGATACAAATCCAAAGCAGGAAATCGATGTGGCCCCACACTGATGGGTGTTGCCGGGCCGAGTTCACTCAGTAGCCTCTTCAGACTTCGTACAGAAGCCCAGCCAGGCTCAGCCTGCCTCGCCCACGCATCCCAGCCGTATGCCCGTTCCCCTGTGCACTCCACATGAAAGGCCGCAAGCGCCGGAAACCAATCCCGGCTTGCCCCGTCCGGGCAATCGAACGACACCAGAGGATAATTCCCCCGGTCTACCCAGGACACAACAATCCGGGTCGTTCCAAAATCAATCCCAAGCCTCAACTGGCGCGATGCTCCATACCTCTATGATAGATGGCGCTTGGAGAGATCTTGACTTCCCTCGCCAGTCGAGGCCCTGGGACAGTTTTGGTTTCGCTCTAGATCGAGTTGACGCCCGAGGCGAGGAATCCGCCATCCACCGCGATGCTTTGGCCAGAGATGTAACTTGCGGCATCGCTTGCCAGCAGCACGCAAGCTCCAACCAGTTCTTCGGTCTTGCCAAAGCGCTTCATCGGCGTTCGCATAATAAACTCACGGCCTCGCTCGGTGCCATTGAGCAATGCAGAGTTTAATTCTGTCGGGAAAACGCCTGGCGCGATGCAGTTGACATTAATTCCATCGAGTGCCCATTCGATCGCGAGGGAACGGGTAAGGCTCAAAACCGCTGCCTTCGATGCGCAATAGGCAGTTACTTGCGTAAGGCCAACAAAAGAGCTAAGGCTCGCAATGTTTACGATACGCCCCTTGCCGCTAGCCTTCAGCGGGCCATAAAAGCTCTGGCATGCTCGCAGAATGCCCGTTACGTTGACATCCATTACACGGTTCCATTCCGCCTCTTCGACATCGATCGTCGGCTTGCGAAAGGTCTGTCCGGCTGCATTCAGCAGAATATCAACTCCGCCCAATTCGGCCACTACCGCATCGCGCAGTGCATCGAGGCTTTCTCGCGAACTTGCATCGCAAGTCTTGTTCAGTGTCTTGCGTCCCATGGCCGTAATCTCGGCACACACTTCGGCAATATTTGCTTCCCGCCGTCCTGTGGGTACAACATTGGCTCCCGCTCGTGCCATCCCGAGGGCAAGCGTCTTTCCGATTCCCGATGTCCCGCCAATTACCACTGCGTTACGCCCGCGCAAATCGATTCCTTGGATCTGTGTTTCAGTCGACATGCATTCCAGTGTATTTGAGAATCCGCTTCAACTCCGAACTTTGAATCGGTTTGGTGATGTAGTCATCCATGCCCGCAGCCATGCATTTTTCTCGATCTCCGTCAAAAGCATTCGCTGTGATCGCAACGATCCGCTGGTGCCTGCCGCGTCCAGACTCCTGCTTGCGAATCCTTCTTGTCGCTTCGAGGCCATCCATGATGGGCATTTGCACGTCCATCAAGACCAGATCAACTTCAATACGTTCCAGTGCTTCCATTGCTTCGAGCCCATTACCTACCATCGTCACTTTGTGCCCGTCCCTGGTGAGTAGCTTTTCGATGAGCTTTTGATTGATTGCATTGTCTTCAGCCACCAGCACACGCATCGGCTCAGCCAATTCTGCGCTTTCTTGCGGAGCCTGGGCAGGCGCTTTCCCTGTTTTCAGCGGTATCGTGAAATGAAACGCACTACCCTCCACGACGGCACCTGTTTCAGGCATTTTCCAGGGGCTCTCCACCCAGATCTTCCCGCCCATTTTCCTGACGAGTTCAGATGTGATCGCCAGCCCCAGTCCTGTACCTCCGTACTTTCGTGTGGCCGTTCCATCGGCTTGAACAAATGGCGCAAAGACTTTTTGTTGCTGATCGGCAGAGATTCCGCTTCCGGTATCCCGTATCGACCACTTCAGGTCTTCCCCGGTGCGCATTGCCTCAATCCGGACGCCACCCCGCTCTGTAAACTTCAATCCATTGCCCACCAGATTGAAGAGAATCTGCCGCAAACGATGTTCGTCTCCCACTACATAGGTTGGTAGTGATTCCTCAAAGTGCGCCTCCAGTTTGAGCCCCTTTTCATTGGCCCTAAGCCCCAAAGTTGCCGTTACTGCCGAAACGCAACTACGAAGGTCAAAATCCTGCTCCACCAGTTCGAGCTTGCCGGCCTCAACCTTAGAAAGGTCGAGGATGTCGTTGAGCAGGTTCAGCAATTCTCCAGCAGATTGCGAGGCCAGCTTGAGATACTCCTGTTCTTCTGCTCCGCCCGGGGTCTCGAGTGCCAATTGCGTCATTCCCAGAATGGCGTTCATCGGAGTTCGAATCTCATGGCTCATGTTGGCAAGAAAAATGCTTTTCTGCCGGCTGGCCGCCTCAGCCTCTTCTCTGGCTTTGCCCAGGGCAACTACCATCTCGCCGCGTTCCCGGTAGCTCTGGATTGCGAGGAAAATCAATGTTCCCAAAGCTGCTGTCATTGCCCCCGCCAGAGCGAGAAATCCGCTTTCCCGGTACCAGGGCATCGGAACCTCAAACCCATACTTCACGGCTTCAGCTTCTACGTTTCCGTTGCGGTCCATACTCCTTACTTCTAGTTGGTGTTGGCCGCCAGACAAGCCTTCAAGCCTTGCCTCTTCTGCCTCAGCAAACTCACTCCATTCGCCGCCGTCCAGTCGCCAGGAGTACTGCAGTTGTCCTTCCTCAGTTTGCTTCCAGCGGTCCATGCCTGAGAGCGCAACGTGAATACTTCCAGTCAAGGAAGCTTGCTTGAGGTTTTCCGCAAAATTCAAAAGGGTCTTTGGCAGGTCGCGGTCTCTTGCACCGGAATACAAACTCAAACCTCGGGTAGTTCCGGCCCAGATCCTCCCCTTGCTGTCTTCAAAAACCTTGTGTGCCATTCCCGAAGGCAAGCCATCTTCTTCTCCATTGCGAATCAGCTTGCCGTTAGACAATCTCAAAAGACCGGCCGCAGTTGCCATCCACACTGTCCCTGCCCGGTCTCGCAATACGCTACGCACTCGATCAAGACCCGTCCTGAGGCCTTTCATCTGGCCTGCCCGCCACTCCATCAAACTTTTTCTTCCGCCCACTAACACCGAGCCGTCTGGCCCCTGCGAAAGCGAGAAATAACCGGTGTCGTCCCAATGCAAGGCTGGATTGACTTTCCGGAATTTCCCTTGATCCAGAATTCCGCCTCCCGTCGCTCCGCCAAGCCAGACGCTTCCATCCTTCAACTCGGCAATGTCCTTCAATACCCCACCATGCCAGTCGGCAGTTAAATCTGCCAAAAGCCGGAAGTTACGGCCATCGAACTCTTCAAGCCGAAAGCCCGGCTCAGTCCAGACAAGAATCTTTCCATCGGCCTTAATCCTCAGAAATCGGATCGGCTGGTTTTCGCCTCGCTCGATGGCTTGGAATCTGGCGCTCGCGGAGTCAAAGATCAGCGCCACGTCACCTTTCGTTTCCTGAACCACTTTCACCAGGACCCGGCCATCAGGCATTGGAAGCAAAGCCCGCGTCATCAGGCTATGCGTTGGAGAACCTATTGGCAACTTGTACTTTCTCCAGCTTCGTCCATCAAACATTACTAGAAAATCTGTTGCCGCAAACCACAAACGGCCTGACTTGTCTTCCACGATGTCGTGTACCAGTTGGTCCACGTCGGCAGCCTCGGCAGGGGTCGACCACAAACTTGGCTTGCGATGGATCAGGCCATCCACAGTGCCCAGCCAGAAGCCTCCATCAGGCTCTGTCAGCACGGATAGGATCTCACTTGACAAGCGTCCTCTTCTTGCAACAAGTTCGTTCCGTTGTCCGCTGCGGCAGTAGAGCCTCCTTCCGTTGAGGATCCAGACAGAGTCTTCTGGCCCGGCCCAACCGTAGCTCCCGGGCTCCAGGTTACGGGCTACTACTTCAAGGCCGTGTTTTCCCCATTTCAATACTTCTCGACCCTCAGCACCTGTGCCCGCGACAAACAACTCTCCATGGACAGCGGGATGCAGGTGGTCCAGATTCCTGATGCCCAAATTGCTGCTGCTGCGCGATTCCCAATCGCCTTCTTCCGATAGCCTTCCAACTCCTGCTTGCGCGGCAATCCAGAAGTCTCCCTCAAATCCAGGCACCAGCTCAATGTATTCCCCGATTTCAGCGGAACTGGCTTCTCTCAACAGCACCCACTGTTTTGTGGCCGGATCGTAGCTTTCCAGCCGATCAGAACTCAGTACCAGCACCTTGCCGTTCGCAAGCGGGGCCACGTCGCGCCTGGTCCTGCCCCGAACTTCCCCAGCTTCCACTTTCCATACACCGTTGTGGAGGCGGCGTGTTTCCTGCCCGATCAGGCTCCAGGCCCCTCCTTTACCGTCAGGCCAAACCCGGTTTCGCCACTTTCTCCACGTTTGAGCATCCATTGCGGGCTCTCCAACCTGGGTGATTTTTTCTCCATCCAGGACACTGAGCTTACCCATCATTCCGTGTCGAAACCAGATGTCTCCGTTTGGTGCCCTGCTGAGATAGTTGCTGTAAGATTCCAGCATTCCGTCTCGAATGGTCCAATTGCGCCAACCCTCCCCGCTTTGCCCCCATAGCGGTATGGCTGTCCACAGCAGTATTGTTGCCAGCCATCGAATGCAATCAGCTCTCATTTGGAATCTTTCAGATCCTTATCGAACAATCTTGGCTCTTCTTGAATTGGTCCTGGCACTAGGCCCTTCAGGTACAAATGAAATATTTCATACTTCAGCCTACAAATAGATCATTTTACTAAGCTAAAGTAGCTGTTACGACGTATGCCAATTGCCAAATCATACCACCACGGCAACCTGCGCGAAACCTTGCTTCAAACTTCGCTTAGCTTGATCAAGAACAATGGCGTTCAGAGTTTCACACTTCGTGAGGTGGCACGGCTTTCCGGCGTATCACATACTGCTCCTTACCGTCATTTTCGCAAAGAAGAGATTGTGGAGGCTCTTGTTTCTGCCAGTTTCGATCGAATCGCCAATCGAATTACTTATTATTCGCTGAAAGGGCACAGTCCGGTGGAATGCCTGGAACTTGGGACTCTTGCCTACCTGAGATTTGCCCTCGACCGGCCCGATGAATTCCGCCTCATCCTGTCTCTCCAGCCAGGTTCATCTGCTTTGCTGCAACGCCCACTCGCTTCAATCCAAGCGCTGGTTGCCGCTTGCGGCTTCCCCAAACTGGATCTCGAGCGCTCTTCACGTGTGCTCCTGGCGAACATCCATGGAATTGCGGAGCTTTCCACCCGTCAACAGGCAGGGCTGCAGTCTCGCAAAGACGCAATGGACTTTGCAGGGCAATCGACGCGCCTGCTGATTGCCGGCCTCAAGTCCAGCAAATAGTTGGCGGGTTTCTTCCTGCGCTTGCGCTTCATAGATCAAGGAGACGCAACATGATCAATCCCAATCTTTACTGCACCGAGGCTAGAAGCCGTGAGAGCCGTGACGAAGTGTACCGGATCCGTTATGAATGCTACCGTCGCGACAATTCCATTGATGCAAACCCTGCTGAACGTTTTTCCGATGCTTTTGATGATTCCCCAAACCACTTCAGCTATTTGCTCGGCAACGCTGAGGAAGCACTGGCCACGGTACGCATCAGCGTCGTACGGCCGGACTTGAACTGGACTGATTCTCCTGCGCAACATGTATACGGCGATTGCCCGGCACTTCAATCTATTGCCTCTGAATCGTACGTTGAGGCAAGCCGTCTTTGCTTTACTCCGCAGGCTAGAACGAATACCTTCATTTCTTTGTTTGGCAATATGGCTGCGCTGGCCGAATTCTACTCGGTACGCTGGCTGGTGGCTTGCCCCAGAACCGAGCAGGCACCTACGTATGAGCGCCTTTTCGGCTTCTCCCCATTAGCCGATCCGCGCGTCTACCACGGTGTTCGCTTTTCGACACAGCTACTAGCCGTCTCACTCGATCAGCTTCGAATTCATGTTCAGCACGACAGGCCCCTGTTTCCGTCCTGGGCTTCGGCCTTGGCTCAGGCTTCTGAGCATACCCCGCTAGGGGAACTAGTCGCTGCCTGAAGCTGAATTCTGTTATGGTCTGATTTGGTCGCAACTATGAAGAATTTTGCAGAACGATACACCGCTGCCTGGTGCAGCCAAAAGCCATCGAGCGTCGCAGAGTTTTTCTCTGTTGACGGTTCACTCCAGGTAAACGATTCGGCTCCGGCCATTGGCCGCGCGGCAATCACTGCCGTAGCGGAAGGCTTCATGACTGCCTTCCCGGATCTTCAAGTCTTCCTGGATGATCTGACCTTCGAGCCTGGCTCGACGACTTATCACTGGACCCTGACCGGCACCTACTCGGCAACAGGCAAGTCAGTCCGCATCAGTGGGTATGAGGTTTGGACAATGTCGGCCGATGGCCTGATAGCGGTTTCTCAAGGCCACTTTGACCAGGCGGAATACCAGCGCCAGATTCAGCCCTAAGCGCGCTTCTTCTTGGCTTCGTGCTGCGCAATGCGTGCCTTCACAAGTTTTGTGAGCAAGCCTTTGGGCAAGGCTTTGTCCAAAGGGAATTGGATGGTTCCTTTTGAGGTCTTGTAAGGCTTCAGCTCTTTTTCAAACAAATCCTGCACCGCCGGGTTCATCGCAAAGAGGCTGCAATGATTCTTGAAAGCTCCGATCGCCAGCAGAATTCCTTTGTACTTGAAACTGGGTAGTTGGTAGCTGATCACTTCGGTGGTGCCTTCCGGTACAAGCTCCTGGATCATCGCTCGTACCTTCAAGAGCGTGCTCCGTCCGGGTTCTGGCACCCGGTCGAAGTATTCATCCACAGTCTTGGGTGGCCCCGCCAACTCTTCCTTGCTTCTCATCACGACCATCCTACAATGCCATCATGTCCACGCGCGCCCTCTGGCTAGTCGTTCTTACCGCCATAATCGCGCTCGGCATCTTGTCTCGAGCTGTTCATCTCGGCCATCAACTATGGGACAAATATCTAGGCGATGCGCTCTACGCGGCAATGGTTTATGTTTTGCTGCGCTTGCTCACCAAGGCCAACCCTGCATCGCTGTTGGTGACAAGTTCCTCAATCATGTTGGCCATCGAAGTGTTTCAACTGACGGGCGTACCTGCTGCAATGTTGACGCGTCCTGAGATGGGCGTAAAGATCATCGCCCGCCTCTTGGGAACGCATTTCAGCTTCCTGGATCTATTCGCCTACATCGTTGGAATCGGCTGCGTCTGGTTTCTGGACAGGCTGCCGATCTTTAGTTCCCGAAGTTCAACTCCACAGAATTCGATCTGACTGCTCCAGCAACAACCACTGCCTCCACCTTGCCGCGTCCGGCAAAGCTTCGTGGCAATTCAATCGTCACCTGATCGAGCCCAATAAACTGAGGCTGTGCCCCGGCATAAAGTGGGGTGATCGTTTCTCCACCCAACAATACCTGTACGTTGTTCGAACCCCGAACGCCGGTGGCATAGAAATCAAGAAAGAGACGGTCCGCTCCGAATCGAATCGCTGCTGCCTCAAAACCTGCCGCCCCTGCAACAAAGGGGAACTCGGTGCTGCGCGCGTTATCCGGCGCGACTCGCAGAATCACTGCGGCCGGTGCTCCCTGGCCGTTTCCGTTTGCCGTAAAAACTCCAGGCGAGGTGGCTGTAATCGAGACAGGGAAGCTGACCTTACGGTCCCCTGAGGTAATCTTCAGCGCCATGTTTCCCGGTGCCAGTCCACCCGGCACCAGAAAACTCCCTTGCCCCGGAGACACAAAGAACCAGGGCACTGCCGTCTCTACGCCCGTGCTCGATCGCAGCACCGCATTAGCGCCGCCAAGTCCTGCCTGAGGTCCGTTGCTGGCAACTTGCAGGCCGGCAGACATCCCGCCCGTGAAAATAGTAGCAATCGAATTTGGTGCCAGGCTCGTGCCAGTGAAGCTCGCTCCAGACACCGGTCTCACCGCCGGGCTCCTGCCAATCGCTCTCAGGTAAGTATCAATAGTGATGTGGGACGAGAAGTTCACAAATTCATGCGTCATGTGAGTGCCTTCCAGTTGGCCGTTGGCCGCCAGCCGCATCGTCTCTGTGTAGCGAGCCGGAAGAGCCGCACGCCAGTCAATCTCGTTCGGGTTTCTCACCAGAAAATCATTCTCGTCAATCCAGCCTCTGGCCTTGAAGATTCCGTAGATTTCCAGCGAATCGGCCATCGTCAGATAGAGGCTGCGTGTAAAGCGCTCTGGGTAAAGCGGAATCGCTTCCTGGATCGTATGCCTTGCGTGAAGCCCACGATTGGCAATAATTTCGTAGCGCGCAACCGAGGTCGCCACACCTCCCACCAATCCCACCTGCGGGTGGTCGTCGTTCTTGGGCATCCACCAGATCACCGGGCCGTTGTAGGAAGCGCTCGCCGGGGCCGAACCCTGTACCGAGGAAATCGACACGGCTGCCCAGTTCATCACCATTGACGAAAAGTGCGAGAAAAATCCACCATTGGAATGCCCAAAGGCCAAGAGTGGCAGCGATGCGGAGATAAGCCCCTGGCTTCGCATCGCCGCGATCACGCTGTTCAAACGAACGATATCTGGATTTGCCGTTCCTGTAATCGTTGTGTTCCACTGCCCTGTCTCCCGGTTCAGGCAATCGAAAGAAGCTACTCCAAACCCCGCGGCGACAAGGTCCCGGTGAAAGGCAAGAAATTCGGAACCAGTGAAGAGCCCTGCTCCTGTTCCGCCGGTTCCATGAAAATCAAATACCAACCCAATTGCATCTGGAGGAATGTAATAGGAAACAGGGATCCCACCCAGGGTTGCGGTCCTTACAGTCCATGCAGGCACGGTCCGGTAATTGGCCTTCAGGTTCACATCTGCATTCGGCACAATCAGGCTGGTGTAGATAGCGAGTGGGTCCAGCAGGTATTGCGTATCGCCGCTCCAGCCAGCGAAAACTCTGGTGGCCGTGTTCTGCTGTCCCCAGATGTGCGCCTTCGCCCCAACTCTTGGGTTCTTACTGAGATAGCCGTCCTCTACACGGATTCGCGGCTGCTGGGCGCTCAAGCCGAAGCTGAACCAACAAACCAATAGGGCATTGCAAAGAACTTTCATATTCAATTGATATGGCGAATTCCAAACGCCTTTCCCTTCAAAAAATCTAAGGGCGCGGTTTTTCAACACTCCGGAGAAACGATTGCAATGCCGCCAGCGCGGCTTCTGGATTGTCTCCCAGTTGTGAATGTGCTGCCCCGGGAATCACTTCAAGTTTCGATCCCCTGATGAGCTTTTGATACCGGGCTGCCGTCTTGGGTGTGGCCTCATCAAACTCCCCCACCACCAACAAAACAGGCAAGCGCAACTCACCCAGACGCTTCGTCACGTCAAAGCTCTTCAGGCTCCCGGTTGCATAGAATTCAGAGGGCCCCCACATCTGCTCATAGATCACTTTGTTGCCAACCGAATCTGCACACTCAGGATTCGGCCCCCCGCGAGGTTTGCGACGAACAAAGCGCCGCGTGTACTCATACTCGGCATCGCGATACTCCGGGTCGTCTGTAGTTCCTGCCAGCTCATGCTTGCGAAGAGTTTTCTGTACCTCCAGCGGCAATTGCTTCCGAAGCTCCTCGGCGTCGCGGATCCAGTCTGGCGTACTCAATAAAGCACTCGATAGAATCAGCGATTCGATTCCCTTGCTGCCCTTGCTCAATACATAGGCCGCAGCTAGCGACCCTCCCCACGAGTGCCCCATCAAATGAATCCGTTCGAGTCCAAGCTGCTTGCGAACCAGATCCAGTTCCTCGACAAAATGCTCTACCGTCCAGAGACTCCGATCTGCCGGCCGCCCGCTCCGGCCGCTGCCCAATTGGTCATAAGTGACGATCGGCCTTTCGCCACCCAAAGGTGCCAGCGCCGAGAATCCGCACGATGTCCCGCCTGGGCCCCCATGCAGAACCACCAATGGAATCCCCGAACCCGTCCCGCGGATTTGATACCAGACCGGCCCTCCAGGGACATTCAGAAAGCCCTCCCGGGCTTGTCCAAAACAGCAAGCCGCCAGCGCCACTAAAACAATCCAGCGAATCATGCCTTTGCTTTCTCCATCAGCTTCCGGTAAATACGCACGTTTACTTCCGCCCCCGTCATGCCAGTGTGAACGATGCCTCCATGGGGCTCATCCTGCACTCCAAGAGCCTCTGCCACCCAGGGCCCACGAATTTGCCGGTAGCCCAATGCCCACGCCATCGAGGGTAAATCAAACCAGAAGTAAACATAGTGTTCACTCCACTCGCGTCCGCATTGCCGGTACAGTGCATCGAGAAAGCTCTTATCGAAACCGCAGTTATAGGCAACTCGAAGTCTGGGCCGTTTGCCAAAAGTCTTCTCCTCGTACGCGATCCAGTCGGCAAGAGCCTTGTCTGGTGCCCATGCTCCTTCGCGTTTCCACAGGGCGGCATCGAAGCCATTCACCTTCTGCGCCCCCGGGTCGAGCCGCTCCGGGTGCAGCGGCATCAAGCGTTGGTACCAGCGCCCCAACTCCTTGCCCCTTCTGTCTGTGTAGACAACCCCGATATCAATCAGCTCGTGATAGCCGGCCTGCAAGCCTGTGGTCTCGGTATCGATGTGCACCATCACATAGTCGGTATCTTTTGCAGGTGGCGCACTCTCGGCGGCATCCAGCTCCAACGCCCAGGGCATTGCCAGCATTGCTCTTCGATTCATTACTCCACCTTAGCGAGATTCACATAAGCTTTTAGGGTGCTTATCCTGCAACTGCTTTTGCTCCTCTGCTCCGCTGCGCTCAGCGCTGAAGACTACTTCCCCAAGCCTGACAATGCCGGAGGCTGGCGCACTCTTAAAGATGCAGCGGCCATCCGCAAGACCGCTGGCATAGACCTGAAGAAGCTCGATCAGGCATTCGAATATGCTTCCCGTTCCAGCCAGCACGGCGGCCTCCTCGTTGTCCGGCATGGCTGGCTTGTCTACGAGCGCTACTATGGCCGTGGCCATCGTGATGCCAATCCTGCCTCAGCTTCTGTTGGCAAAGCCTACACAAGCATCGCCTCCGGAATCATGTTGTCCGACAAGAAAGCCCTCATCCCCGAGGGGCTCGACACCAAAGTCTTCAACGAGAAATTCCTACCCGAAGCCCTCCCCCTCGATAACCCGGCAAAGGCAGAGATCAGTCTCGGCCAACTGCTCTCCATGTCTGCCGGCTTTCAAGGAGAAGGTGCTAATCCCGGATTCGTGAAGGGCCTTCCCTCCGTAAAACTCACACCCTTTCCGCGTCCCGATAAACCCTTGGAGCAGGACCTCGCCGCACTAAGCACTCCGCTCTGGACCAAGCCGGGTGAAGGCTACTCTTATTCTTCTGCTTCCACCCATGTCGCCTCTATCGTCTTGCGCAAAATCACCGGGATGGAAATGCAGGATTACCTCGATCTTCGTCTTGCCAAGCCTCTCGGCTGGGGGCAATGGGCCTGGGCACGGCGTCGCGGTGATGTCGTTTTGCCGCACGCTCCCGGAGGTGGCGATATCGCGGTGAGATCAACAGATCATCTGCGCTTTGCATATATGCTCCTGAAAAAAGGCCGCTGGCAAAAACAGCAAATCGTGTCCCCTGACTACATCGAACTTTGCTCCAAACCCACCAAATGGAACGCACACGCGCCCTTCAGTCTGATGTTCGAAAACAATGCCGATGGCCATGTCGCGGGTGCGCCCAAAGACGCTTACTTCAAATCCGGCGGCGGCTTCGGCGTCATCGTAATTCCTTCGCTGGATATGGTCATCTACAAAATGGCTGGCGACGATTCGCAATACGATCCCGCCCGAACTGGTCTGAAGCAAGACTACCCATACGATGGCTCACGCGACAACTGGAAGCCTGCCCCTCGCAGCCAGTTCAGCGACGGCCCGATCGGCGTCGACGATGGCGTGAGGCGCATCCTTGAAATGGTTGCCGCAGCCGTAATTGATGCCTCCCCCCTGTAATCTTCGCCCGCAATCGGGCATCATCTAAAGAGGTGTCTATCCTTACAAAAGTCCTGGCCCTCGGTCTTGCTCTGGCCACGCTCTTCGCCGCAGATCCTGTGAAGCCCAAGCCGGCCGCGAAAAAAGCAAGCCTTGCCCCCAAGATGCCCGTGGTTCCGCCGATGGCCAAGCGCCCGCGCTTGTGGTCACTACAGCCCCTGGTTCGTCCTGTCCCTCCCGCAAGAACCGCGAATCCGATTGACGCCTTCATTGAGGCCAACTACAAAGCCAAGGGCTTGCAGCCCGTCGGTATGGCCGATCCTCAAACGCTGCTCCGCCGTGTCTATCTGGACCTCATCGGCATACCGCCAACTCCAGAGCAGCAGGACGCCTATCTCAAAGACACCTCACCCGACGCTTACGAAAAACTGATCGACCGTCTTCTCGCAAGCGACCAACACGGCGTCCGCTACGGCCGGCACTGGCTTGACGTCCTCCGTTATGCCGATGCCGAAGAGAACATGTACGCTGCCCCAGGCATCCACTACTGGCGGGATTGGGTGATCAACGCAATCAACGCAGACCTTCCTTACGATCAGTTTGTCCGCGCCCAACTTACCGGCTATCGCACCACCCAGCGCACCACCATCGAAGGCGTCGGCCGCCGCTTCCCGCTTGAGCGCCGCCCGGAAGATATCTTCGCCTTGGGCTTTCTCGCCCGTGGTGCCGTCAATCGCGACAGCAAAGATCTAGGCGAGCTTCAGATCGGTGCCGTCGAGACCGTGTCTACTGCCTTCATGGGAATGACCGTTGGTTGTGCCAAATGCCACGACCACATGTACGACCCCATCCGGCAGAAGGACTTCTACGCCATGAAGGCGCTCTTTGATCCGCTGGTAATCAAGAAGCAAACCCTCGCCTCGCCCGCTGAACTCGTCCTCTATGGCCAACAGGTTGAAGCCTTCTCGAAGAAGCGTGAGGCAGCAGAAGCCCCGATCGCCGCACTGACTGAGCCTTACCGCAAGAAGCTTTATGCAGACCGCGTTGCGGTGCTTCCTCCTGATGTTCAGGCTGTCATCAACAAGAGTGAAAAGCTGCGCACCAGGGCCGAACAAAAGATTGCCGACGATTACTTCCCGGTGCTGCGCATCGACAACGACAAAATCGAAGAAGTGATGAGCGAGCAGGACAAGCAGAAGTACAAAGCCTTGCGCGAGACACTTAACCAGATCAATGGCCCTACCCGGCGGGAGATGGTGAAAGACCTGCCCGCCTTCTGGACGGTAGAAGTCGACCGTGGCCTCGAACGCGAGCCCAGCTACATCCTCACTAGCGGCGACCCGGAGCGTCCCGAGAAGAACAACCCCGTTGAGCCCGGTTGGCCTTTCTACTCTGGCCAGCCTGACTTTCGCGAGGGCCGTGTTGAAGCCTTCTCTGATTGGCTCACCGCCAATGACAATCCTCTCTTCGCCCGCGTCGCGATTAACCGTCTCTGGCAATGGCACTTCGGCGAAGGCCTCCACAAGGCGTCCAGCGACTACGGCATCATGGGCGGCCGCCCCGGCAACCCGCCACTACTCGACTGGCTCGCCAGCGAATTCATCGCCCGCAACTACAGCATGAAGCAGATGCACAAGCTCATCATGACCTCCGAGGTCTACCGTCGCGCCTCCTCTGGTGACCGCAAGCTCATGGAGAAAAATCTCGCTATCGATCCTGCCAATCGATACCTGGCAAGCTTCCGTTTGCAACGTCTCGAAGCCGAGCCCATTTGGGATTCGATACTCTCAGCCGCTGGCAATCTCGATACAAGTTTGGGTGGCCCCTCGTTCGACATTGAAAACCGCGCACCACGCCGAGGTGCAGCCCCCACACCGGAAGCAAAGATGAATCGGCGTGGCGCATACATCGTCCGTGGTTTCTCCACCAACCGTGAGATCGTGCCCAACTTCCTGCAGTCATTCGATGTTGAGGATGGCCGTGCTCCATGCCCGATCCGCACGCAAACCGTAACTGCACCCCAGGGTCTCTTCTTCATGAACAGCCCTGAAATCGAGAAGGCCAGCACAATGTTTGCTGATCGATTGAGTAAAGAACCTCTCCCGGTTGCTGTTGACCTCGGCTACCGCATCGCCCTAAATCGGCCTCCCACTCCTGCAGAGAAAGATCAGTCGCTCACGTATCTGGCCAATGACCCCAAACGGCTCAAGAGCTTCGCCTGGCTGCTCTTTAACCTCGACGAGTTCCTCTACATCCAATGATCAACCGCCGTCATCTTTTCCATCAATCCATCGGCGCCCTTCTGGGCGGTGCTGTCGGTGCTCTATGGGCTGAAGACGGGAAGCTCGACGCAAAGCTTCCCGGAGATAGAAAGGCCGATGCCGTCATCTTCCTCTTCATGTGTGGCGGTGTCAGCCACATTGACACCTTCGACCCCAAAGGCAACCAGCATGCCGGCAAACTGATCGATGCCATCGGCTTCGGTGACAATTTGTCGGCGATGAAGCGTCCCGTAATCCCTTGCTTGCGCACCTTCAAAAACTACGGCCAATCTGGAATTCCGGTATCCGACTGGTTTCCCAATGTGGGTGGTGTTGTCGACGAGCTCGCCATCGTTCGCTCGATGTGGTGCAACGAAGGCAACCACTTTCCGGCCGTCATCGAAACTCAAACCGGCCACCGGGGCCGCGCCTTCGATAACCCAAGTTTCGGTGCCTGGGTCTCATACGCCTTAGGCTCCGGCAACAAGAACCTTCCCACCTTCGTCAACGTAGGCCGCGCCTCCTCACCGGTCCAACTCACGGGTGGCTATCTCGGTGCAACCTATTCGGCCACGCCCTTCCAACCTGGTCCAACACCCATCCCGAATCTCAATCCGCCCACTTCCAGTTCTGCGGCTGCACGAGACAAAGAGATGGAGATGCTGGCAAGTCTCAATCGCGAATTCCGCGACCGTCACGCTCTCAACACCGATATCGCCGCACGCATCAAGTCCTACGAGCTTGCTGCCAACATGCAACTCACCGCTCCCGGCGTGGTGGACCTTGGTAAAGAACCCAAACACATCCTCGATCTCTACGGCATCGGCGAAAAGCCAACTGACGAATTCGGACGTCAACTCCTGATGGCCCGTCGTCTGGTCGAAAACGGAGTACGCTTTGTGCAGATCTGTCACGCTGGCGGTGGCAACGGAAGCTGGGATGCACATGGCGACATGAAGACCCACGAGCCACTTTGCCGCGCCGTCGACAAACCGATCGCAGGCCTCATCAGCGATCTCAAACAACGTGGGATGCTCAAGCGCACACTCGTGGTTTTTACGAGTGAATTTGGCCGCAGCCCCTGGTCACAAAACACGACCGGCCGGGATCACAACCCCAAAGGCTACTCCACCTGGCTAGCCGGCGGCGGTATCAAGGGTGGCACCATCCACGGCGCAACCGACGAGTATGGCTACAAGGCAGTCGAGAACCCGCACTACTACAGCGACCTTCACGCCACCATCCTCAAACAACTCGGCCTCGATCACAAAAAGATGCAATACCGAGCCCTCGGTCGGCTCTTTCATCTGGTAGAAGAGGGCCATGGTCCGATTGAGCAAATACTGAGTTGATCTATCTTGAACACCATCTCTTCAGGTTTAAATTCTTGCTGAATCAGGCAAAGACGGAGACAAAATGAAACGCCGCACTTTTCTCGCCCTTGCCGTGCAACCCAAACCGATACAGCTTGCCATCGGCAACTATGGGATGCAGGATCTCGATGTGGATAAAGCTTTGGAACAAATTCACCAGATCGGCTATGACGGTGCAGAGCTTTGCCTGATGCAAGGCTGGCCTACGGAACCAATAAAGCTCAATATCCCCGCACGCAGGCGCATCCGCGAGCAGCCATTGGCGATCCCCTCTTTGATTGAAAACTTCAACCTCCTGGTCTCTGATCCCGACTACGCCCGCACCCTCGATCGCATCCGCATCGCTGCCGCACTCGCACTCGACATTTCCGAGAAGAACCCACCTGTATTGCAAACCGTTCTTGGCGGCAAACCCGACGACTGGGATCAAGTAAAGTCAAAGATGGCGATTCGCCTCGCCGGCTGGGCGCGCGTTGCTGAAGAAAACGGCATC
Source organism: Bryobacter sp. (assembly GCA_044376335.1). GTDB lineage: Bacteria > Acidobacteriota > Terriglobia > Bryobacterales > Bryobacteraceae > Bryobacter. The sequence goes on from JBIPMY010000029.1 coordinate 23,621, forward strand.
AAACTGGCGGTGAAGTCCCACATCGGCAGCGCTTCCAACACTCCAGAGAAACTCATCTGGCTTCTCGATCAGGTCAAAAGCCCCGTCTTGAGTGGCATCTATGATTACAGTCACTTTCAACTACTGGGCCTCGACCTTGAAAAGACTCTCAGCACCCTCCTGCCCCGATCTTCCTTCATCACTGTAAAAGACGGGCGTCTCGTCGATGGCGAGCCGCAATTTCTGCTTCCAGGCGAAGGCACCACCAACTACAAAAAGTACTTCGACCTTCTCAAGAACAAAAAGTACAAAGGCTGGATGCTCGTCGAGATCAGCCGCCAGCTACAAGTCCAACCTAACTACGACCCCATCGCTGCCGCCCGCAAGTCCTATCAAAAACTCGCGCCTTTCTTGATCTGAAACTGCCTCAGCGATGCCCAAGAGTTGTATCGTGGAATTTGGGGATTCCCCGCAGGAGTTTTGCACACTTGAGTGAGATTGTTTACCCCCTTTCGCTGCAGGCGAATGGAGGCCCTCTTTTTACTGACGGAGTCTGGACCGGCTACGTGTCCTTTGATACTCCCGGCCTAACGCTGGCCCAACTCGAAGCCGTCTCCCATTACTATTACAGCCTCGGCTACGGCTATTTCTGCCCCACCATGGTGACCTCAAGCCCCGAGGCATATCAGTCCAATCTCCCAGTATTCCGGGCTGCCCGTGACTTCGACTGGGGGCAGGGAATTCTCCCTCCCCATCTCGAGGGCCCTTTCTTCTCGCCAGACTGCATGGGCGCTCACAATCCTACCCTCCGTCAGGACCCCACCCTCGCCTTCGCCGATAAGCTCCTCGACTGGTCTGGCGGCTTCATCGGCTTCATCACCATGGCCCCAGAACGCCCCGGCGCACTCGACACCATCCGCCACCTCACCAGCAGCGGCGTCAGCATCAGCCTCGGCCACATGAACCCCGTCGTCGAAGATATCCAGGCCGCCCTCGAAGCCGGTGCCACCTCCTTCACCCATGTCCTCAACGCCGCAACGCGCGACAAGCTCTCTGCCAAAGACCTGCGCATGGTTGCTCAGTTTACCGACCGTCGAGCCTGGTCCATGATCATCCCCGACGCCGTCCACGTGCCCGCCTACGCTGTCCAACTCATGGCCCAAAGCAAAGGCCCCGACAAGGTCATCTTCGTCTCCGATGAAAGCCCCCTTATTGGCGCCCCTGTGGGCACCAAAGCAACCCTCTGGGGCCATACCTTTGAAATCCGGAAGGATGAAGCCGGTCATATCCGCTCCTACGATCTCAGCGGCTCCTGCACCTCTTTGATCGAATGCATGAACATCGCGATCGAGTGGGGCATCTCGCAAGAGGTGGTGGAAGCCGCGGTCACCACAAACGCTGCAGCCTTTCTCGCCCCGGCCCTTCGTCGGTGCAACATCTCGCTGAGCCAAACTCCCTCGCACTCCCGCGGCGTTTGTTTTCAGGGCTCTTCCTATCAGGTCAATAACTAAATGGAACTTATCCCTCCCTCCATCACTCCAAGTCTCGATCCCGACTTCCGCCCGTCTGCTCTAGCGTGGCGTGCCTTCGCTCAACGTATCGAAGGCAACTCTCAGCCAATAAGAATCGCAATTGAACAAGGCGACGGATCGACCTACGTCTTCCACCGCAACATCTCCCGCGACGACATCGCCGTGAACCTTCGCTTCCTCGAACGAGAAGTCAAATTCCTCCTTTGGGCTGTTGGTGGCTTCCGCATCCATTTGGATGCACCAGAAGACCTGGTCTCCCTCCTCTGCAATTACATCTATCGTTACGATGCGAACCGTCTCTTTGACCTGGAAGTAATGGGGCCCACCATCTACGGCCACCCCTGCGAAATCGTCTATGCTCCCGGTGCAAATTTCCCTGTAGCCTCGCACGTGACGCTTCCTCTGGGCCGCCATGCTGGCGGCTGCCGTGTCGCCATTGATAAGGGCGCTTCCGACATCAAAGCCTACGCAGAGTGCGATGGCGTTACTACTTTCTCCGGAGAGTTCAAGTGGGACCCCAAACCGCAAACCGATCCCGCCTATCACAACAAACACATCCGCCATGCCATCGCTACTGCCGCTGCCACTCTCCCTCGCGTAGATGCTATCGGCGTTAGCTCTGCCGGCGTCTACATTGCCAATGAACC
>JBIPMY010000270.1:0-8630 GCA_044376335.1 Bryobacter sp.
TCTTTATATCAACCTCGGCCGGTCTGTCGATCCTGAGCGAGTCTGAAGTCAAGAGCATCATCGAGGAGCCAGACCCAAACAAGCCGGTAAAGACTGTTGCCAAACCAGCTCATCAGAGTACGAAGGCGATGATTCACGCGGCGGCCAAAGCCAACGGGCTTCCGCCCAAGATTGTGGAGAGCATCGCCTCGGTGGAGTCTGGATTCAAAACCAACGCTGTCAGCCCCAAAGGTGCTATCGGGGTGATGCAACTCATGCCGGGCACTGCCAGACAACTTGGAGTGGATCCCAATGATGTCGAGCAAAACATCCAGGGTGGGGCAAGGCTCTTGAGAGACCTTCTCATCCGCTACGAAAACGATCCCGACCAACTGCGAAAAGCTCTCGCCGCCTACAATGCTGGCCCAGGTGCCGTAGCACGCCACGGGGGCATCCCACCTTATAAAGAGACTCAGGACTACGTCCGTAAAGTCCTGCGCAAGTTCGACGCCCCAGAAGAATAGGATGGATTGACACAGAATCGGAAGCCGGATAAGGTTAACGGTTCGTGCCCATCATCGAACTCCACTGGATCGACTACGCGATCCTTGCCACATACTTTGCTTTTGTTCTTGGAATTGGTTTTCAGCTTCGCCGCAATATGCGGTCCGCTGAGGACTATCTGCTGTCTGGCCGGGCCATTCCGGCCTGGATCGCGGGACTCGCCTTTCTGTCTGCCAATCTTGGGGCGCAAGAGGTGATGGGCATGGCTGCGTCGGGGGCGAAATACGGCATCGCTACCAGCCACTTCTATTGGGTTGGCGCTGTCCCTGCAATGGTCTTTGTTGGCGTCTTTATGATGCCTTTCTACTACGGCTCCCGGGCGCGGTCGGTGCCGGAATACCTGAAGCTTCGCTTCGACGAAAAGACTCGTGCTTTTAATGCAATCACTTTCGCTCTGATGACGGTGATGTCTTCAGGTATCTCGCTCTACGCCATGGGATTGCTGCTGGCTTCGTTGCTGGGCTGGAATTTTGACGCCTCGATTGGCCTGGCTGCACTGGTCGTACTGGTCTACATCTTTCTTGGCGGGCTGACCTCGGCTATCTACAACGAGGTTCTTCAATTCTTCCTTATTTGCGCTGGATTCTTTCCTCTTGTGCTTGTAGGCCTCTCGAATGTTGGAGGCTGGTCTGGCCTGGTGTCGCAACTCGAAAAGGTTGCTGTTAGCAAAGGCTATGTTGCCGGTGCTTATACCCATGCCTGGACTCAGATGTCCAACCCTTCGGCTAACCCTATGGGCATCGAATGGTTCGGGATGGCGATGGGGCTTGGTTTCGTTTTGAGCTTTGGCTATTGGTGTACGGATTTTCTCGTCGTACAGAGGGCGATGGCTGCGGATTCGATGCTGGCTGCGCGGAAGACTCCGCTGATTGCGGCTATACCCAAAATGCTCTTCCCTGCCCTGGTAATCCTTCCCGGGATGATTGCCATTGCGATTTCTTCTCAGGCCAATGGCGCGTTTCACTTGCCCGTGAAGCCCGACGGGAGCCTTAACTACGACATGACTATCCCGCTGATGCTGCAGGCGTTCTTTCCGGCTGGCATGTTGGGGCTGGGACTGACGGCGCTGATGGCGAGCTTTATGTCAGGAATGGCCGGGAACGTTACGGCCTTCAATACCGTTTGGACTTATGACATTTATCAGGCTTACCTCAAACCGAATCAGACGGACGCTCATTACCTGACAGTTGGGCGCCTTGCTACTGTCTTTGGCATTGCGGCGTCATGGGCTGCGGCCTACGCGGCGGTGAAGTTCAACAACATCATGGACCTGCTGCAACTGGTTTTCGCTTTTGTGAACGCTCCTTTGTTTGCAACATTTTTGCTGGGAATGTTTTGGGCTCGCGCCTCGGCTAATGGCGCTTTCTTTGGGTTGCTCTCTGGCACGATTGCGGCCAGCCTGCATCATGGATTGTCGCTACCGATGGGATCACAGCCCGGGCTCAAGGGTGCCTGGCTTGCAACTCAGGCGGTCTATCCTAGCGAGATGGCGCAGAACTTCTGGACTGCCATCTGGGCCTTTACGGTCTGCTTCCTGGTTACTGTTGCGGTGAGCCTGGTTACCAAAGCGAAGCCGGCTGCCGAACTCACCGGACTCGTCTACGCTTATACAGAGATGCCTAAAGACCCGCCAAATCTTGTCTGGTATCAGAAGCCCGCAACGCTTGGTGGGCTTATCCTTGTAGCAGTCACCCTGCTGAATATTCTCTTCTGGTAAGACCCATGGACCTGAGACTCATCATCGGCCGCCTACTTCTCGCCATCGGCATGCTGCTGGTTGCTGCGGCGTGGCTTGCCCCATCGACCATACGAACCCAACTCTATGGAACGAACCTGAATCTCGCCTGGGGTGTCGTGCTGATTGCCTCTGGCTCGTTGTTTATCTTCACTGCCCGTAAATCATGAAATTCCGCGCTCCTGGCCGAGTGAACCTGATCGGCGAACATACAGACTATAACGATGGCTTTGTACTGCCGGTAGCAATTGAGATGGAGACTACCGCGACCGCAAGACCTGCTGCGGCAATGCGGTTCAGCTCTACTAGCAACCCGCCTCCGGGCTGGGAAAGCTATGTTTTGGGAGTTGAGAAGCAGCTTCGCCGCAGGGCGGTGCCGATTCCCAATCTGGACATTGAATTCTCTTCTACGCTTCCTCTTGGGGCGGGATTGTCGAGCTCTGCGGCGCTTGAGGTTTCAGCGGCACTGGCCTTTATCGAAGCTGCCGGATTTGAATTGCCGGCGATGGAGATTGCCAAGCTTTGCCAGCAGGCTGAGATCGAAACCGTGGGCCTGGCTTGCGGGATTATGGATCAGTTCATCTCTCTGCATGGCCGGGCAAACCATGCGATTCTGCTCGATTGCCGGAACCTGGCTTGGCGCCCGGTGCCGATCCCGGAAGGCATTACGCTCGTGATTGCCGATACGGGCGTGAAGCACGCACTGGCATCGAGCGAATACAATACCCGGCGCAAAGAGTGCGAAGAAGCTGCGGCTGACTTGGGAGTCAAGAGTCTTCGCGATGCCACACAGGATGGGGGCCACAAGCGAGCCCGGCATATCATCAGCGAGAACGCGCGGGTGCTCGCCTTTGTTGAAGCGCTTGCAAATAACAATCGCAAAGCGTTAGGGGAATTGATGGCCGCAAGCCACGAGAGCCTTCGCTCGGATTACGAAGTCTCCTGCCCAGAACTCGACGCGATGGTGGCCGCAGCGCAGCAGTGCCCTGGCCTGATTGGGGCGCGCATGACTGGTGGTGGCTTCGGCGGATCTACCATTAACCTCGACGAGACAAGAGAAGCCAATGCCTTTGCGGCCCGACTGGCTGAGCTCTACGAGGGAGCGACTATCTACGTTACTAAGGCCGCCAGTGGTGCTGGTCGGCAAAGTCCATAAAGCCTTCCCAATCCCATTTGGTGATATCGTGCTTGCCTAGACGCAAGTGATAAGCCATTCGGCCGTCAAAAAAACGCTGCCCGGGCTTCAGCATCTTGATGGGTTTCATACCTGCGGCGATCATGCCGGCGAGTTCGCCTTCGGGGTCGGCCCAGAGGTCTTCACTGGCGCTGGCGGTGTACATCAGTCGTGGAGCTACGGCGCGGATGACCCAATGGGAATCGAAGGGGAGACTTTCTTCTTTGCCGCTGTACTTCTTGAAGTTGCCGTCGAACCAATGGGGGAAATTCTTGTTGAGATCGGCAGTGCGCTCGCCGCTCTTGCGACGGCTGACGGCTGCGCCGCCTTCGCCGCTGTCGTTGGAGATCACCATTGCGAAGCGCTCATCGAGCGCGCCGGCCCAGAGTGCGGCCTTGCCAATGCGGGAGTGCCCGTGGACTGCAACGTGCTTTGCATCGACCTGGGGGTCTTGCTCCAAATAATCCATCGCGCGGCTCATACCCCAAGCCCAGGCTGCGATGCTGCCCCACTCGTCGGCTTTTGGTTTGCCGTAGACGGCGTGAACGCCGTTTTCGAAGCCATCGTCAAAGTCTGGATCGAGGTCTCCGTAATAGACAATGGCGGTGCCGTAACCACGGGAAACAACGTACTCAGCCTCGAAGCGGGAGGCGCAGCCGCCGCGTGTTTGCGGGGTTCGCTGCCAGGCGGTGGATTCAAAGATGGCTGGGTCGGCATTGGCGCAAGTGTTGCCGCCGAAACTCATGCCGAGGAAGACTGGCACTTTGGCCGTGGTCTTGGGCAGGTACATGAGTAGTTCCATCTTGCCGCGTTTGCCGGAGGGGCCTTCGTACCAGAGAGAAAGCTGCTTTCGAATGGCTTTGCCGCCGAAGGCTTCTTCGCTTTTCTCGCGCAACTCAAAGCCTTGTTTGGCGGGCTTGGCTGGGGCTTTGCCATACATCTCTCGCTCAAGGGTTTGCAGGATTTCGCTTCGTGAGGGAGGGTGGGGCAAAGCCATCGGAGGTACGACATCGTAAGTCTCGATGTCGTTTTCGCCATCCCAAGCGAGGAGGATTCCACCGCCAGGGCGCTCCACGGCACTAACGAATGAGGCCGTCTCCGAAATGATGCGACGAGAGCCGTCGGGCTGCTTTAGATGGAGTTTCTTGCCTTCGGTCCAGGCAGCCCAGCCACCGCGAACCAATACGGGTTGACGGCCAAGCCCAAGCAGGGTCTCGGCCTCACCGGGGCGGGCGGTAAAGACCTGCTTGTCGCGGCGCCAGGCGGTCAACAGTTTGCCGGGAGCTTCCCAAACAAAGCTGCCCCCATCCATCGGACAAGCGTTGAGCTCCCAAGTGCCTTTGCCGAGTTTCACCGCCTTGCCGCCCCAAGGAGCCATGTACATGTCGCGGTATGCACCTACGTGATTGCGGAACATCACGGTTGCCTTGCCAGCGTCGTCGACGATCACGCTCGGGTGGCAACATTCACAGATCTCGCCTTCATAGAGGAGTTCGTTCTTGCCCCAGGTCTTGCCGCCATCGCTGCTGACGCTGCCGTAGAGGTGCATGCCTTTCTCGCGCAGATCAAGCCAGGTGATGTAGATCTTACCGCCGCCGGCTGCCATGTCGTGTAGGCCCTCGCGGGCGGAGGTTGGTACGTCGTTGACCTTGACAGGACCTACGCCATTTCGCCAGGAAAGCAATTCGCCGTTCGCGATGGCACTGACGACGACGCTATCGCCGCTGACGGCAATGCGAGGGCCACGCCGCATGCCTAGCATCAGCTTTGGAAAGTCGCCCAGTTCCACTGGCTTGCTCCAACGGGCTGCACCGTGGGTGCTGCTTTTGACAAAAATCTTGTTGCCCTCGCCGTAAGCCATCCAGGTGGTGTCACCCTGCACAGCCAACTGTGGCTGCTTCGCCGAAAGCAATATTCCAAACAAACCCAAAGCAAGGATCTTCATTGTCCGTTTCTCCGCTTCCATTCCATCACGACTTGATCCACGGGCAACGCCTCGACCCGCACTCCGTTGCCTTCTACCGTGCGAGCCATGAAGAGCGAATTGAGGACTGCCTCTTCAGTTGCGTCGATCACGGCGGCGAGGAGGGGGCTGAGGCGGTCGCCTTTGAGTGGATCGCCTGACTTGGCTGTGCTGAAGGCGATTGCATAATCGCCGCTGCCGTTGCTGCCGCTGGAGCCTACGCGGCCGAGTCCCCACATTGCTCTTGCTGCGAGGCGCTCGAGTTCTCTGTGCTCGACTGGTGCGTCGGTTGCGATGACGATCATGACGCTGCCGTCGCCTGTTGCCGGGCCTACTTTGCCGCTTGGCCAAGGCATGCCGCCGATGCGGAGAGCGCCGCCGAAATTGGTTTGTACGAGCACGCCGAGAGTCCAGCTTCCAACAACTCTTGAGCTGGTGCCGATGCCGCCCTTCCAGCCGAAGCAGATTGTGCCGGTGCCGGCACCCACTACGCCTTCCTCGACCGGGCCAGACTTTGCCCCGTTGATTGCGGCCAACACTTCGGCTTTGCCGACTCGGCGGGCACGAATGTCATTCAACTGACCGTCGTTGGTTTCGCCGACTAAGACGTTGAGGCTTCGCACCTTTTCGTTGCCGGGAAGATCGAGCATGTAATCGAGAATGGCGTCGGCGACTCTTGGGACGTTGAGGGTTGCCGTGAGCGCGATGGGGCTTTCTATTTCGCCCAGCTCATTGACTTGAGTGGAACCCATGAGTTTGCCGAAGCCATTACCCACGAATATCGCTGCGCGGACTTTCTCCTGGAAGAGATTGCGACTGTGAGGCAAAACGACCGTGACCCCGGTACGGATGTTGCGACCTTCAATGAGAGTTGTCTGGCCGACCCTGACTCCAGTGACGTCGGTAATGGCGTTGAGTGGGCCTGTCTGGCCGCTGAGGATGCCGTAGTCGCGAGGCCTCTTCTTGTTGTCTGCGAGAAAAGCCATGAGAAGTGTCCGTCGGAGCATCATTCCCAATAGAATAACGAGATGCAGCGTTTATCACGACGGAGTCTTTTGGCGGGTCTTTTGCAAGGCAACCCGAGGCCGAACATCATCTTTATCATGTCGGACGATCATGCCTCACATGCCATCTCCGCTTATGGCAGCCGCATCAACAAGACCCCGAACATCGACCGCATCGCCAAAGAAGGGGCGCGTCTCGACAATTGCTTCTGCACCAACTCGATCTGTACTCCTTCTCGCGCCGCTATCCTTACCGGGCAGTACAGCCACAAAAATGGCGTGAATACGCTGAACGATAAGCTGGACCCGAAGAGCCGTACTGTTGCCAAGTACCTGCAGGCGGACGGCTACCAGACTGCGATGATCGGTAAGTGGCACCTGGTTACTGAGCCACAGGGATTTGACCACTGGCGCATCCTGCCGGGCCAGGGAGCTTATTATGACCCTGAGTTTATCGAGCAGACGGGCCGCAAGAAGTATCAAGGTTATTGCACTGATCTGATTACCGACTTTGCGCTTGAGTTCCTTAATGGCCGGGACAAAGAGAAGCCCTTCTTTCTGATGTGCCATCATAAGGCGCCTCATCGGGCGTGGGACCCGGCGCCGAAATACAAGGACTTTTTGAAGGACCAGACGATCCCTGAGCCCTCCAATCTTTATGAAGAGCCACGACACAACGAGAAGATGAGCGTTGGCCAGCATCAGACCTTGCGCGACCTGAAGGTGAAGCCGCCTGAGGGTCTAAGCGGAGACGCTCTGCGCAAGTGGGCTTATCAGCTCTACATCAAGGATTATCTGCGGTGTGTGCAGTCTGTGGATGACTCGGTTGGGCGGGTGCTCGATTACCTCGATACCAATAACCTGCGTGAGAACACGCTGATCATCTACACCTCAGACCAAGGCTTCTTCCTTGGTGACCACGGGCTTTATGACAAGCGGCTGATGTATGAGGAGTCGCTGCGGATGCCGTTTTTGGCTCGTTATCCCAAAGAGATCAAGGCCGGAACGGTGAACAGCGACATCATTCTGAATATCGACTTTGCGCATACATTTATGGACTTTGCTGGACTTGGCCGGGATCAGTACATGGATGGGGAAAGCTTCCGGACCAATCTGCAAGGCCGGACGGCGGAGAACTGGCGCAAGTCGATGTATTACCGCTACTGGATGCATGACGATGGGGATCATCATGTCCCTGGCCATTATGGAGTGCGGACGAAGGATCACAAGCTGATCTGCTTCCCGACCGGGACAGCGCAATGGGAATTCTATGACCTGAAGCGGGACCCGAAGGAGATGCGCAATGCTTATGCTGACCCGGCGAACCAGTTGACGATCAAAAGAATGAAGCAGGAGTTGACGCGTCTGCAGCATAAGTACGAAGACACTCCTGCCCACTTTTGAAGACGCGCTCGACCGGAGGCAGATCGCGATAGTCTTTCGAGGCAAGGATGAGGAAGTCGGCGTCTTTGCCGGGCGTGAGGCTGCCGACGCGGTGATCTTCGTGGATTGCTTTGGCTGCGTTGAGGGTTGCGGCGCAGATTGTTTCGAAGGCAGTCATGTGCATTTCGCGCGCGGCTAGTTGCATCACGAATGGCATGGAGTAGGTGGGGGAGTCGCCGGGGTTAGCGTCTGTTGCGAGAGCTACGGTGACGCCTGCGTCGAGTAAGGCGCGCGCGGGCGCGAAGCGGCCGGCTTTTGAGAAAAATGCCATGGCGGGTAGCAGGACGGCAATTGTGTTCGAACGGGAGAGCAACTCGATGTCGCGCGGGTTGGCATGGAGGAGATGCTCGACGCTGACGGCATTGACATCGAGCGCTAACTCCACGCCGTTGCTATGAGAAGAGACGCAGACATGCAGCTTGACAGGGGTCTTCATCGAAGCTAGAGGTGCGCGCAACTGATCGACACTCAGGCCTTCGGGATCGCACAACACGTCAACGAAGCGAGGATTGTTGTGGAGGAGCCAGGAGGGTTCGACATTATTTGCGAGGGGAGACATCTCGGTGATGACTACGCCAGGACGATTTGGGATGGCGGCCAGACACTTGCGGACTGCGGCTACTGAGGTGGCATAGCCGGTCTTGATTTCAACTGTTGTTGTGCCAAGGGACTGCATGAAGGTAAGCCGGCTTTCGATTGCGTTGCGCAGGTCAGCTTCGGTGATAGCTTCGACGGCGTTGCAGCGATCGGCGAAGGTGCCCGACATGC
>JBIPMY010000030.1:0-25731 GCA_044376335.1 Bryobacter sp.
AAACATTGCACCTTCATCTTCTAATTCCTCACCAAATTTGGATCTGCGCCCTGTGACACGAACTTGTGCCCTTCGGCCACCTGAGCATATGGGATCTTGCGAGACATGGATGTCTGAACCGGCATTTTGAACCTCAACTGAAAGTTTGACTACTGATAGCGTTGTTGCCTTAGCAGCGCCGTTTGTTGGTAGAAGAGTGAACTAATTTCCGGGCTTTTGCGTTTGCTGTGCCAGCAGGGTCAGTTGGTTTTCCTGATCGCTCTCGTATCGCTCAATCAGATCGGTTGTCTGGTGACTGAGACGCCAGCGGTGCACCAGGCCCAGCAGGAATATCCAATGGGCGGTGATATAAAGGCCCATTGGCACCAGAGAAGCCGCCGAGGCACCTGCCGCATTACCATCCGGACCAAGAATGGCGGCCGCAGCCAGGGCACCCAAACGTAGCGCCAAGGATCCGGCCAGGCACTTCAGCGTCAGCGCCATCCTGCCTTCGCCCATCTCTTCGCTCACACGGTATAGCGCCATACCCATTGACGCCGGAATCGCCAACAGAATCGGGCCGGTGAATTGCAGATAGCGAACTATCGCCAAGGGAGATTGCGAATCGCCCATGGTCTGGCGATTCCAGATCACGGGTGGCACCAACAGGACAATACACGCGATCAACACCCAATCAAAGGCGTGAAGCCGTATCCCTAGCTGCAGTGTTGTAAAGGCCGACCACATGGCCCCGAACGCGCACGTCAGAATCAGGAACGAACTGGCCACCAAAATTTGCCGTAGCCCCAATGCCGGATAGATCGCTGAATCCAGGCGGCCCGTGCTATGAAAGGCGAACTCGAAGGCCACCCGGCACGCATTGACCAGAATCCCGATCGATACCAGGATCCAGGCCAGCCGCATCAGTGTACCCTTGTCGTGATCAAGGGCGATTCTGCGGCCCAGCAAGCAACTGGACACATTTGCGGTGAAGTGGGATGCCGCCAACAGCACTAAAGTCGCCGTTCGCCAAGCGGGCTGTACCCCGCTGATTACTTGTGTGGTGATACACGCGACGAGGAAGAATGCCAGCCCCCACCACACCAGGCCAGGTTGTGGTTTCAGAACCATCAATGGATCTCCGCTGCAACCAGGATCCCTACACGTTCGATGAGCACGCGCACAGATGAACCGTAGACACATCCCACGTTCTTGCTCAGGTTACGGACAAACAGCCCCCAGTTTGGAACGGACACATTGTCTTCGCCGGCCCTGCACGACTGCTCGGTGGCTAGCCGGACTGCGTTGCGGGCCGCACCGGCCCCACAAAGTGGATCGAGCAGTGCTCGTAGTAACCGCACTGCTTCGACGGTTTTGAGTCCGGCACGCTTGGTTGAGCCAATCTCATTTTCCCGGATGCGCTGAAAGAAGCTTCCGGCCAGCAAGTCCATCTCGGCATTACTGCGGCTAGCCGCAACGTTGAGCCGGCTAACTTCGGCAATAACCACAGACTCCCATTCGAGCAGTTGATCATGCATTCTACGGCACTCCTCGCAGACTTCGAGGTGTGCCCGGATCCTGGCGCAAGCAGACTTGGCCAGTGTCCCATCAAGGTACTCAACCCACTGTGTCTCAGTAAAGCCGTGTTCGGTGTTCATAATCTGCCCATCCATTTCGCAAGCTTTTTCTTCGAATCGAAAACTTTCCATTGCACCGTTCCCAAAGGCATTTCCATCACCTCGGCGATTTCATGATATTCAAGGCCATCCATGTAGCGAAGCAGCAGAATGCGTCGCGACACAGCATCCAGTGTTTTCAGCGACTCATACAAGACAGAGCGCGCCAGCGGATCGCTTTGGGCCACCAGCAACGACTCGCTCAATTCGTCGAACTCAACCATCTCAGGGGTGTGGCCCTCCCGTCGAATGTGCATCAGATATTTATGGCGTGCGACACCGTATAGCCAGGCACGAAATCGCCCAGGATCACGTACACTCGCAGTCTGCCGGAAGGCGGCCAGCATCACTTCCTGCGTCAGGTCTTCGGCGACTGCCTTGGCACAGCCACGCAGCTCGAAATAACGAAGCATCCGTGGGGCAAACCTTTGGAATATCGGTGTGAAGGTTGCTTCAGAAGGAGTTGCGAAAAACAGCTCCACTGTCTCTCGCTCAAGACGATCAGCGGCGGACTCCAAATACTCAGTCATCTCGCCACTCATGCTCGCCATTGTACTTTCAGATTTTGTTTCCCAACTTCCTTGTTGCCGCCAACCGCGCATTTGTTTGCACTGAAGAAGAAGAAGTTGAAAATCCGCATCCCGGCTAGGCACATCGGCCAGAGAGCCAGTTCCTCAACATCCGAACCCCACAAACTCCCTGCCAACTCCACCCCTGTCCCTCGGCGCTATGCTGGTCTCATAGCGCCCACGCCTCAATCCTCCACGCTCCCCCGCATCCAGGAGCTCGCCGTCTACCTCCTCATCGTCGGCACCTTCCTCCTGGTCGCAACCACCGACGGCCTCGCCTGGCCTACCCTCCTCTTCTGCCTCATCATCGCCGCCCTCCGCGCCACCGGCCTAACCCTCAGCACCAACGCCGGCTGCGCCACCCTCCTCATGGTCGCCGCTGCCGCGCCCATCTACTGGTTCTTCTTCCGCAACATCGCCTCGCTCAACATCAAAGACTTCCTCCTCGCCGTCCTCATGGTCTTCCTCCTCAGCGCCCAAACCGGCCGCGACTTCGCCGCCGTCTCCAGCTACTGCATCTGGATCATGATGGCCTCCCTCTTCCCCTCCAGCGGCCCCCAACAGTGGTTCCTCCTCGCCATCCTCTTCACCTGGTTCCTCATCGTCCAGTGCCTCAACGAACTCCGCCGCAATCGCGACCAGCTCAAAACCTGGCAGGGCCTCGACGGATGGCGACTCCTCCGTCCCCTCGCCAGCTTCGGTCTCATCATGGTCCTCGGCATCAGCATCGTCGCCGGCGGCCTCTACCTCCTCCTGCCCCGCAACCCCATCGCTGCCTTCCAGTTCAACTTCCAACCCCTCCGCCGCATCGTTGGCTTCTCCGGCTCCGTCCGCCTCGGAGAAATCGGCCAACTCCAGGACGACCGCACCCCCGCCTTCCGCGTCCGCTTCCTCAGCGGCACTCCACCTCCCGTCGTCCGCTGGCGCGGTGCCGCCCTCTCAGACTTCAACGGCTCCGCCTGGACCAACACCCTCGAATCCTGGTACGAATTCCCCAACCAGGGCAAGATCATCGTCGCCTCAGACGACCAACGCCGCAAGCCCGGCCCCCGCCTCTTCTACGAGATCCAAACCCTCGCCGCAATGGACCGCGTCCTCTTCACCACAGGCGTCCCCGAATACATCTACCTCCCCCAAGGCCGCCTCCGCCGCAACTCCGAAGGTGCGTTCAAACAGATCTCCCTCGAGAACGCCCTCCCCTCTTACTCCTTCTCCGGCTTCCTCGATCCCACCATGCACCCGATCGCCTCAGAAACCAGCGGCCCCCTCACACAACCCCTCCGCCAGCGCTACCTCCGCCTCCCAGGCGTCAACCCGCGCATCCGCGAATTAGCCGAAGTCATCACCGCCAAACTAACCGACCCCACCGACATCGCCAACCGCATCGAGACCCATCTCAGAACCAAATACTCCTACAGCCTCGAATCAAACATCGCCGGCCGCGAACCCCTCGTCGACTTCCTCTTCAACACCCGCGCAGGCCACTGCGAATACTTCGCCAGCGCCATGGCCGTAATGCTGCGAACCCTCAAGATCCCCACCCGCGTCGTCACCGGCTTCTACGCTTCACTCCCCGAGCCCATCAACAACTGGTACGTCATCCGTAGCTCCAACGCCCACTCCTGGGTTGAGGTCTGGATTGAAGGCAAAGGCTGGGTTGTCTTCGATCCTACTCCCGCCGGCAACAATCAGCCCCAACTCTCCGCCACCATGAAGTGGCTCATCCAGATGCAGGATCGATTCGTCGTCATGAGCGAAGAATGGATGGGCGGCGCAGGCGGAATCAAGCGCCCCAACATCAGCCGCCCCGACATCTCCTGGCCCTGGTTCCTCGCCGCAATCTCGATCCCGCTAGGCTGGCTACTGTGGCAAAGACGCAACAACCAGCTCACCGCCCCACACGAAGCCACGCAACTCTTCGAGCAATACCTGAAGGCCTCCAAGCGCAAGCGAAACACCAGCCAGACCGCCCGCGAACTCGAACAAAGCGAATTCACCGCCCTCTACGAAAAAGCACGCTTCTCTAAAGACCCCGAGGCCCTAACCCTGCTAAGGCAGTGGCTAAAGCGTTTCATGCAGCCCTAAAGACCTACCACCCTGGGGCTCAGCACATGCTTAGGGTCATTCAGGTGTTTTCCCTGATTCCAACAAAACCGTTCCGGCCTCAAGCTGGAACAAATCCATGAATCGTCTTTTCTATTTCGCCCCACTCCTGCTCGTGTCTGCGCTATCAGCCCAGCACAAGACCCTCGAAGAACTCACCAAGGATTCCCCGCTCATCCTCGCCGGCCGCGTCAACTCAGCCGACAGCTACGTAGCTGAAGACGGCGAGATCTACACCCGGGTCCGCCTCGACGTTGCTGCAGTCCTCAAGAGCAGCGAAGACGTCACCCCCACAGAGTTAGCCTTCGACATCAAGGGAGGGCAGGTCGGCGATCGTGTTGTCCTCTTCACCGATGCCCCAAGATTCGAAGCCGGCGAAGACATCCTCTACTTCGGCACGACAAACCAGCCCGAAGAAAAAATCAACCTCACTTCTGCCACCGGCCGCAAAGCCCTCCAGCGCGTCCGCCAATACCGTGAAGACTCAGGCTCCCCCGTAAGCGACTTCGAATCCAGCCGCCTCAATCGTTTCCTCAACCGTCAGGACAAGCTCAACAGCGACCCCGAAGCCTTCCTCGATCTCGACGCAACAGCCTCAGCCTGCTCCGCCTACATGGGCCCCAAATGGAGCACCCCCGCCACCACCTATGGCCTCGCTGCATCCATCCCCTCCGCCTGGGCCTCTGCCATCCAGGCAGCCGCCACCGGCTGGAATCAGGGAGGCTCCAAATTCGCCTT
Source organism: Bryobacter sp. (assembly GCA_044376335.1). Lineage (GTDB taxonomy): Bacteria > Acidobacteriota > Terriglobia > Bryobacterales > Bryobacteraceae > Bryobacter. Next base: position 5,066 of record JBIPMY010000030.1, read on the forward strand.
CACCTTCAGCGCATCAAGCCCGCACACCATCAGCCTCGCAGACCTCGGCGCAGGCTCCACCCTCGCCTCCACCCGTGTTGAGTTCTACCAAAGCAGTCAGCAGATGGTCCGCTTCTCGATGACCTTCAACAATCGCTACACCTGGTCCACCACCGGCCAAGCCGGGCAATTCGACGTCCAAAACATCGCAATCCATGAACTCGGCCACGCCCTCGGCCTCACCCACCCAAGCGCCAGCACGTGCGCAGAAGAAACCATGTGGTTCTCCGCCGGCGCTGGAGAAACCAAGAAGCGCAGCCTCGAAGCCGGCGACAAGAACGGCCTGGTCACCCTCTACGGAGCCGCAGGAACCACAACCACCCCACCACCACCTCCTCCTCCAACCCCGGCCCCAACCGTAGCAACCCCAGTACTCACCTACTTCGCCCTGGCCACCACCAAGCCGGTAGCCACCAAGCCACTAGCCATCGTCTTCCGAGGCACCAGCATCACTCCAACCACCATCGAAGGGCTCCTCACCGGCGGGGTCTGCGGCACCGCCGGCTGCATCGTAAAGCCAGCCGGAGCCTCCACCACAGACTTGGTTTTCCTAAACACCATCCCAGCCGGCTCCTACACCATCCGCCTCCGCAACGGCACCGGCAACCCCCTGAGCACCCCCAACACCTTCACAGTCACCGCCAACTAAACGAAAAGGGTGGTTCGGAGCTTCACCCACTCCGAACCACCCGCATCCAATCCACCAGTCCACGCCCCAGCACCTCAACCAGAAACACCGCCAACACAAGCCACCCACCAGCAAGCCCCCCACTAAACAGCGCCGAGGCCCCAACCCAGCGAGCAATCAAAAACACCACCCCTGGCGAAACAAGATAAGCCACACCTCGCACTATCCATTTCAAAACGGCCGCGCCCTCAACCCCTCAAGCAACCCAGTCAACGCCCCCACAATCTTCCCCGGCGACGCCCCCGTAGTATCAATCGCCTTCAGCACCCCAGCAGGCGAAAAGCTCGCCCCCGGAGACTTCTGTACCAACTCCATCAACTTCGCTGGATCAATCTTCGCCTGCGGATGGAACTTCACCTGGAACATCCCCTGCCGCCTCTCCACACTCTCCACACCAATCACCTGAGCCAGATTCTTAGCCTGCCCAAAGTCCACTAGCAACTTCACATCCTCAGGCACCGGCCCATAGCGATCCGCAAACTCAGCCACAATCTCATTGGCCACCTCACGGCTCTTGGCATCGGCAATCTTCTTATAAGCCCGCAACCGCTGATTATCCTCAGGAATGTAAGTCGAAGGGATCCGAATCTCAAACCCAAGATTCAGCGTCGAGTGAATCTCAAGCGGCACCTCTTCGCCCTTCATCTCCCTCACGGCTTCCTCAAGCATCTTGATGTACATATCAAATCCAACCAGATTGATATGTCCGCTCTGCTCACCACCAAGCAAACTACCCGCACCACGCAACTCCAGATCCAGCGCGGCAATCTTGAAGCCCGCACCAAGATCCGAAAACTCCTTCAGCGCCGCCAGCCGCTTCCGAGCCACCTCGGTCAACTCCGTATCCGGAGGCACCAGCAAATACGCATAAGCCCTGCGATTCGACCGGCCCACCCGCCCCCGCAACTGATACAGCTCGCTCAAGCCATAGTTCTGCGAGTTCTCAATAATGATCGTGTTCGCGAGCGGAATATCCAGTCCGTTCTCGACAATCGTCGTGCACACAAACACATCAAACTCATGGCGCATGAACCCGAGCAACACCTTCTCCAGCTCGTTATCCACCATCTGCCCATGCCCCACACCAACCCTCACACCAGGCACTAACTCTTGAATCGAGAACGCCCGCTCATAAATCGATTCCACGCGATTGTGCACAAAGTACACCATGCCCCCGCGAGCAATCTCCTGCTCGATCGCCGCCTTGATCACTTCCTGATCAAACTTCGCAACCACCGTATGCACCGCCAACCGGTCCTTCGGCGGCGTCTCGATCACCGACAAATCGCGAATCCCAACCAGCGACATATGCAAAGTACGAGGGATCGGCGTAGCCGACAACGTCAACACATCAACATTCTTCTTCAACTGCTTCAAGCGTTCCTTATGCGAAACCCCAAAGCGCTGCTCCTCATCCACCACCAGCAAGCCAAGATCCGGAAACTTGATGTCCTTCGACAAAATCCGATGAGTCCCAATCAGAATGTCCACCTTGCCATTCTCAAGGTCTTCCATCACCTGCTTCGATTCCTTAGGATTCCGGAACCGGCTCAAGTGCTCAATCCGCACCGGGAACGCAGCAAAGCGCCGCTTGAAGCTCTCATAATGCTGAAAGGCCAGCACCGTCGTAGGCGCAAGCACCGCCACTTGCTTCCCATCGCCCAACGCCTTAAACGCCGCACGCATCGCCACTTCCGTCTTGCCAAATCCCACATCGCCCACCACCAGGCGATCCATCGGCAACTCGCTCTCCATATCGCGCTTGATATCCCGCACCGCCGCCATCTGATCCTTCGTCGCGTTGTACTCAAACGAGTCTTCAAACTCCCGCTGCCAGTTCGAATCCGGTGAAAACGAGAACCCTTCAGCCATCCTCCGCTGCGCGTAGAGCTTCAACAGCTCATCGGCCATATCGCGCATCTTCGCCTTCACGCGGCTCTTCGTCTTCTGCCACGTGATCCCGCCCAGCTTATCGAGCGGTGCCTTCGTCTCCCCGCCACTCCCGCTGCGATACTTCGAGATCAGATCGAGCCGAGTCACCGGCACATACAGCTTCGATTCCCCTGCGTATTCCAGCAACAGGAACTCCCCGTTCCCTTCCCCCTGATTGATTACCTTGATCCCCAAAAACTTGCCCACACCATGCGTCTGGTGCACCACAAAATCGCCAACCTTCAAGTCCGCGATATCCGCAGCAAACGCACCCATCGAAGCCACCGGCCCACGCTGGTTCGACCGCGCCACCATATCCGACGACTCAAACAGATCATCCCCGCCAAACAACGCCAGCTTCGGCTCACGAAACACCGTCCCCCGCGCCAGCCTCCCCTTCACCAAAATCACATTCGCATTCGCACCCTGATACACACGCTCAGACAGATACGCCGGCATCACCTCCTCAGGCGGCAACATCACCTGATAAGGCACCTTGTACTCGCTAAACACATCCGCAAACCGCTCCACCTCCCCCAGCGAATTCGCAAAGAAAATCACCTGCGATCCACCCGCCACCAGCGTCCGCGATTCCTCCACCGCCATCCGGATATTGCCGCGAAACGTGATCCCCGGCCGCGAGCCAAACTCAAACGCATGCGCCCCAACATCAAGGCCCAACTCACGCAACTCAAGCTCCCGCATCAACGCTGCCCCGTGCGACGCCAGTTCCCCATAGTGGAAGTAATGCCCCTCCGGCTCCACCTCATGAGCCCCATCCTCCAGCCGCTTCCAGAAACGTTCAGCCGACGCCCGCACCTGCTCCGGCTCATCCCAAAACAACAAGCCCTTACCCACAAGATTCAACAATGAAAACTCACGAGGCCCATCCGTATCGGTAGGCGTTTCCACCAAAGGCAGAATCCGCACCTCCGGCACCCGTGCCACACTCCGCTGCGTCTCGACATCAAAGCGACGAATCGTCTCAATCGTGTCCCCAAAGAACTCGAGCCGCACCGGCTTATCCGCTTCAGCAGGATAGATATCGACGATGCCACCACGAATCGAAAACTCCCCCACCATCTCCACCGGCTCACGCTGCTCATAACCGATCCGCCTCAAGTGCAGCGACAAATCATCGAGAGCAACCTCCTCCCCCTCTTTCAGCGACAACACCAACTGCCGGTAGAAACTAGGCGCAGCCACGCGCAACATCGCACTCGCAACAGGTGCAATCGTAATCGGCGCGCGATCCGTCGAAAGCTTCCAAAGCCCAATCGCCCGCTGCTCCAGAATCTCCGAGTGTGGCGCCAGCTTCTGATGCGGCAACACATCAAGCGGAGGCACAAGCTGCGCCCTCGCCCCTGCCGGCTCCAGCAAAGTCAGAAACGTATTCGTAGACTCAAGCAGCGCCTCAGCTTCACGATTGCCATCGGTGACAACCAGCATCGACTTGCGAGTCCGTTCCCAAAGCAAAGCCAGCATCAGCCCCTTAGCCGCAACAGTCAATCCACTTAGCGATAGGGTATGCGCGTCCTCCCGCCCAAGCCGCTCCACAACCTGGACAAACTCAGCCCGCTCAGCAACACTTAGCAGAAGGTCACGAATCACTGATGGCGATCCAATATCTGTTGCACTAAATTTGTCGTCGAATAACCAGGCTCCAGCGGCAACGCCATCACAGTTCCCCCAGCCGCCTCCACCTCTTCACGCCCTGCAATGAAGTGGCTCCAGTCGGCCCCCTTCACCAGAAAATCCGGCAACACCGCAGCGATCAATTCCCGAGGCGTATCCTCATCAAAGAACGTGACGGCATCAACAGCTTCAAGCGAGGCCGCAATCTCAGCCCGGGTATCCTCATGCAGAATAGGCCGCGACAATCCCTTCAACCGCTGCACGCTGTCATCGGTATTCAAAGCCAAAATCAAAACATCCCCAAGAGACCGCGCCGCCTCAAGCAGCCGCACATGCCCAGGATGCAGGATGTCGTAGCACCCATTGGTAAACACAACCTTCTTCCCCTCAGCCCTCCACAAGGCACGCTGGGCAATAAGATCGGGACGCGAATAGAATTTAGACATGATGTGGGATACACCTTTAGTTTATGAGAGTCGGAGCCTCCTCAAGTTTCGAAGGCTAAAGTTTTGTGTTGGATGCCTATGGATCTTGCCAGCAATTCTCTCTGGCAAACCCCGGGATGCGGATTGCCGGGAGTTTCAAGCTCTACTGAGCCAGCCAGGGATCAAGATAAGAGTCGAGTCTGAGCGCCGCGTACTCTTACCTGGGGAAATCCTGAATCCGGTAATCATCATTGAGAACGCTTCAGACCGGGCCGTGGACATTCCAGTGATCACCTACACTTCAGGAGTTCAGGCTTACACCCAGAAGCCAAAAGCGGCCGTGACGGTACAAAACTCTGGGGCCTGCAGTTTTAAGAAATTTAGCCTGCCGAAGGGGGCTGCTGAGCGATACCCCATTTTGTTTCTTAACCCATTCTGGTCGGGCAATCATGTTTTTGATGGGTACGAGGGCGAACCCGCTGCAATGGAAAGCGGAAGTCATACTTTCTACGTAAAATTCGGCCCATTCGAAGCATCTGCAAACTACGAAGTCGGTCGCGTCAAAACACTGGACTCGGCATGTGTAGAAAGCAAATGGCAACACGGCGAAAGCAACGCGCCTGATGCATGCTCGATGGTTACGCTGGTAGAGACGAATACAAACTATTTCCTCGTCGCCTCAAAGAGAATCGACTCCCGAGCAAACTTTGAACGCCGCATCCAAGCTGAAGCAATCGGCACAACAGCTTCCGCCCCCTACTTGCCTGGGGTCCAAATAATCTATCAATTTCAAAATAGGCCACACTTCTATAAAAGCAGCTTCCCAGCAATAACGCCCGTACGAGAATTCACTGTAAGCGCGGGCTCGATGAGCATTTCCTGGGAGAAACTTTCTTTTGAATACCTATCAAATAGACTCCATTTGATGGAGTTGCGGCCAATTTGGTGAGGCAGACACCAGGCCAAAGCTTTCAAATCAACTGAATCCGCATCTCAGACGGTCAAGAACTGAGAACCGACCGGCAGAAGCCCGCTACACTCATAAGTTATGAGAGTTGTCTTCTGCCTGGCTGCATTTGCCGCCCTGCTTCCCGCCCAATCCCTCGACGACAAGATCGCCCAGATCGCAAAATCCCTACAGCCCCTGCTCGTCGAATGCCGCCGCGACATCCACATGCACCCTGAGCTATCCAACAACGAAGTTCGCACCGGCAAACTCATCGTCGAAAAACTCCGCGCCCTCGGCCTTGAAGACATCAAGCCCAACATCGCCGGCAACGGCGTCACCGCTCTCCTCAAAGGCGCAAAGCCCGGCCCTGTAGTCGCCTGGCGAGCCGACATGGACGCCCTCCCCATCGACGAATCCACCTTCGCCGCCCCCTACAAATCCACCGTCAAAGGCGTCAAACACGCCTGCGGTCACGACGCCCACACCACCATCGGCCTCGGCATCGCAGAAACCCTCAACCAGCTCAAAAGCGAAATCCCCGGCACCATCAAATTCATCTTCCAGCCCGCCGAAGAAGGCGTCTCCGGCGTCGAATCCTACGGCGCAAGATTGATGATCAAAGAAGGCGCACTCGAAAACCCCAAGCCCAACGCTATCTTCGCCTTCCACGTTGCCAGCAACGTCCCCACCGGCAAGATCGCTTACACCGACAATGCCGCCAGCTCCGCTTCCTCCACCGTCAACATCACCGTCAAAGGCCGCCGCGCCCACGGCGCTTACCCCTACCAGGGCATTGACGCCGTAGCCGTCGCCAGCCAGTGCATCCTCGCCCTGCAAACCATCCACTCCCGCCGCATCGACACCACAGACCCCAGCGTCCTTACCCTCGGCACCATCCACGGTGGCGATCGCCGTAACGTCATCGCCGAATCCATCTCGATCACCGGTACCCTCCGCACCTTCTCTGAAGCCGTCACCGACAAATACGAAGCCCTCATCAAGCAGACCCTCGACGGCTGCACCTCCGCCATGAGCGCCACCTACTCCTTCAACCTCAAGCGCGGCAACGTCCCAATGCTAAACAGCCCCGCACTCAACAAAGCGGCTCTCCCGGTCATCGACAAAGCCCTTGGCCCCAACGCTGCTCTATCTCAGAGCCCCGGCCTCTTCGGCGAAGACTTCTCCGCCTACCAGCGTGTCATCCCGGGCACCATGTTCTTCCTCGGAATCAGCAACCCCGCCAAGGGCATCACCGCCGGCCTCCACACCGCCGAATTCGACATCGACGAAGACGCCCTCTCCATCGGCGTCCACGCCGGCTCCAAAATCCTCCTCGACTACCTCACCAGGAACGCACAGTGAAAACACTCATCCTTATCGCCGCCACCCTCCAGGCCCAAGACATCAACCAGCTCGTCGACGCGATGACGCCCAAACTCATCGAGACCCGTCGCGATTTTCACATCCACCCCGAGCTCTCCAACAAAGAAGCCCGCACCGGTCAGGTCATCGCCGCCCGCCTCAAAGAACTCGGCTTCGATGAGATCAAAACCAACGTCGCCGGCCACGGCGTCATCGGCATCATCAAAGGCGGCAAGCCCGGCCCCGTCGTCGCCTGGCGCACCGATATGGACGCCCTCCCCATCGACGAATCAGAATCCAAACTCCCCTACAAATCCATCAACAAAGGCGTCAAGCACGCCTGCGGCCACGACGCCCACATGACGGTCGCCCTGGGCGTAGCCGAGCTCTTCAGCAAAATCAAAAAGGACCTCCCCGGCACCGTCAAGTTCATCTTCCAGCCCGCTGAAGAAGGCGTCTCCGATGCCGAATACTTCGGGGCAGCCCTCATGATCCGCGAAGGCGCACTGCAGAACCCCAGGCCCCAGGCCATCTTCGCCTTCCACGTCTCGCCCATGGTCGACGCTGGCAAGATCGGCTTCGCCCGCGGCCCCTTGCTCGCCAGTGCAGACTCCGTCGACATCACCATCAAAGGCAAGAAGGCCCACGGCGCAACCCCGCATGACGGCGCAGACGCGCTGGTCACTGCCGCCCAATGCGTCAACATGCTGCAAACCATCCACTCCCGCCGCATCTCTACCATGCAGCCCAGCGTCCTCACCCTCGGCACCATCAACGGTGGAGACCGCAGCAACGTCATCGCCGACACCATCAAGATGGAAGGCACCCTCCGCACCTTCAACGAGCAAACCCGCGAAGAATACCGCACCTACGTCAAACAAACCCTTGCTGGCTGCACCGCCATCAACGGCGGAGACTACAAAGTCGAGTGGATCCAGCCCAGCTACCCCGTCACAACCAACCCCGCCGAAGTCGTCAACGCCGCCCTTCCCTCAATCGAGCGCATCGTTGGCAAAGCAGGCGTAGTTGAAACCGCACCCCAGATGGGCGGCGAAGTTTTCAGTCTCTTCCAAAAAGAAATCCCCGGAGCCATGTTCTGGCTGGGGATTCGTAACGAAGCAAAAGGAATCACGGGCGGTCTCCACACCACAGACTTCGACATTGACGAAGCCGCACTACCGGTAGGTGTCAAGACCGCCGCCGCGATCCTGATGGATTATCTTACTTCTTCGCGGCCTGCTTCGCGATGATCAGATCCTTGACGGCAGTATAGGTTGCCTCAGGAACAATCTTCTTCGAAACCAGCTCATCCTTGCCCTTATAAGGACGGCCCTTGATGATCGCTTCGGCATACTTGGGGCCGATACCCTTCAGGGCTTCCAGCTGAGGCTTGGTGGCCGAATTGATGTCAACCAATTCAGCAGCCTTGGCAGCAGCAGCCTTCGGAGCCATCTTGTCCATCTTCTTGGCATCTTGGGCAAAAACCATCGCCGCGCCAAAGGCCGCGACAACGAGAATACGATTGAAAATACGCATGCTGAAATTGTATGCGATTAAGGAGGGATTGGAAGGGCAAGACTGGAGCGGGAGACGAGAATCGAACTCGCGACCAACAGCTTGGAAGGCTGAGACTCTACCACTGAGTTACTCCCGCCCTTCCAAAATCGATTATAACGCATCGGCTTTGACACGCCCAACCCCAGCGCTACAGAAATTCCGCACCCTGGCTATCGACGTGCTTTGGCGCGGTTCCGATCATTTCCGCCCACCATCACACTCAGCGTCTGCACTACCGACATTAGTGACGCAGATTGCGCCGACAGCTCCTCAGACGAGGCTGCACTTTCCTCTGCATTTGCCGCCGATTGCTGCGTTACGTTCTCGATTTGTGTAAGGGCCCTGGCCACTTGCTCTATCCCTCGTGTCTGCTCCTGACTTCCAAGGCTGATCTCCTCCACCATCGATTTCACCTTGACGGATTCTTCCGTTATGGCTCGTATCGCTATCTCCACTTGGTCTACTCTCGCCTTGCCGTCGTTCGATTTTAGAATCGATTCTTCAATCAGCAAAGCAGTGTCCTTGGCTGCCTGCGCGCAGCGCTGAGCCAGATTTCGTACCTCGTCGGCCACCACTGCAAAACCCATTCCAGCTTCTCCAGCCCGCGCTGCCTCTACCGCGGCATTTAAGGCCAAAATATTCGTTTGGAATGCAATCTCGTCGATCACCTTGATAATCTTGGCCACCTTGTCGCTCGATGCCTTGATATCACTCATGGCCACCACCATTGCATCCAGCGAATTGTTGGTCTCTCCGATTTTTTCTGTGTGAGTGCCACTAAACCGGCCGCTGCTTGCGAGTTCTCTGCATTTTTGCGAGCCATCGAATTGATCTCTTCTGTCGATGCAGAGGTCTCTTCGAGAGACGCTGCCTGCTCAGAAGATCCTTGCGCAAGCGATTGGCTGGAAGACGCAATTTGCCCTGCCGCACTTGCCACCTGCCCAGCGCCTTCAGATAATTCCATGATTGCCTGTCGAAGGCTCGTTGCGATGTCACGCACAATCCAGATCACGAGGCCACCAATAGCCAATCCCAAAATGGAAAGCGTTGTGGCCAGAATGCGGTTAAAGGATGCTTCAGCTTCTGCGCTCTTCCTGTCTTCTGCCATCTGCTGCCCCAACAAAACAGTAAACTCATCCAGGCTCCGCCCAGCTTTGTCATAGGCAGGCAACATCTTTTCGGTAGCTAAATCGTAGGCCGCCGATGCATCTCCTGCAGCACAAAGTTGGTAGATTTTCGGGAAGTGGCTTTCAATAAAACCTTGCTGGCTTTCGATCTCCGCCACCAGTTTCTTGGATTGCGTAGAAGACAGCAACGGCTTGATGGCATCGATTGCCTTTGAGACGTTCCTCGCGTTGTCTTCAAATAATCTCTTCGACTCTTCGATTTTGGAAAGATCCTTGCGAAATCCTGCAATATACAAACCTCGCTGCGAAGCCAGCATTTCCTTGAACTTCACGTCAATCTCTTTGCCAAGAGCTATCTTCTGTGCGGAGCTGTCAACAAGCTTTGCAACCAGGGCTTCCGAGTTGCTCACCGAGTGAAAAGAAGCGAAGCTCAATCCCAACATCAAAGCCATCATCACCGAGAAACTGGCTAGCAGTCTCGCGCTGATCGTAAGTTTAGATCCCATCCTTGGTTCGTCCTTTTGTTTTGTTTGTCAATACAATGAGCCTCGATTCATTCTCCGAGGGCAGCCCTTTAGGCGAGCCCTTTTCCTATTTCTCACTCATTCCTGTCTCATATTCGGCGCACAAAGAGGATTCTGCGTTTTTTCCCGGCAACGAGTTGCAAGCAACGATAGGCATTGACATCGATGCCCCCAATCCCCCATCCTGAAACTCAACATGACGAAGCCACTTTTTGCGTTTCGCATGCTCGCCCCTGTCGCCGCGCTATGCATCCTTAGTCTCTATTCTCAAGTCCCTCAGCCCAACGGCGCGGGCGTCGAACCCGGTGTCCTCCCCGCTAAATGGATCTCCGGCGGCCCCAAATGTATGGAAGAGCCAGAATGGCAGATCCACGAATACAACGCAGACCTCTACATCCTCCGCGAATCCGGCTGCACGCACTACGAAAAACCCTTCCTCTACGTCATCTTCGGCAATGACAAGGCCACGCTCATCGACACCGGCGCTGGCCAAAACGACATCTCCCGCGTCTACGATCTCGTCGTCGACAAATGGCTCAAACGCAAAGGCCGCACCTCCATCCAGAAGATGGTCATCCACACCCACGGCCACGGTGACCACATCGCAGGCGACTCCCAATTCACCAACCGCAAAGACATCGAATTCGTACCCTTCGATATCCCTTCCATCCAGAAGGCTTTTAACATCACCACCTGGCCCACCAGCATCGGCAAGCTCGACCTCGGCGGCCGCACCCTCGACGTCGTACCCATCCCCGGCCATCACAACACCGACGTCGCCTTCTACGACAAGCGCACCGGCCTCCTGCTGATCGGCGACACTCTCTACCCCGGCCGCCTCTATGTCACCTACTGGGATCAGTTCGAAAAATCCATTCAGCGCATCGTCGATTTCACCGACGGCAAAATCATCACCCACATCGTCGGCTGCCACATCGAACAAACCAATACTCCCTATCTCGAATACCCAATCGGCAGCTTCTACCAGCCGAATGAACACACCTTCGAGATGTCCCGTGGCCACCTCCTCGAACTCCACTCAGCGTTAATCGGCCTCAAAGGCAAGCCCACTCGCCTAGCCTTCCGCGACTTCACCATCTGGCCCCTCGGCCCTGATGTGCGCACGGAAATGTCCACCACACGCAAAGCGACTGAGGAAAAGCTCCGCCCGAAAATGTGGAATCAAACCCCATAAATTTTTTCGATTGGAATTAAATCGCCATCTGCGATTAACTCGATAGAACGCTACACGTGTAGCTCCCTCCGCGCCCAGCCCTGCGCAAAATCCAGCCTAGACCAGCCAAATTCACCATCCCTGCCGGATGGACCATCATTTACTCCAGTTAAGGGGATCAGGGTCCATGTCTCTCTCACATGTCCCACGTTCGTGGGTCTTAAGCAGTCTTTTGCTCATTTCTACGGCTTCGCTCTTCAGCCAGGCCACAACCAGCCTCTCCGGTCGCGTCACAGACCCCACCGGTGCCACCGTACCCGAAGCCGTGGTTACCATCACGCTCGATGCGCAAGGCCTCACCCGTAAAGCCGTAGGCGATACCTCAGGCTTTTACCAATTCCTCCAGCTTCCACCCGGCAACTACACGGTCAAGGTAGAAAAAGCCGGCTTCGCCACACTGCTCCAAAAGAACGTCCTCCTCCAGGTAAACCTCCCCGCCACCGTCGAACTCAAACTCGAAGTCGGCAACGTCTCCCAAACCATCGCCATTGAAGCCGAAGCCCCACCCATCAACACTCAGGACGCCACCATCGGCAACGCCTTCAATGAAACTCAGGTCCGCCAGCTTCCCCTCCTCACCCGTAACGTAGTTGAACTGCTCAGCCTGCAGGCTGGCGTAACCTCAACCGGTGAAGTGCTGGGCGCGCGCAAAGACCAGAACAACGTCACCCTCGACGGCGCAGACGTCAACGACAATCAATCAGCCGGTGCCTTCACCGCCGTCCTCCCAGTACCTCTCGACTCCGTCCAGGAATTCCGCGTCACCGTCGGTGGTCAGGGTGCCAATCAGGGCCGCTCCTCTGGCGGCCAGGTCTCCCTCGTCACCAAGTCCGGTTCCAACCAGTTCCACGGCTCCCTCTACGAGTTCCATCGCAACACCGCCACCTCAGCCAACAATTGGTTCTCCAACCGTGCCGGCATCAAACGCGAAGCTCTCATTCGCAACCAGTTCGGCGGCTCCATCGGCGGCCCCATCAAGAAAGACCGCATCTTCTTCTTCTTCAACTACGAAAACCGCATCGACGCCTCTGCCGCAGCCCAAACCCGCACCGTACCGAGCGAAGCTCTCAAGCAGGGCATCCTCACCCTCCAGACCTCTGACGGCACAACCCGCCGCCTCTCCGCCCAGGAAATGACCTCCGTCATCGATCCCCAGCGCCGTGGCTTCTCGCCCTTCATCCGGGACCTGCTTTCCAAATACCCCGTTGGCAACGACGACGCCCTCGGTTCTGACGGTGGCCTCAACTTCTCCGGCCTCCGCTTCAATGCACCCTTCAAGCTCGACAACAAAGCCTACGTCGCACGTATGGATTTCCGCATCGACAAAGAAGGCAAGCACAACGCCTACATTCGAGGCACTCTCGCCGACAATCGCGAAGACCTTTCAACGGCGCTCGCTCAATTCCCCGGCCAGGCAGCCGCCTCACTCTTGCTCAACAACAGCCGTGGCGCAACCGTCAACGTCACCTCTGTTCTCAAGTCAAACCTCACCAACTCCGGCAGCATCTCCCTCACCCGTCAGGGCCTCGAACAATCCGGTGCCACCGGGCCTCGTCTCAACCTCAGCGGCCTCAGCGACCAGATCAATTACGTCCGTGGTAACGGCCGCATCCTCCCCGTCTGGCAGGTGGTCGACGACATTACATGGATGAAGGGTTCACACACCATCCAGACCGGTATCAACTTCCGCTTCGTCAAAAACGACCGCTTCAACTTCGCCCCCTCATTCCCCACCTTCGGCATGAGCCGCGGCACGATGCTCGGTCTCGGCAGCGACATCACCAACTCGATTCTCGACTACGTCAAGACTCGCGACGGTCTGCCAGCCACCGCCGGCCTCCGCAACACCAACGCCCTGCAAAACGCAGTCGGTGTCTACCTCGGCATGATCACCAACCTCGATGTCACCTTCCAGTTCGACAAAACCGGCAAATCCATCCCGGTCGGCTCGGCCCAAACCCGCTCCTTCAAAACCAACGAATATGAGTTCTACGTACAGGATTCCTGGCGCGCCACCCGAGACCTCAATCTCACCTTCGGCCTCCGCTACGGCAGCTACTCCGTGCCTTACGAAGCAGGCGGCCTCCAGGTCAACACAACAACCCCGCTCGACACCTACTTCGCCCAGCGCGTCGGCGGTGGCGCAGCCGGTATCGCAGGCAACGCCCTGCCCGATGCCACCCTCAAGTACGCTCTCGCCGGCCCCGCCAACGATGCCAAAGACTGGTACGCTCGCGACAAGAACAACTTCGCCCCGCGCTTCAGCTTTGCCTACTCCAAGGCCAGCCCCTCCAACTGGCTCACCAAGTCCATCTTCGGCAGCGGCGGAGTCCTCCGTGGCGGCGCAGCCATGGTCTATGACCGCTTCGGCTCAGACCTCATCACCCAGTTCGACCAGCTCGGCAGCGTCGGTCTTGCTTCACGCTCAGGCTTCCCCCTCAGCTACAACATGACCAGCGCCCCGCGCCTCACCACTGCCGGTGCCTTCCCTGCCCTGCCAGACGCACCTTCCGGCGGCTTCCCCTACACTCCTCCTGACGTCTTCGCCGTAGCCGGCACCGGCCTCGGCATGTTCTCAGACCTCAAGACTCCCTACTCAGTCATCCTCAACATGAACTACGCCCGCGAAGTCAAAGGCGGCGTCACCGTTGAAGTTGGCTACGCTGGCCGTCTCTCCCGAAAGACTCTCATCCAGGGCGACATCTTCACCCCAATGACGGGCTACAAAGATCCAAGATCCGGCCAGACCTGGCTTGAGATGGCCACCACCACTCGCAACCTCTTTGAAGGCGGCCTCACCCCAGCTACCGTGCAGCGCAACCCCGCCGCCATCAACAACATCCCCTTCATTGAAAACGTCTTCCCTGGCCTCAGAAACTATTACTTCCCCGGCAGCGCCACGGCAAACTACTTCAATCACGTCTATAACGAAAACGACGGCAGCGACATGGATGCCCTCCACCTCCTCGATCGTGTCACCGGCTTCGGCGGCGGCAGGTGCGTCTCCGCTCCCGGTTGCCACACCTTCTTCGCCAAGCAAGGCTCAGCCCTTCCCACCTGGATGAACGCCGGCATTGCCAACTATCACGGCATGACTCTCGCCGTTCGCCGCCAGCTCAAGAAAGGCTTCGGCTTCGACTTCAACTACACCTGGGCTCACTCCATCGATAACGGTTCAGCCGCAGAATCCGGCGCTGGCCAGTTCGGTGGCACCCTCCAGAATGTCTACAACGTAGGTGCCTTCCGTGGCTCCTCCGACTTCGACATCCGCCACAACATCAACGCCAACGCCGTCTACGAACTGCCCTTCGGCAAGGGGCAGAAGTTCCTCGGCTCTGCCAACTCCATCGTCAATCAGGCCGTCGGCGGCTGGTCCATCACCACCATCCTCCGCTACCGCACCGGCCTGCCCACCACCATCGGCGGCTCCGGCGTCTGGAACTCCAACTACTGGCTCTCCAGCCTCGCCGTCCCCAAGTCTGGCTACACCAACTCAGTCGGCTTCAACGAGAAGGGCCAACCCGCCCTCTTCCCCACCACCGGAACCGTCAACAGCTTCATGGATCAGTACCCAGGCCAGACCGGCGCACGCGCCGTTGCCCGCATGGATGCTCTCCAGAACTGGGACATCGCCATGGCCAAGCGCTTCTTCATGCCCTTTGAAGGGCACACCCTTCAGTTCCGTGCAGAAGCCTTCAACGCCTTCAACCAGCATTATTTCTCTGATCCGTCCCTGGCCCTCAGTTCACCGGCCACCTTCGGTCAGTTCCGCGCGGCCTCCACACCTCGCGTATTCCAGTTTGCTCTTCGCTACGAGTTCTAGCGCAAGAGCAGTCCAACACCCCTGAACCTCCATGAGGTCGCGGCTCCAGGCTAACCAGCACCGGAGCCGCGCAATTTTTTTGTAAGCTTGAGTTGAGGTCTCAAACAATGTCGATAACCCTCAGTCCAGAGCTCGAATCCAGAATAGAGGAAGCGGTTAAAGAGGGCCTCTTCAACTCTCCAGAAGAACTCGTTGAGAGCGCAGTAAACATGGTGCTTCCTCCTGCTGTGCCAGGCAGATTCGCTATGCTCCGTCGCAAGGTGGAAGAGTCTGGAATCAAGCTGCTAAATGAAGAAGAACTCGAAGCTGAGATCAGGTCTCGTCGAGGCAGCTGGGCTTGATTCGAACCTATCTCGATAGTGGAGTATTGATCTTGGCTTCTCGCTCTGCTGATACTCGGTATCTTCAGGCCATCTCCATCCTCGATGATCCAAATCGCATATTCGTTGCCAGCGAATATCTGAAAATGGAACTCATTCCCAAAGCCACTTTCCATAAATCAATAGCTGAACTCAACTTCTACTTGGCCTATTTTGAATCTGCAACGTCGTTGGTTCACTTCGAGTCGAACCATTTCGAACAGGCTTTGACTCTGGCATCCAACTATGGACTGGCCGCTTTCGATTCACTTCACCTGAACGCTGCATTGGTTTCCTCGTGCGATGAATTCATCACTACAGAGCGCCCCACCTCACCACTCTTCCGCGTCCCTGGCATTCGGATCCTCACGCTAAGCCCCCCAGTCGTCCGCTAAACTACCAGCACCATAGCCGCAGACTCAATAAGACTCAATCAGCATGTAAGCGAATGTAGTCCTTCACAACCTCAACCTCGGCATCCACCACCACACTCCGCTTCGGCGCATCCTCAATCCCCGCATACTGCAACGGCCGCTCCGGCGCACGCCCTAGCGCCTCCTGAATCGTCTCCTCAAACTTCGCCGGCAGCGCCGTCTCCAGACAAACCAGCGGCACCCCCTCTTCCCGAAACTCCATCCCCACCTTCAACCCATCGGCCGTATGCGGATCCACCACCAACCCATACCTCTCCCAAACAAGCCGTATCGTATCCAGACGATTGCGATGCGTACTCACCCCACTCACAAACCCAAACTTCCCGATACCCTCCCACTCAGCCGTCCCCCGCAAATCAAAGTACCCCTGCGTCTCCACCTGCTTCCATAGCTCCCGCACGCGTCCAGCGTCCCGCCCCAGCAAGTCATACACAAACCGCTCAAAATTCGATGCCTTCGAAATATCCATCGAAGGGCTCGAAGTCTGCCGTGTCTCTGCCGTTACCCGAGGCCGGTAAACCCCAGTCCGGAAAAACTCATCCAGCACATCATTCTCATTCGTCGCGAGAATCAACCGATGAATCGGCAAGCCCATCATCTTCGCAATATGCCCCGCACAGATATTGCCAAAATTCCCCGACGGCACCGCAAAGCTCACCGGCGCACCCACCTCGCCTGCCACAGCAAAGTAGCCCTTGAAGTAATAAACCACCTGCGCCACCACCCGCGCCCAGTTAATCGAGTTCACCGTCCCAATCCGGTAACGCCCCTTAAACTCCAGATCGTTCGACACCGCCTTCACAATGTCCTGGCAATCGTCAAACACCCCACGCACCGCCAGATTATGGATATTCTCATCCAGCAGCGAAAACATCTGCGCCGTCTGAAACGCACTCATCTTGCCATGCGGCGAGAGCATAAACACCCGGATCCCACGCTTGCCACGCATCGCATACTCAGCCGAAGACCCCGTATCCCCACTGGTCGCTCCCAGAATGTTCAACGTCTCGCCATTCTGCTCCAGCGCCCATTCAAACAAGTTCCCCAACAACTGCATCGCCATGTCTTTAAACGCCAGCGTCGGCCCGTTGGACAACTCAAGCAACCACACCCCAGCCTCAAGTTCCCTCACCGGAGCAATCTCTTCAGCTTCACCAGCCACACGCCCATTCGAATACACTTCCGCCGTATACGTCTTCTCGATCAGCCTCTGCAATTCCCCCTCAGGCATGTCATCCACAAAGAGCCGCAGCACCGCCAGCGCCAACTCACGGTAATTCATACCCCGCATCGCCTGTAGATCAGCCAGACTCAGTTGCGGATACCGAACCGGCATCGCCAGCCCACCGTCCCCCATCAACCCACCCAGCAAAATCTCCCGAAACCCGCTCCCGAGGTCTTCCCCCCGTGTACTTACGTATCGCATCAAGTTTCAGCCTAACAGTTTCCTTGGCCCCTTTACCCGCTACCCTATATAGAATGGGTCTTCTTCTCTCGGTCCAATCGCTCTCCAAGCAATTTGGCGCCACAATTCTTTTCCAAAACGTCTCACTCACCATAGAAGACAACCAGCGCCTCGGCCTCATCGGCCCCAACGGCGCAGGTAAATCGACACTCCTCAAAATTCTCTCCGGTCTCGACGATTCCGATGCCGGCATCGTCGCCCCTAAAAAAGGCCTCAAGATCGCCAACGTCCCCCAGGACCCCGTCTTCCCCAAAGGCAGCATCGTTAAAGACTTCCTCTCTACCGACAACCCCTGGTTCGGCCTCGCCGGCTTCTCTGACGCCAATCAGGAGTGCAACAGCCTCTCCGGCGGCTGGAAGAAACGCCTCGCCATCGCCCACGCGGCCAGCCAGTCTCCTGACCTGCTCTTCCTCGACGAACCTACCAACCACCTCGACCTCGAAGGCATCCTCTGGCTCGAACGCTCCCTCCAGCAAGCCCCCTTCTCCTGCGTCCTCATCTCGCACGACCGTCAGTTCCTCGAAAACACCGCCACCCACGTCGCAGAACTCAACTCCGTCTACCCCGACGGCATCTTCCGCGTCGAAGGCAACTACACCAAATTCCTCGAGCGCCGCGAGCAATACTTCGAAGCAGAACGCCGCCGCAAAGAAGGCCTCGAAGCCGTAGTCAAAAAAGAACTCGCCTGGCTCGGCCGCAAGGCCAAAGCCCGCACCCGCAAAGCCGCCGCCCGCATCAACTCAGCCCACGCCCTCATCGACGAGCTCAAAGACATGGACGAGCGTGCAAAAGTCTCCAGCACCTCCATCGACTTCACCTCCTCCTTCCGGCAAACCAAACGCCTCGTAGAAGCCAAACAAATCTCGAAGTCCATGGGCGACAAGCTCCTCTTCAAAGATCTCGACCTCGTCCTCGTCCCCGGCATCAAACTCGGCATCGCCGGCGCCAACGGCAGCGGTAAATCCACCCTGCTCAAAATGCTCATGCAGCAACTCAAGCAAGATTCCGGCGAGATCAAATGGGCCGACAACCTCAAGATGGTCTACTTCGACCAGCAGCGCGAACAGCTCAACCCCAAAGCAACTCTCAAAGAAGCCCTCGCCCCCAACGGCGACTCGGTCATCTTCCAGGGCAGCGTCATCCACGTCAACGCCTGGGCCAAGAAATTCCTCTTCGAAATCGCCCAGCTCCAGCAGCCCGTCCATCGCCTCTCCGGCGGCGAGCGCGCCCGCGTCCTGCTAGCCAACCTCATGCTCCAGCCCGCCGACGTTCTCTTCCTCGACGAACCAACAAACGACCTCGACATCCCCACCCTCGGCGTCCTCGAAGAGTCGTTAGAAGAATTCCCCGGCGCGCTAGTCCTGGTCACCCACGATCGTTACCTCATGGACCGCATCTCCACCCACGTCCTCGGTCTCGACGGCAAAGGTGGCGCTACTCTCTTCGCCGACTACGAGCAATACGAGCAAGACCTCTTCAGCAAAAAAGCCCCCGTAGCCAAAGCCAAGAACACAACCAACACCCAATCGAACACAGCCCGCAAAAAGCTCAGCTACACCGAGCAGCGCGAATACGATTCGATGGAAGCCAACCTCGCCGACGCCGAAGCCCGCCTGGTCGCCAAGCAGGAAGAATCCGAGCGCCCCGACGTCGTCAGCGACCACGTCCGCGTCCAGCAAGTCTTCGCCGAGCTAAGCGTCATCGAGCAGGAAGTAGACAACCTCTACGCCCGCTGGGCCGAGCTCGAATCCAAACAGTCGCAAGGATAATCCCCATGCAGCAGGTAAACATAGCAATGCTCGGAGCCGGCTTCGTAGCCGAGTTCTATCTACAAGGTCTCGCCAACGTAGCCGGTCAAACCGTCAAAGAAGTTTACTCAAGAAACCTCGACAAAGCCCAGGCCTTCGCCACCCGTTGGGCCATCGATCAAGCTACATCCGATCTCGACACCCTCATCGCCCGCAACGACATAGACCTCTTCATCATCGCCCTCCCCAACGAAGCCCACCTCCCGGTCTCCCTGGCTCTGTCAAAAGCAAAGCGCAACCAGGTCTGCACCAAGCCCCTGGGTAGAACCGCCGCAGAAGCTCTCGAAATCTGGCAAGCCGCCAAAGACTCCGGCATGATGCACGGCTATGCCGAAACCGAAGTCTTCGCTCCCTGCGTCGTCAAAGCCGCAGACATGGTCGCAAACGGCGGCATCGGCCGAGTCCTCTGGGTGCGCTCTCGCGAATCCCACAGCGGCCCGCACAGCGCCCACTTCTGGGATGTCGAGAAAACCGGTGGCGGCGCAATGAACGATCTCGGCTGCCACTGCATCTCCGCCGCACGCCTCTTCTTCGGCAAGCAGGACCCCATCGAAAAAGTAATGGCCTGGGGCCGCCGCCTCGTCCACCACGACAAAACAGAGGGCGAAGACAACGCGCTCCTCCTCCTGCAATTCGCCAGCGGCGGCCTCGGCCACTGCGAACTCTCCTGGACCACCAAAGGCGGCCTCGACCTCCGCAACGAAGTCCACGGCACCGACGGCAGCATCTTCACCGACGTTACCCGAGGCACTCCCATCACCGCCTACACCACCAAAAGCGCCGGCTACATCATCGAGAAATCCGACACCGATTCCGGCTGGACCCGTCCCCTGCCCGAAGAAGCCTTCGCCTACGGCTACCAGGCCGAAATGCGCCACTTCGTCGAATGCGTCAGAGACAAGCGCGTCCCAACGGAAACCTACGAAGACGGCTACATCGTCAACCGCATCCTCGACGCCGGCTACCAGTCCATGCGAAGCGGCGAATGGGTAAGCCTCAATCCATAAACTTCTTCACAAATCCACTCGCCACCATACCCAACACCTGCACCGCTTGAAACGCCACCATTGCGGCAAACACCAGCGCCGCCCCTGCCCCACTGCGCCCCTGCACCTCACCCACTACATAAGCAAGGTAAAGCAGTCCAGCCCCAATCAACCCGCCCACCAATAGACAAAGCTTCGCCACCAGTACTGGCGCCGAACCCAGTGAGTAATGTCCAAACATACTACTGGCCGTGAAGTACACACCCAGCATTCCCATCAACCCGAACATTGTGTAGAAGAGTGCTTTCATGGTCCCCTC
>JBIPMY010000271.1:0-8605 GCA_044376335.1 Bryobacter sp.
CGAAGATTCGGAAGACGGCTGAGAAGTATGCCAGGGATCTAAGAGTCGTGAAAATTAGCGAACCGGGGTTTTGATGCGCCTTTTTATTCTGCTTGTTGCTGCAAACCTGGCTGGCCAGGTACTGCTTATCGATGGGGAAAGCGCGTTTGTTGTACCGCCGCGAACCAGCGTTGAGTTGAAGGTGGTGCTCTCCGGGGCGAGCCTGGGTGGCAACGTGGCAGGAGTGAATGTTCGGTTTGTCCCACCGGCCGGGCAGCCTAGCGTGACCGTCAGGACAGATGCCAGCGGAAAAGCCTCCACCACGTACACGACCCCGGAGACGGCTGGATACTTCAATGTGGATGCTGTTGCTGAACTTGGTGATGGGGCGGTGGCGAGTTTTGCGTTTTCGGTGGGGACGCCCACGCCGACTGGAAGCGCCACTGCGCTCAAGGCCGAGGTGCGGCGGGTGCTCTTGCGCAATGCGGCGGATGGGGGCAACTTGCAGCTAGTAGGGCCATACTGGTTGCCGGCGGGAAGTCTGGTGCGTCCGGCCCGCTGGGGCAAGGATAAAGAAGCGGGAGGCCTCTGGAGGGCTGAGGTAGGGAGTTGGTTGCTCTGGGTAGACGACGGCCCGGGGAAGAGTTGGGCTAAGCCGACACGTTTCTACCTTGTACCGGGAAACGACTTAGGCCAGGCGCGAATTTCGGGGGAGATGTGGTGGCCCCTGGTGCAGCCTCCGGGTGGGAGCTGGCAGAGCGTGGGGCGCCCCACCAGCGCTGCGGGTGCCTTGATCCCGGTGATCGATGTTGCACCAGTGCCGGGGGAGTCTTGCGGGGTTTTGCTCTCGACAAATGCTGTGAGTAGCGCTGCGTTTGAGGCCTATCTGCGCAAGAGCGGGGTGAATCGTATCTATTCCGATCCAGCTTTGGCCTTGGGATGCAGGCGAAGTTTTGTGCTGGTGAGCGGGATGGGCGATGGGATGGGTGTTTGGTTGGACCGTTGGTTCTCCTGGGAAGATCTCGGTCAGAGGTTGAAGAATTTAGGTGAGATAAGCGCTGTAGTAGAAACAAACCAAAGTGGATTGGCGGCGAAATTCTGGAATGGGCTTGGTTTTTCCGGGATTGTAGTCAGTTCAACGGATGATCTGCGGATTGGGTTTATGCAGCCGCTGCGGGGTGGTTATCTTGTCCGCGGGTTTTTGCCTGCCCTGGAAAGGTTGAGCGGGAATTTTGAGCAAGCGGCTGCTGAAACCTTACGGGGTGAGTTGACCGTGGGCAGCCCTCGCCCTCAGGCTCAGCGGCTGATTCCTGCTGGGATTCAGCGGGTGGCCCTTGAAGATGTCGAGTTTTTCAATGTGGGTGGGGTGCGGTTTCTGGGTTTGGATCCTCGCTTTGGAGCGGCCTCAGTGAGTGTGAGTGATTCGAAGGTGGCATCTGCAGTTGTGAGTGGTAATGGTTTGCTGGTGCAGGGTTTAAGTGCTGGCCGGGCGGACCTGGTTGTGGTGGGTGGAGGTTATCAGGGGATTGCCAGTCTTCGTGTGGGGCTTGGGGAGTCAACGCTACGAGCTTGCTTGATTGTTGCTGGACAGACGCAGTGTTTGGGGCAGATGCAGCGGAATATTCCGGTGGCTGAGGATGAGGTGGGTGGGCATGGATTTCTTGAGATACAGGATGAGACTATAGCTGCAATCGATTCTAAAATATATACTTATAATCGTGGCGAGAGAAATATTCCGATCCAGGTTCGAGGTTTGAAGTCCGGTAGAACCAGGTTGAAGGTGCGGAGCCATGATGGCAGAGTGGTGGGGGATATCCCGGTTCAAGTGGCAGAGCCTGGTGCAGCAATTGCTGGTGCTGTTCCGGCAAGTTGTCCAAATGCAGCAACTTATCGGGCCACATTTAATGTAGTAGGTGGAGATCAGGCTCTCTTCGAACCGTTTGGAGGCGCCTGGTGGGGCAACGGAATTACACTTGTTTTCCGTCGACTGGGGGCGGATCGCTTTGAGCTCAGAAGTAGCGGTGCACCCGAGGGGCAGTTCTTCGCAATGGGCGGTTCGCTGTCAGTGGATTGCAGCTTCATTGGGAGTGGGACTGGCGTGGCTGGATTGCGTGTGACAACTGCTCAGGTGCGAGGGCGTATTGTGCAGCGAGCGGGAGTTTTTGATTTGATGACGCTCGACTACTCGATCGGAGTAGACGGAGTATTCCCGCAGCCGATCGAATACCGCGGGACGGCTACGCTTTCTGCCGGGTGTGGCTACCAGGTTGCGCTTGGCGAAAATCTGACGGCTGCCGGGGGGCTCTTTCCCGTACGCGTGGGCAGCCCCGCGTTTTGTCCGTGGGAGGCGATGGTGACCCGGGGATTGGCAGAAGTGGTGGCAGGGCAGTTGGGTTTTGGGCCGGGGGTGGTTTGGTTGCAGGTGCCGGAGAATTTGGGCGCGGAGCGGATAGTTGGCATTCGGGTCGGCGGCATCGCGCTGGATTATGTCCAACCAGGAAGGGCGGCGGATGCGCCGATGATTTGGACTGGGTTGAATGCGGGGACTCTCGAAACTGTTGTGAGTCCGGGTTCGCAGGCGATTGTTTTGGGCTCAGGGCTTCAGCGACCGATCCGGGTGGGTGGCCTTGCCGCTACCACCTTGTTCTTCAATCCGGGTTATGCGGTGATTCAGGTGCCGGATGGGGTGAAGTTGGGGGTAGCGGACCTGGAGAGTGGGCTGCCGCTGCTGGTAGAGCGGAGTGCGCCGGGTGTAGTCTCGGTTCGCGACGGGCAGGTTTTTGTCACCGGGGTGGACCCTACCCTGCCGGGTTGGGTCGAGGTGGGGGGCTTGGATCTGGGAGTTGTCCCCATTCGGCCAGTTGGGGCCGGCGTATTCCAGTTGGAATTCGTCACATTCCCCGCGAGACGGGGAGCGATTGTGGTGCGCCAGGGCGGCCGCGCATCTCAGCGCGGTGTGTTTGTGATGTGAGCGGTGTGATGACGGCCGTGCCAGGCGTAGAGCTGTAGCAGTTTGTCGAGAGTCATGACGCCGTTGTCCGGATGGACGATTTCACGGGCGAACTGGTCGGCCGGGGTGAGTTCGAGCAAGACCGTCCAGCGGTGGTGGACATTGTCGAGGATGGCGAGGGAGTGTTCGACGGGGAGCGCGGAGTCAGGGAGCTGCGACCAGGCGTTTTCATCGTAGGGCTTGATGGTGGGTTTGTTTTCGGTGAGGCCGAGGCGAAAGCGGATGAAGGCATTCATGTGGGAGTCGGCGATGTGGTGGATGAGCTGGCGTACCGTCCAGCCGCCCTCGCGATATGGGGTATCGATTTTGTCTTCACCCAAAGCAGCAAGGGCGGATCGGACGTTGCGAGGCAGGTCTCGGATTTCGGCGATCGAGGCCTGGCGTTCGGAATCTTGAGTGAATGGCGTAAAGGAAAAATTCCCAACTGGGTAGCGCGGGTCTGACATAATTTCATTATGGAACGTCGATCGTTTTTCCTCACGACCGCGGCTCTATCTTCAGCAATGATGATGCAGGGGCAGGCTACGGCTCCGCCCAAGACGCATCTGAAGGTTGGCGATATGGCCCCGGACTTTAGCGTGCCCACGACAGCGGGCAAGCCATTCAAACTTTCTGACTACAAGGGCAAGAACGGAGTGGTGGTTGCATTTTTCCCCGCTGCGTTCACCGGTGGTTGAACAAAGGAAATGACCGGGTACCAGGCTGGTATCCAAAAGTTTAAAGACATGGGTTTTGAAGTCATTGGCTTGTCCACTGACAACGTACCCAGTTTGAAGTATTGGGCTGACAATGTGATCAAGCCAGAATTTCCGCTTGGAAGCGACTTCGCAACGCGCAAGACGGCAGAAGCCTACGGCACGTTGATGAAGGATCGTGGGATCTCCAACCGAGCCACCTTTGTGGTGGATATCGATGGAAAGATCACGAGCATTGAAGAGGGAAACACGGCAGTCGACGTTACCGGAGCGGTGACGGCTTGTTCACGGAGTAAGGGCAAGCTTTAGTGGCGGCGCCTTTACTCGAAGTTCAAAACATCACAGTAATTCGCGGAGAGAGGCCGGCCTTAAACGGCCTCTCTTTGCGTATTGAGGATGGTGAGCATGTGGCGATTCTGGGGCCTAACGGCTGCGGCAAGTCCACCTTGCTCAAAGTGATCACTCGCGAAGAGTATCCGTTGCTGCGCCCGGATAGTTTTGTTCGTATCTACGGGCAGGAGCGCTGGCATCTCGATGACCTCCGCAAGTGGCTGGGCATCATCTCGAACGACTGGCAGGCCAAGGGCACCCGCGACGTGAAAGCGCGCGAGCTGGTGCTGGGTGGTTTCTTCAACAGTGTCGTGATCGAGCCCTATCACGAGGTGACCGCAGAGATGCGTGAGCTTGCCGATGCCGCCCTGATCGATATGGGTGTGATGCACTTGGCCGATCGCTGGACCGATGAGTTGTCGAGCGGCGAGGGGCGAAGAGTATTGCTGGCCCGGGCGCTGGTGCATACGCCCAGGGCGTTGCTGCTCGATGAGCCTGGCACGAGTCTCGACTTTGCGGCACAACTGCATCTGAATGAGCTGGTGAGTGCGCAGGCACGCTCTGGCAAGACGATCGTATTGGTGACGCATCACTTGAGCGACATTATCCCTGAGATGGAGCGCGTGGCTTTTCTTAAGGGCGGGCAGATTGTCGATAACGGCCCCAAGGACAAGATGTTGACCAGCGCCAAGATGAGCGAGTTGTTTGGCGCAAAGCTTGAGGTAGTGGAGCGCGAGGGCAGGTATGCTCTGGTTTAGTGCCGCGCTGCTGGTGGCCGGGATGGACCTGTTTGAAGCAGGGCAGGGAGGTTATATGACCTACCGCATTCCGGGACTGGTGAAGCTGGGTGACGGCACCTTGCTTGCTTACGCAGAAGCGCGTAAGGACGGCGCAGGGGACTGGGCTGACATCGACGTGGTGATGCGGCGCAGTGTCGATGGGGGAGCGAGCTGGAGCGACCGGGTTGTGCTGGCTGATGTTGGTACCGAGACGCTAAACAATGTGATTGCGATTGCCGGGCGCGGCAAACACGAAGTGCATCTGATCTATTGCGTCGGCTATGCGCGGGCTTTCTATCGGCATAGCGTCGATTCGGGCAAGAGCTTCACCGAGCCAGTTGAGATTACCAGCGCTTTTGAGCCTTTGAAGAAGCAATACGACTGGAATGTGATTGCCACCGGGCCTGGGCACGGAATTCGTTTGCGATCGGGAAGGTTGCTGATTCCGGTGTGGCTGTCTACCGGCGGGAAGGCGCATCGTCCGAGTGTTGTATCGAGCCTCTTCAGTGACGATGAAGGTAAGACCTGGAAGACCGGCGAGATTGTCCTGGGGCCACTGCGCAACCCGAGTGAAACGGTGGCGGTTGAACTGAAAGACGGCCGGGTGATGATGAATCTGCGCAGCGAAAGTGATGCGATGCGGCGGGCGGTTGTTTATAGCAAGGACGGTGCTAGCGGTTGGACTGTGCCCGAGTTTGTATCTGAGTTGAAAGAGCCGGTTTGTATGGCAAGCATGCTTCGGTATCCCGGTGGCAAGAAGCCGCTGCTTTTTGTAAATCCCGATCATGTTGATGCCGACGCCGGGACGAAGAAGGGTCGTAATTCGATGCGCCGAAATTTGACCCTGCAAGGGAGCTGGGACGAGGGGCGGAGCTGGAAAGTACTTGAAGTGATCGACCCTGAAATTTCCGCTTATTCGGATCTGGCAGTCAACGCGCAGGGTGAGGTGCTGGTGCTGTATGAGAAGGGTGGGCGCAAGGGAAACATGTACTTCACTGAGGCGCTGCGGCTGGTGAAAATCCAGACTCCGATTCATTAGCTTGAGTTTTCTTAATGGTTGTGAAATATTTCAACCATGAAGACTATTGAACGAAGATCGATCGTGAAGTCTGCACCACTGATTGTGAGTGCGACGACTGCGTTTAGCTATCAGGCGAATTCGAAGGTGCGGTTTGGCATTCTTGGCACTGGCGGGCGTGGGCAATACGTAGGAACGTTGATGGCCAACGACCCCAATGCCAGAATCACAGCGATTTGCGATCGCTATGCTGACCGCATTGATGCTGCGAAAACAAAGATCCCCGGGGCAGACAAGGCCACCACTTATCGCGATGCCCAGCAACTCCTGGCTGATTCCAATGTGGATGCTGTATTGATTGCCTCGCCTGTGTTTTTGCATCCGGAGCACTTTGAAGCAGCCATTGCAGCCAAGAAGCATATCTACTGCGAGAAGCCTGCCGGTGCCGATGTTGCAGGCTGTAAGCGGCTGCTGGCTGCCTGGGAGAAGCGCGACAAGACCAAGCGGATTCAGTTTGGATTTCAGCAGC
Organism: Bryobacter sp.; assembly: GCA_044376335.1. Lineage (GTDB taxonomy): Bacteria > Acidobacteriota > Terriglobia > Bryobacterales > Bryobacteraceae > Bryobacter. Next base: position 6,341 of record JBIPMY010000271.1, read on the forward strand.
GATTCAGTGCCCAGTATTTGAAGGCGCATGGCTATTTCACCAGCGGCAAGATTGGGGATGTGAAGCTGATGATGAGTTATTGGGTGCTGGGTTACTTGCCTCCTACGGGCGATATGGGGCTGTATAAGGACCTTCCGCTGGAGGAGCAAAAGCTGCGGCGTTGGGCGTCCTGGGACAAGCTCTCGGGTGGGCCGATTGTAGAGCAGGATTGCCACGGCATCGACGTGATGAACTGGTTTGCTCGCGATGTGCATCCGGTAAGCGCAGTGGGCCGAGGAGGCTTGCGTTATCCGCTGCCTTATGGGGATTGGGGAACAGATCATCACGATGTGATCTATCAGTATCCGGGTGGGATTGAAGGGTGGTTGATCTCGATCAAACACACTGCCGGGTATCGCGATGTGAAGGAGCAATTCTACGGCTCGAAGGGCATGCTTGAGACTTCGCGGAAGTACATGAAGTTGCATGGCATGACGCCCGACGTGAGATACAAGAGCGCCGATGACCTTCGCGACACCAGCCTGATGGAGCGCGAAGAATCCAACGCCGATATTACGGGCGAGGCGACGCAGGCCTTCTTTGCAGGCATCCTCGCCGGCAAGTCCTACGACATGACCAGGACGGCGGTAGAGAGTACGCTGACGGCGATTCTGGGACGCATGGCGATTGAGACCAGGCGCGAAGTGACCTGGGACGAAATGATGCGTTCGGCCTGATTGTTTGGCTTTACATGACTTTTACATCGCTAGAGGCAGAGGGGCGAAACTCCCCTCTGCTGATGGTGTTTTATTCATCAGGAACGAAAGACCTCATGAAAAACAAAATTCTCAAAATGATGATGATGGTGACCCTGGTGGCTGGTTTGAGCTTTGCTCAAGGTGGCAAACGTGGCGGCCGTATGGCTGAACAGCTTGGCTTAAGTGAAGATCAGAAGCCTCAGGTACAGTCGATCCTGAAGGAGCAGCGGGAAGCGATGCAGGCCGCTCGCAAGAACAATGCTTCGAAGGACGAGCTGAAGGCGATCCACCAGAAGACCCACGACAAGCTAGCCGGCGTGCTCAACTCCGAGCAGTTGCAGAAGTTTGATGCTGGCGCGAAGAAGATGAAGCATCGCCGTAAGCCGCAGGTATAGTAGTAAGCGTCCGATGTGCGCGGCACAAGGATGCTATGAATCTCTTTACGCGACTGGATCAATGGAAAGAGCGCGGAACGATTTCGCCAGAACAGCACACGCTGCTGTCTGGCCTCTCGCGAGGGGAACCGTTCTCGCTCTTTCTTGAGTTGAATCTCCTGCTCTATGCAGGAGTTCTTCTTTTTGTGGGCGGGCTTGGCTGGACGGTAAGCACATGGTCGCAACAGCTCGGGGATGTATTGGTTCTCGCACTTCTTAGTGCTTTGTTTGGGGCTTCTCTTTGGTATTGCTTTTCGCGCAAGACGGCGAGCCTGATTTTCGATTACGTCCTGTACTTCGGTTGTCTGATTTGGACCGTGGAACTTGCCTACATCGAGAACCGCTTCTCAATGCTTTCCGGCCAGTGGGACCTCTATTTGCTCGCTACAGCCGGCCTCTTCTTCTTTCTCGCTTATCGTTTCGACAACCGCTTTGTTCTGACGCTCGCGCTAAGTTCTCTGGCAGGATATTTCGGCCTTAACCTCGCTCATTGGCATGCAGACTACAGGCAGTATGCCGTTCTTTACAGCCTTGTGGTTGGTGGCGCCGGAGTACTGCTGGAGCGTCAGGGTTGGAAGCCGCATTTCATCGACACCTATCTGAACATTGCGGCGAATGTGATGTTCTGGGCGATGCTGGCTGGAGTTTTTGATAGTCATTATTACGCCGTCTGGTGGGTCGGCCTTCTCGCCACTTGTTGTGCTTCTCTGGCCTGGGGGCTCAGACGACGCCAGGGTCTTTTTGTCGCCTACGCCGCAGTGTATGGCTACATTGGCATCAACTCAATTCTTCTGCGCAACCTGCATGACTTTGTAGCTATCGTGGCGTATTTCCTGGTTACAGGAGTCGCGATGCTGGTTCTTCTGGTATGGATCAGCCGTCGATTCGGGAGGGAGCAGTGAGAGCCTACAGCGCGGCCGATGAGGAATGCCTGCGCGCGAGCGAATTACTCAAGGATTGGGCAGGCGAAGGCTTTGTGACGGAATCGCAGTGTCAGCAGATGGAACAGGAAACAGTCTGCGCACTTCGACGCACGAATATCTTTCTCAGGCTCGTCCTATTCTTTTTTAGCTTGATCATACTGGGCTCTGCGG
>JBIPMY010000272.1:0-8589 GCA_044376335.1 Bryobacter sp.
AGGCTCACCGGGGCAGCCCCAGCGTAGGAGTTGATTTCCAGATACTGGTGCACCAGTTTTCGACCCGCTTCGCTCAGCACGAATACGGTCGACATATTACCCATACCCATGGAGCGTTTGGCAACCATTAAGTGATTGCGCTTCATCGTCTCCACCATCGGCTCAATTACGCTGTACTTAAAGCCCAGCGCGTTTGAGATATCGCGCCCCATTGCTTCGCCCTTGAAGTACAACTGCTTCAGAATCAGTTGCTCCACAGTGCTTTCAGTAATCCCGGTTTCAGCCATGGTGCTGGGCGGCATAGGCGTGGGCAGCCCATCCCCTCTCAATTCCGGCTGAGTGCCGATCGGTAGCGTATAGGACGCATGCTCCGTTCGGGCAAACTCCTCAGGCTGAAATGTTTCAGTCTCGATAAATGAATAGGAATCTGTTTCAGAATTCATGGGACACCTACTAATCGGCAAAAACATGTAAAGACCTTAGAGATCTCACGCTAAAGTATCGTCATGCAGTTCTCGCGCCGAACCGCGATTGGCCTCGCGCTTTCACTTTGGGCTCAAGCCGAAGATCAGGCCCACCAACACGCTGCCTCCCCGGCGACAAAAACCGATTACAAGCTGAAATTTCTGACTCCGGACGAGGTGAAAACGCTGAAGCGCTTCGCCGCTGTCATGATCCCTCCCTCAGACCACAGCGGAGGTGCCGCTTCCGCTCAAATCGAGTCTTATATTGACCACACTCTGGCCAATGCCGCCCCCTCTCTACAGCGCACCTGGCGCAGCGGTCTCGCCCGTTGGGCCAGGGCCAGGGACACCGATGCTCAACTCTCGCAACTAGCCGCCAACGAATTTACTCCAAAATCAAAAGAAGACCAGTTCTTCATCCTCTTCAAGACAGCCCTCACGGCAGCCTTCTACACCTCAGAAGAAGGCATCAGCAAAGAACTTGGCTATCAGGGGATGGCCTTCCTTCGCGAATTCCCCGGATACCAGGGTGAGTCATTCTCCACCCCTCCCAACTACAAGCCCCTTTTGAGATCAAGGACTTAGCCCCATGAAGATTTACGATGTCTGCATCATCGGTTCTGGTGCCTCCGGCGGCATGACCGCAAATGTTCTCACCAAAGCCGGCCTCAACTGCGCCATGCTCGAAGCCGGGCCGATGAAGAGCGTGGCCCAATTCCCCACCCACCGCATTCGCCGCTGGAATCTCCCCAATCGCGGTCTTCGCGGAGACTACTTCCAGGAATGGCTCACCGAAACCGGCTTCCTCGCCGACAAAGCCAAAGAGCCCTACTCGGTTGCAAACAATGAGCGTTTCGACTGGTGGCGCATGCGCGCCGTCGGAGGCAAAAGCCTTTTCTGGGCTGGCGTCACTCCACGTTTCGGCCCCAACGAATTCCAACCCAAAGACGACTTCGACACCAAATGGCCGCTCACTTATGACGAAATCGCGCCCTTCTACGACCGTGTCGAAGAACTGATCGGCGTTTCCTCCACCGTCGAAGCCGTTGGTGGCTTCCCGCTCAACAAGGGGCTCGCCCCCTTCCGCCCCAAGCCTGCCGAGGTGCTGCTCACCAAGGCCTGTGAATCCCTGGGCCGCGGACTTAAGGTATTGCCTATCCCCAAAGCGATCCTCAGCCAGGATCACAAAGGCCGTCCCGCCTGCCATTACTGCGGGCCCTGCTGGCAGGGTTGCGATTCCGGCTCCAAGTTCGATTCCCTGCGTGTCTTCATCACTGCCGCACGCAATAGCGGCAAGCTCGATCTCATCCCCAATGCCCGCGTCCGCAATCTCGAACTCGGCAAAGAAGGCACTGTCCAGACCGTTCGCTACTTCGATACCGAAAAACGCGAGTGGCGCGAATTACAAGCCAAGAGCTTCATCCTCTGCGCCGGTGCAATCGAAAGTAGCCACATCCTGCTCAACTCGAAAATCGCCAATTCCAGCGGTCTCGTTGGCCGCTATCTCAGCGAACATCTCTACACCGCCGTCGGCGGCCATCTGCCCCAGTTGATGAACCGCAAAGTCACCAACGAAGACGGCAATGGCGCCCACGTTTTCATCCCCGACCTTACCGAGAACTGGCGTGGCAACAAATTCATCCGCGGCTACCAGATCTTCCCCACCGGGGGCACTAACGAATTCACACTCGTCGGCAACAACATCCCCGGCTACGGCAAGCAATGGATGGATAGCGTCCGGGCCTATTACACTGCCGGAGTCAGCGTTCAGTTTCAGGGTGAAGTTCTCCCTTACAAAGACAACCGCATTGAACTCGACCCCACGCTCAAAGACGACGCTGGCATTCCGGCCGCACGCTTCAACTACGCCTGGCATGAGAACGAGCGCGCCATGTTCAAAGACATGATCGAGGTGGGCAATGAGATCCTGCACAAAGCAGGCGCTGAAATGTTGCCCAACGCAAATCCCAAACCAGACCCCTACGGCCACTCCATCCACTACGTCGGCACCACCCGCATGGGCAACGACCCGCGCACCAGCGTTACCAACAAATGGAGCCAGTCCCACGACGTGCCCAACCTCTTCATCAACGACGGCGGCCCCTTTGTCACTGCAGGCAATCAGAACCCCACCCTCACCATCCTCGCCTTTGCCATGCGCTCCAGCGAACGCATTGCCAAACTAATGAATAGCGGCAAATGGAAAGACTAAAGCGGCTATGGCCGGAAATCAAACCCACTCTGCACTACTGGGCAGAGACCGAGACTCACGTCTATTCATTCAGCGTCGCGGCCAACGTTCTGCTGAGCTTTTTTCCCTTTCTGATCGTCATGACCAGCATTATGCGTTTCGCATTGCACTGGTTCAACGTCGAGAAAGGGATCTATGTGGGCCTCCAGGATTACTTCGCCGGCGAGACAGGTGCCTTCCTGGTGCGTAATCTCCAGATGTCCGTTTACACCAATGGCAAAGCACTCAGCTGGGTCTCGATGGTCTTGCTTCTCTTCACTGCCAACGGAATTTTCATGCCTCTCGAGGTCGCATTCAATCGCATCTGGGGAATCAAAGAAAACCGCAGCTTCCTCAAGAATCAGTTAATCAGCCAGGGCCTCATTCTCGGCTGTGGCTTCCTCTGGCTGGCCACTAGCGCACTCACCGCCCCCGTGGTCAAGATCGGCTGGCTCAGTGCCATCGTCTACAAAGTCGCCTCACTTCCGATCACAATCGGAATCGTATTCCTAACCTACTGGCTGCTTCCGAATGGAAGAATCCCGCCCTTGCTCGTCCTGGTTGCCGCTGTTTTTGTCGGTCTCGCCATTGAATTTATGAAGCTTTTGAACTTGCTCATCTGGCCCTGGCTCTTCTCCAAAATGACTCACGAATATGGCGTATTCAACCACTCGGTCACAATCCTTCTCTGGAGTTTCATCTTCAGCATGCTGGTGCTTGGCGGTGCAGAGTGGAGCGCACGCAAGGCCCGGGAGATGGGCCTCGAGATCAAGAAAGCTTGATCTTGAAACTCAGCTTCATCGTGGGGTCTGTACCAATCGTCCCGAACGCTGCAGTCGGAGGCTTCAGCCCAAACAAACGCATGTCTACGCTAGCCGAGCCTTCAAAAACGTTCGCCGAGCTTTCTCTATAGACCACTCCTATCGGTGCGCTCTTGCCACGAATCGTCAGCAGTCCAGACTCAGATTTATACACAATCTCGGGAAACTTCTCGGCATCCAGCATGTCCTTGACTGCATAGGCGGCTACCTTCTTGAGGTCATCGGCTTTGAGCCAGTCATCCTTGCACTCAATCCGTCGCGCATCCAGTGAAATCTCATACCGGTTCGGATTCCGCTCACCTTTGCCGCGGTAGGCCGGAAACTCAAATACATGCTTCTTGCCCTTCATTAATCCCGTCTTGAATACCTCAAGACGGATGAAATTTTCAGGTCCTGGCGCAATATCCATACCTCCACCATACCCTTTCAACCATTTGCGATGAATTACACTGACGTCTTGGAATCAAACCAGGCAAAAGTGTCGCTGGAAGACTGGATGCAGCGCTATCAGGCCGGTGAAGGCGATGCTCTGGAGGCACTGGTCAAAGAGGTGAGCCCGCGATTGAAAGTCATTTTCAGGGGCGGCTCGCCCGAATCTGAAATTGAAGAACTGGTTCAGGAAACCTGGTTTCAAGTCCACCGCAGCAGGCACACCTGGCGCCCGGGTGAAATGCTTCTCCCCTGGGTCTATTCCATCGCCCGGCATATTCGAAGTCAAAGCTACCGAAAACGTACCCGGCGGGCCGAGGTTGAACTCGATGAAAAAATATCCATACCTACACCGGAACTTTCTTACGGCTTCGAGCAATTGCTCAGTGAGCTGCCTGAAAGCCAGAGGGAAGTATTGATCCTGATGAAAGTCGAAGGAAGAAGTTTAGAAGAAGTCGCCGCTGCCACTGGCTCGAGTGTCGGCTCGGTGAAACAGAAGGTGCATCGCGCCTATGAGAAGCTGCGCCGCATCATGGGAGGCCATGAATGAGCACCTTTGCCCCAGTCAAGCCATTGCGTCCGGCCTGGCAGATTGCATTGCTAGCCGCGTTTGGGGCATTGCTAATAGCATTCACGGCTGTGGCAATCCTCGGCTACGCAACTCACGACTCCTTTAGCTGGCGCACCTGGCTCCTTCTTGGCGTTTCCTTTGCCGTGGCCTTCTCTGCCACTAGCTGGGCTGCGGCTCAGTGGATGAGTCCAAGTGGGCGCACCCCGTTCTGGGGGCCAGTGCTGGCGCTTGTACTTGCAGTCAGGGGGCTTGATTCGGGTTCGGAGCTCGGCATATTCGTTGCTTCTTGGGCTGGCCTCTGCTTTTCGATCGGCTCGATATTTTCGCTCGCCACAGGAGTCTTTCTCGTGGTCGTTTTCCGGCGAACTGCACCCATCATGCGGCAGCGGGTTTCCACCGCAGTTGGGATCCTTTCAGGCTTTGCCGGCTTCCTTACCATCCAGCTCCATTGCCCCATCCACGAGTTCTGGCACATGCTCACCGGCCACGCTCTGTTGCCAATAATTTGGGGCCTGATCGGATACTTCGTTTCCCGGCTTGCATTTCGATGAATCAGTGTTGATAGACTAGTGGCATCTATGAGTCAGAAGCAGGTCCTGACGCGTCGTGAGGCGTCGACAATTGCGGCTGCGGCCGCCACGTTAAGCATTACCGGAGCACCCTTCATTTCGAAGGTCAAAGCCGCCAATAGTACGGTGCAGTTTGGCTTCATCGGAACAGGTAGCCGTGGCCAGTATCTTTTGCAGCACCTCAAGGGCATCGACAACGGCACATGCGTCGCCGTTTGCGACGTCTATGAGCCCAGCATGCGCAAGGCTGCCGAAGCCATCGGCACCAAACCCAAACAGTTCAAAGACTACCGCGAACTCCTCGCCGACAAGAGCGTCGACGCGGTCCTGATCGCAACCCCCCTCTACATGCACTTCCCGGCCACGCGTGACGCTCTCGACGCCGGCAAGCATGTCTTCTGCGAGAAGAGCCTCGTTTTCAAGCCTGAAGAAATTCACGCCCTGCGCGCCCTCTCCAACTCGAAGCCGAAGCAGACCCTCCAGGTCGGCCTCCAGCGTCGTTACTCCAAGTTCTACCAGACCGCCAAGCAGATGATCGACAAGGGCATGCTCGGCACCGTCACCCACATCCGTGGCCAGTGGCATCGCAATACCTTTGCCAAGGACCCCTGGAACAAGCCCCTCCCGAAAGATCGTACCGACAAGGACGTCAACTGGCGCAAGTACCGTGAATTCTCCGGTGGCCTCACCGCTGAGCTCGCCTCGCACCAGATCGACGTTGCTGACTGGATGTTCGGCTCACAACCCGAATACGTCGTCGGCGTCGGCGGCACCGATTACATCAAAGACGGCCGCGACATCTTCGACAACATCCAGTTGATCTTCAAGTACCCCAAGGGTCAGAAGCTCCACTACAGTTCGATCACCACCAACCGTCACTGCCCGCTCTTCAACGCAGAGCGCACTGAATTTGGTGAGTGCATCATGGGTACTCAAGGCACCATCCACATCACCGTAGGCACCGACAGCGAGCCAGCCCTCGGCATGTGGTATATGGAACCCGCCCTGCCCAAGGTGGAAGGCGCAGACAAGAAGGCCCCGGCTGCCGTGGCTTCCCCCTCGCTTTCATCCACCGGCAAGGGTGGCAAGGCCCTTCCCATCCTGCTTGACAAAGATCAGGTTACCGGCAACGACAGCTTCGTCGACCGCGAACTCAAGTTCGCCCGCCGCTGGCTCTATCAGAAGGGTGTTCTCGTACCGGAAGAAGACCGCAATCCAGTCGACATCGAACTCGAAAGCTTCTTCAACGACATCAAGAACGGCACCCGCCCGAAGTCAGACCTCGAAGTCGGCCTGCACGATTCCGCTGCCGTCATGCTGGCCAACCGCTGCATGTACGAAGAGCGCAAGGTTCTCTTCAGCGAAATCGACAACATGGGTAAGGCCGAAGCCAAGCCGGCAAAGAAGGCTTAACCGTTGATAGTTACCTGGTGGATGTGGATGGTGGCGGGCTTTCTGATGCTCGCCACTGAAACACTTGTACCAGGTTTCTTTTTGCTCTTTTTTGGAATTGGCGCCGTCTTCATGGGCTTCTTCCAATTGGTCTTCCCTGGCGTTCCACTCTGGATCGAACTTCTGATCTTTCTGGCTGTATCCACTGCATGGCTGGCCATGTTTCGCGGCAGACTGGTTGCTTATATCGAGAAGCGAAATCCACCTAAGAAAGTCGACTCCATCGAAGGCGAAACCGCTGTGGCCACAGAGGACATCGCACCCGGCCAGGTCGGCAAGGCAGAGCTTCGTGGCGCTTCCTGGAATGCACTCAATCTCGGCACCGTGCCAGTCTTGAAGGGCCAGCGCTGCCAGGTGGAAAAGATGGACGGGCTCACCCTCAAGATCCGGGCCATGTAGAATAGGCCCCATGGAAGCCTTATTCGCAGTCGTTGCCCTGACAATCCTTTTCTTTATCGTCCTCGCCAAAACCGCTGTGGTGGTGCCTCAGCAAAACGCCTACATCGTAGAGCGGCTTGGGAAATTCTCAGGCGTCCTCCCCGCTGGATTTCACATCCTCGTCCCCTTCATCGACGTGATCCGCTACAAACATGTGCTCAAGGAAAATGCCATCGACATTCCAGAGCAGATTTGTATCACCCGGGACAACGTTCAGGTAGGTGTCGATGGAGTGCTCTACATGAAGGTGATCGATGCGGAAAGGGCCTCTTATGGCATTTCCAACTTTGCCTTTGCAATCTCCCAATTGGCGCAGACCACCTTGCGTAGCGAGCTCGGCAAGATCGAACTCGACCGCACCTTCGAAGAACGCACCAACATCAACACCAACATCGTCAGCGAACTCGACAAAGCCACCGAACCCTGGGGCATCAAAGTCTTCCGTTACGAGATCAAAAACATCACCCCGCCCGCCGACATCCTCGGCGCCATGGAAAAACAGATGCGGGCCGAGCGCGAAAAGCGCGCCACGATTCTAACTTCAGAAGGCACCCGCGACGCTGCGATCAACACGGCTGAAGGTGAAAAGCAGCAGACCATCAAAAAGTCTGAAGCCGCAAAGCAACGCCAGATCAACGAAGCCGAAGGACAGGCCGACGCAATCCTTTCGATCGCCAAAGCAACCGCAGAAGGTATCCGTGAAGTCGCAGAAACCATCCAGATGCCGGGCGGTATGGAAGCCGTTCAGTTGCGGCTTGCTGAGAAGTACATCGAGCAATTCGGCAATCTCGCCAAAACCGGCAACACCATGATTGTGCCGTCCAACGTTGCCGATGTCAGCAGTATGCTGGCTAGCGCGATGTCGATCATCCAGCAGAAGACACCTGTCATGCCGCCGCCACCGTCGCGGCACTCGGCATGAGTTCTGCCTGGCTCAACACCGAGCTTGAAACTTACGAAAGCCACGTTGCACTGAGCACTGTTGGCCAGGCTGCGGCAATTCGGGAAGCCATCCGGCTGGCTGTCGAAGAGCTGAAGCCTGAGAGCTTTCTCTATCTCGGCTGCGCTGGCGGCAATGGCCTCGAAGCTTTTTCAAGCCAGCGAGTCGTCGGCCTCGATCTCAATGAGACTTACCTCGACAGAGCGCGACAACGCTTTCCGGCTGCTGACTTCATGCAGTGCGATTTGAACCAGACACTACCAGCGCTGGAAAGCTTCGAACTCGCCTTTGGTGCCCTCGTATTCGAGTACATCGAGAATCTGAACGGCCTGCTCGATCAGTTGGCTGAGCGTGTAAACGGGCATCTGGTGGTGCTGCTTCTGGCAACGCGACAAGGAGCTCCTGCTGTTTCGGATTCTCCTTACCGGGAGTTGCTCCAACCGGTGGGGCGAGAGTTCAGATACCTTTCTGTTGAAGGCTTTCTGGAAACCGCAGCGCTTGCAGGTTTCGAAGTTTCCGGTCAACAGGAAATCGCCTTGCCCGCGGGCAAGTATTTCGTTTCCATTAAGCTCAGAAGACGACTATGATGGATCTAAAGTGGTGGTGACTGCAAATAGCGAATTTGATCTGGGCCTTGATCCGTCGCAAGTGCGTGCGGCCCTTGATCGTGTGCTT
>JBIPMY010000273.1:0-8579 GCA_044376335.1 Bryobacter sp.
ATCGAGCAAAGCACTCTGGCTGTGGCTTACGCTCATCTCCTGAGGATTTGAAGTCAGGATCAGGTGGAAGTCAGGATGAACCCGCAGATAGGGTTGCCCTGCCCTGTTTCGGTTTGCCAGGTGGAGGATGCCTTCGCCGAGGACGCTGTTGAGAACACTGTTGGCCTCGGGGCTGGATCGCGTGAAATCGTCGTAAACCAGGGTATGGCCGTGCTGGCAGGCTGCGGCCAGACGATCTTCTTCTCCGATGGTTCTGACCGTCTCATCCATCCTGAGAATGGAGTGAATAAACTGATCGGTGTCCTGAGTGCGGCGGCCGGGCAGATCTCTGCCCAGAATTTCAGCGCGGCCGATACGAGGCTCGCCCTGCATCAGAATCACAGGCCGGCCGAGTGCGGCGGCCAGATGTAAAGCCACCACCGTCTTGCCACTGGCCACCGGGCCAGAGAGATGTACGGCAGAGTTGGCAGTAAGGTGGGCCAGCGCTCTTGTTGTGGTGGATTTAAGCTCTGGGCTTTCAACCAAACCCGTGAGTGAGCCATCGATCATATACGCGAATCTCCTAGGTGGACCTGTCGCCGGTCTGACGATTTCATTCCCTCAACCAATCTGGTGATGCTGGCTAGCACTTTGGCAGTTGCTTCTCTTTCGGCGAGTACTTCGGCGTCTTCCGGCGGGCTAGGCAGGTCTTCTACCACTTTCATTACCCGCCCTAAATCTGCCTCGATCTGAGCGAATCGATCCCGCAGATGAGAAAGATCGGCAAGCCCGTGATCTGGCGATTGGAGCAAGTCTATGGCTCTTGCCATGCCGGCTTCGAGGCGAGTTAATCGATCTTGCAATGCCCCGGCGTCTGGCATCTGAGTCTGAGATTTACGGAATTCCAGGGCAAGAGCGTCCACGGTGTGGCTGAGCTTGTGAGCGTCACGGCCGAGGGAGGCGAAGATTTGGTCAAAGCTCTTTACCTGTTCGCTGAGGCGGGTGCCACTGAGATCGAGAGAGCGAAGGTCACTGCGAAGCACCTCTATTTTTTGATCGATTGAATGAACTCTGGCAGCAAGGCCTTCGAGCGACTGGTGGCTGAGGGAATCTGTAATGGTGCCGTCTTGTAGACGAGCTTCGAGCAGCGATAGGCGTGCTTCGATATCAGGGGGCAGGCTTGCTGGCATTTCTACAGCCATAGCTTGGGCCATAGCAACTGGCGGAACTGGGGCGAACTGTTGCAAAGTAGCCCGGCGAGCCTCGCGACCTGAAGTATCAGCCACACCCGTATCCGCAACGCACTGAAGAACCATTTTCTTCAAGAGCAACTTGCGGGCTCCAGCGGCTTTGGCTAGCTCAATAATGCTTGTGCCCGAATCGGACTGACTCATCGATGGCTTGCTCCCGGCGCACGCGAAGGTGCCTGAATAGTGGGACCGAAAATCGCATTGGCCGGGCGGCGCAAGCTGGGCCTGGGACGGCAAACGCACATCCCGGCCTTACGGCTCGTATCCCTCTTCGGCGAGCAGACGAGGATTTTTAGTGTTTTTTTCGTTTACAGCAGATTTTTTCTACCAATAGCCGAGTTGCTGGCCCAGTTCTGCCATACGCGTCTGTAAGCGGCGGTAATGATCTCGAAACTCGGAGGTCTGGGTGTGCAGGCAGAGTAAGGATTCAGACTGGGACAGGTGCTCGCGCAATTCACTGGGAGATCGTCGCTGGGCCAGATCGGCCCACCAGCGATTGATTTCTTCCACTGTGCGCTGTTCAAAGGCCCTGGTTTCAAGTAATTGAGTGATCTCCTGGTTCAGGGCCTGGTACTCGAATTCAAGCCTTCGCCGGCCTGGATCTGGAAGCTCAATCACAGCCGTATCCTCCGAGATCAGTTATCGGAGGATCGGCATCAATCTTGAGCGAAGGGGTCTATTTGGCAGTGATGATTTCGAGAAGTTCGATATCAAAGAGGAGTGCTGCGCCGCCAGGGATCGAAGGACGGCCGCTATCGCCATAAGCGATGCTCGACGGGCAAACCAGCTTGGCCTTGCCGCCTACCTTCATCTTCTGCACGCCTTCAGTCCAGCAGGGGATTACCTGTCCGAGCGGGAATTGAGCGGGCTCATTGCGTTTGTAGGAGCTGTCAAATTCGGTGCCGTCGGTAAGAGTGCCACGATAGTGAACCTTCACTGTGTCGCTAGCTGTAGGAGAAGCTCCAGTGCCGGGACTGACTTCCTTGTAAATCAAGCCGGACTCCGTCTTGAGCGCACCCAACTCGGCGGCGGCCTTCACGAGGTAAGCGGCAGAGTTTGCCTTCTCCTTCTCGGCGACGCGTGCGGCGCGGCTCTGCTGCAGGCCTTGCAGTTTGGGGCCCCACTCTTCGATTGCAACAGCGGGTTGCTTTGCGGCTGCGTCAGCAATGGCACGCTGCACGATGGCGATGTCGGTTGGCGAGAGATCAAAAGACTGAATCGAGCGGTAGATCGACAACCCAAGTGCATAGACGGTCTTTTCGTCGTCTGTGTTTAGCGTGGCGACAGGGGCGGCTTTCGGGGCTACGGCCGGCTTGGGAGCCGTCCTGACTGAGGGCTTAGCGGCGGGAGCGCCGGGTGCCTTAGCGGCTGCAGGAGCAGGAGCCTTCGCGGCCGGAGTCGCGGTTTTGGCGGCGGGAGTTTTTGCCGCTGGGGCTGGGGCTTTCGCGGCTGGCGCCTGAGCCATCAAAAGAACAAGTAGGGTCGGAGCGAAACACATCTTTTCAGCTTAGCGAAGTTGCGCTGCCGATGAGAGGTCCAGACGAGTCTCGCGCATACGTCGAGCCTTCATGTCACCAAGAAACTTTTCCCGGTGGTTTTGATTCAGATCCACTTCCGCATAGGCAGCAGTGCCGTTAGCTTTCGCTTCACTCAGGCGATCCCCCATCGGATTTTGAATGTAGGTGGGATGGTCGTAGCCGCTGGCCACCAGCGTGAATCGGCCTTCGATGCTGCGGGCCTTGGCTAACCACTCGTTGCCGCCCCAGATTGGCATGGCCACTACTTCTGCCCCCTGCATGGCCAGAAGCTTGGAGGGCTCGGCAAAGAAAACGTCGTAGCAGACCATGATGCCCAGCTTGCCGAAGTCGGTATCAAAGACCATCATTTTGTCGCCTGGGGAAAGCCCTCGCTCGATCTCTTCGCGCGGCAACATTACCTTGCGATATTTGCCGGCCAGCTTGCCTTCACGATCCAGCAGAATCGCGGTGTTGTAGATAAAGTCTCCATCCTTTTCGTAGATGCCGGCAACGATGTAGCTTTTCTTTTCGCGCGCCAGCTCACCCAGAATCCGGGCCGTGTAGCCGCTTGCCGGCTCGGCAACTTCGGCATACTTTTTGACACTGCCAACCACGGTGACGCCTTCACCAAAAACCATCAGGTCTACCGGTTTGGTGATCTGTTCGCGAGCCATCGCCATGAGCTTGCGGACGTTCGCCTCGCCACCTTCTGCACCCGAGGGACGGAAATTAAGGCTCGACAGGCGAACCGGGCGTGACGGGGGAGCATCGGTCAATTCGAGTGCTGGGTTGCGAAAGACGACGGCGCCCTGCTCGGCGTCGTAGAGCCAAAGTTGGAGTTCGGCAAATTTAGCGTTCACCGGGGCCTGCACTTCTTCCCAGACGCGCGTCCAGGGGCCGGATTTTTCTTCACGCCAGGCATACTCAGCGTCGCCCACGGGATCCCATTTCGCATCTTTCCATTGCAGCCGCACGAGCACCTGGTTGTGGGGACGGCGCAAACCTTCTACCTGATACTCGGCTTCGAAGCGAAACCACAGCCCCGGCTGAATCCCCTTTACAGACTTCACCCAGCCGCCAAAAGCAGCAGGGCTGGCGGCTGCCGTCAGGATCAAACTACCGTCGGGGAGCTTGATTCCAGCGGGTTTCTGCTCAAGTCGAGGGCTCCATATTTGCCATTCTTCGCGGTTGCCATTGTCCTCGTGAGCGAGGCCTACCCAAGCGTTGGCGATGAACGCTATCGAAAGAATCCATCGTCGTGTGAGACTTCGTTTCCCCATCGCAACCTCCAACAAGCTAAATTAAAGAATAGATTCCCTTTAGCAATGATTACCACGAAGCCAGAGATTCAAGTCGACGTTCACGCACAAGAAACGTCTGAGTGGCTGGAAGCCCTCGACCAGGTCGTCGACATTACAGGTCCCGAGCGCGCCAGCGAACTGCTGCAACAGCTCATGACCAGAGCAGCCCAGCTAGGCGTTACTGCGCCGATGCGGTTAAACACACCATACATCAATACGGTGCCGGCATGGGAGGAAGTTCCCTACCCAGGCGATCTTGAGATCGAACGCCGCATCAAGGCCTTCGTGCGTTGGAATGCGATGGCCATGGTGGCCCGCGCCAACAAGTACGATGACAACATTGGTGGACACATTTCCACCTTTGCTTCTCTGGCAACCATTTCTGAAGTTGGGTTCAACCACTTCTTCCGTGGCTCGATTCAGGCCGCCGATGGTTCTACGCAAGCAGGCGACTTTGTCTACTACCAGGGCCATGCTTCTCCCGGTGTGTATGCGCGTGCCTATCTCGAAGGCCGCCTCAGCGATCAGCATCTGATTAACTTCCGTCATGAGCTGCGCGATCAGCCTGGCTTGTCCAGCTACCCGCACCCCTGGCTGATGCCAGACTTCTGGCAGTTCCCCACCGTATCGATGGGTCTCGGCCCGATCAACTCGATTTATCATGCGCGCTTCCTGCGCTACCTTGAAAACCGTGGCATGATCCCGGTTACCGATCGCAAGGTGATCATGATCGGCGGAGATGGAGAAACTGACGAGCCAGAATCACTTGGCGCTCTTACGCTCGCCTCGCGCGAAAAGCTCGACAACCTGATCTTCATCATCAATTGCAATTTGCAACGCCTGGATGGCCCGGTGCGCGGCAACGGCTCGATCATTCAGGAACTCGAAGGCGCCTTCCGCGGCGCTGGCTGGAATACGATCAAGTGCCTCTGGGGTTCCAACTGGGATCCACTCTTCGCCAAGGACAAGTCTGGCCTGCTGATCAAGCGTATGGCTGAATGCGTCGACGGCGAATATCAGAATTTCAAGGTCAAAGGCCCGGCATACGCACGCAGCGAGTTCTTCGGCAAATATCCAGAACTGGCCGAACTGGTTGCAGACCTGAGCGATGAGGATATCAAGAGCCTCAAACGCGGTGGTCACGACCCGATCAAGGTCTACAACGCACTCAAGCGTGCCTACGATCATCGTGGCGGCCCAACGGTCATCCTGATGAAGACCATCAAGGGCTATGGCATGGGTGAAGCGGGTGAAGGTAAGAACATTGCCCACAACGCAAAGAAGCTGAATGAAAGCGAACTCGAGTACGTTCGCAAGCGCTTCAACATTCCCGTACCGGCTGAAGCCGCGATGACCGCCAGCTTCTACAAGCCTGAAGAAAGCTCTCCTGAAGCGCAGTACATCCAAAAGCGTCGTGCCGCCATGGGTGGCCCGATACCCGCGCGTAGCGAGGGCAACTGGTCTCTCACTGCTCCTGAGATGAGCGTCTTCGCTGAATCGCTCAAAGGCTCTGGCGGCCGCCCGGCTTCCACCACGGCAGTCTTCGTAGGCATCCTCAAGAACCTGCTCAAGGAAAAGTCGCTCAGCAAGTTTGTTGTGCCGATCGTACCCGACGAAGCACGCACCTTCGGTATGGAATCGCTCTTCCGTGAAGTGGGCATCTATGCCAGCCAGGGCCAGCTTTATAAGCCGGTAGATGGCGACATGCTGCTCTACTACAAGGAATCGCGCGACGGCCAGATTCTCGAAGAAGGCATCACCGAAGCAGGCTCGATGGCCAGCTTTACCGCAGCAGGTACGGCTTATGCCAACCTCAACACACCGATGATCCCCTTCTACATCTACTATTCGATGTTCGGGTTCCAGCGTGTGGGCGATCAGGTTTGGGCGTTTGCCGATTCGCGCGGCAAGGGCTTTATGATGGGCGGCACCGCTGGCCGCACCACTCTCAACGGTGAAGGCCTACAGCACCAGGATGGCCACACACACGTGCTCTTCAGTGTTGTGCCTACCTGCCAGTGCTACGATCCCGCCTTTGCCTATGAGCTTGCAGTAATCATTCAGGACGGCATCCGCCGGATGTATCAAGACCGCGAGAACATCTTCTACTACATCACCTGCTACAACGAAAACTATCCGCAGCCGCAGATGCCCACCGACATTCCGGATCTCGAAAACGGAATCCGTCGCGGTCTCTACAAGCTGCGTAAATCCAGCCTCGGCGAAGCTTCGATTCAGCTTTGGGGCTCTGGCCCGATGTTGAACGAAGTGCTTCGCGCCCAGGAGATTCTGGCTGAGAAGTACAACATCGCAGCCGATGCCTGGTCTGTTACCAGCTACGTCAATTTGCGCCGCAATGCAGTGGAAGTGGAACGCTGGAATCGCCTGCACCCCACCGAGACCCCGCGCCGCCCGATTGTCGTCGAAGCTCTCGACGGATCGAATGGCCCGATCATCGCCTCGAGCGAATACATGAAGCTTCTGTCTGATCAGTTGGCCCCCTGGCTGGGAGGCCGACTGACGGCTCTTGGCACCGACGGCTTTGGCCGCTCAGAGAATCGCCAGTACCTGCGCCGCTTCTTTGAAACGGATGCCGAATCAATTGTGGCCGCGGCGCTCTCAAGGCTGGCTCGTGACGGTAAAATGGATGCTCATGCTGCCGCTCAAGCCATTCGTGATCTCGGCCTCAACCCTGAGGCTCCAAACCCAGCTACTTTGTAGTGTTTTCGTATTTGCCGTAAGCGGCGTAGCGGGTGAAACCGCACTCGACCGCTACGTCAATACTCCAGACCCAAGCTATAAATGGAACGCCGTTGGCACAACAAATGTCAGCGGCGTTTCTGTTTCTACGATCGAGATGACCAGCCAGACCTGGCGCTCGGCAAAAGAAGTAGACAAGCCCGAGTGGAAGCACTTCATCAACATCTATAAGCCCGCCAATGCCAAGCCCGGCATTGCGCTGCTCTGGGTGGATGGCGGCAACAATCGAGGTGCCAAGCCCAACCCTTCGCCGCTGATGATTGCCATCGCCAAAGACAGCGGCATGATTGCAGCAGAGTTGCGCCAGATTCCGAGTGAGCCTTTGCTCTTTGCCGGAGAAACCAAGACGCGCAGTGAAGACGGCATCATTGCCTACACCTGGGACAAATACCTGCGTGGCGGGGACGAGCAATGGCCTCTACGCCTGCCGATGACCAAAGCCGGTGTGCGCGCCATGGACACCGTAACGGCCTTTCTCAAGACCAAAGAGGGCGGCGAGGTAAACGTCGATCGCTACATCGTAGGAGGTGCCTCCAAGCGCGGCTGGACCACCTGGACGATCGGCGCTGTGGACAAACGTGTGGTGGCGATTGCCCCCATGGTGATCGACCTGCTCAATATGGTGCCCAGCTTTATTCACCATTACCGCGCCTACGGCTTCTGGGCCCCGGCCATCAAGGACTACACGGACATGAACATCATGGGCTGGCTCGGCACCAAACAGTTCAAGAACCTGATGAAGATTGAAGAACCCTATGAATACCGCGACCGCCTGACGATGCCGAAGCTGATCATCAATTCTGCAGGCGATGACTTCTTTCTTCCCGATAGTTCGCAGTTCTACTACAACAAGCTGAAGGGGGAAAAGCACATCCGCTACATGCCGAACACCCGTCACAGTCTTGAGCCCATCGGGGTGACACAGAGTCTGGTGGCATTTATGGATTCGGTTGCGAACAACCGGCCTCGCCCCAACTTCACATGGAAGGTGAATAAGGCTGACAGCTCGATTGAAGTGAAGGCACCTCAGGCGCCGAAAGAAGTGAAGCTGTGGCAGGTAACCAACCCGAAGGCGCGTGATTTCCGCCTCACCGAAACGAAGGCAACCTGGAAGTCAGAGAAGGTGGCACTGGTGAATGGCAAGTACACAGCCAGATTGCCGAAGCCCGCATCGGGATACACCGCATTCTTTGTGGAATTGATTTATGAGTCCGGTGCCAAGCATCCTCACACATTCACTACAGAGGTGAGCGTAGTGCCTAACACTTACCCCTTCACCTTTCCCAAACCAGTCAAGCCTTAGGGCTTCAAAGCGCCAAGATCGCCAACGATCTTGGCGCTTTTTTGTGACTGGTCTGAAACAAAGGTAACGCTGACTTCGCGCGTCTTTGGAAATAGCCGGGTCACCCCAAACTTGATCTCGCCACTCACCGGCTTGCTGCAGGCCAGATCGTAGTGGGCATGAATCTCTGCGTGTTGAGGGCCTTCACGATGCAGGTCTACTTCTTTCGGGGTGAGCTTGCATCCAGAAGCCGCCGGGAAGATTACCAGTTCTGAGCCGCGTGTCTTCAGGGTGGCGAGTGCGTCCTGAACGATCTTTTTCTGTGCTGGAGTTTTGGCCTCGGATTCAAAGCCAATCACGCCATCAGCGGGGGCTTCAAACTCAACTTCGCCCTTAAGACCTTCCATCGCAATACTGATTTGAGCAGCCCCGTGAACATGGGCTTTTTGAGTCTTGCCTTGAGGAAACAGTAGCGGCGAGCAAATGGTCA
>JBIPMY010000274.1:0-8574 GCA_044376335.1 Bryobacter sp.
ATCCCGCCCCGCCCAGGTCACCAATAAAGGGTCCCGCCGCTGCACAACCGCCACCTTTTGATAAGCCGCCTTCACAACGCTTGTCGCGCCAAACCGCGCCTGCCGCTCCTCTCCATCCACCCACAAACTAGCCCCAACAACAGCCCCACCGGCAGGCAACAACACCTTCATCCGCGCCTCCTGCTGCCAACGCGCCTCATTCGCAAATTCCATCTCCCAATCCACATCCTCCACGCCCACCATCCGGTCCACGTCTACCTTCATATGCGACGCAGCAATCCGCAAGTCCGGCAACTCCCCACCAACCTGAGTCTGCCCTTGCTGCTCATCCAGCCTCCAGCTTCGATCCCCCACTCCGGCTCTTTCCCCACTCACCCAATACAAGACCCGGCAAGCTTCGTTCTGACGCGCGAGGTCGCCCCTCGTCATTTCCCATGCGCGCAACGCTCCGGGCCATTGAACACGTTCGGCGCACTGCCTTCTCAATACCCCCACCACCCCTGGTCCAACCAGCACTGGCCCGCTCAGATCCTGTACCGCCTCCAACCGCCTCGCCTCCGCGGCAGGCCACTCACCGGCAAACAAGAGCGCAATCCCAATCAATCCTCCGGTTACCATCCTTACTCCTGCCCCTGCCTCTCTGATTCGCCCCGCCATCCCCGCTCCCAGTACCCAGCCCGAGATTGGGGCAGCCCAAACCAGGAATCCTATTGCACACAAAATCATGATTGCCGAGAAGACGAGGATATACGGCCCGAAGGCAAAGGTATAAAAGATTGCCGATACCAACCCCAAACCGGCGATTACATCTATCCATTTCCACTTACGCTCCAACCAAATCAAAAGGTTGGCGAGAGGAACACTCAACACAGCAATCCAATGCCAGGCCGTCACCAGCGGGTCGAAGAAAGCGGATCCACACATTCCCGTTCGCACCTCAAAGCCAATTACGAACAAGGGCAGAATGACTCCCCCAAGAAGTCGCATTCCATTTTTCGGGCGATTCATAAAGCGATGCTATCATAAATCGAAATGCAAACAAAGTACTTTATGTAACAAAGTAAAATCCCGATTGCTAAACTAAAACTTCCTAATGCGCCTCACTGCTCTGTTGCTGGTGGCGTGGTCCTGCGCGGCGCAAAGCACAAGCACCCCAGCCAAAGAGCAGCCCCCCGCAGAGCCCACCGCTCCCACTCGCACTCAACTCAACCTCCTCGGCCAAACCGACGCCTCCTCCGGCGAATCCCGGCGCAATGAAAACGTCCAGTTCAATCTGATCGATAACAACGCCCTCAAAGAACTCAACACCCGCCTCGGCGTCACCGCCACCTTCATCTCCATCTTCGAGCCCGCAAAAAACTACTTCGGCGCAGAATACGGCACCCCCTCCTCCACGCCCCACCCTCTCCTCACCGCCCTCAAATCCGCCTGGCACGGCTCCGTCAATTACACCCACCAAAACTCCATCCTCACCGCACGCAGCTTCTTCCAGGTCGGTGGCGTCAAGCCCGCCCGCGAAAACGATTACGGCTTCTCCGTCGGCGGCCCCATAGCAAAGAAAACTTCCCTCGCCATCGAAGGCAGCCAGAAGCGCATCCGTGGCCAGGTCAACGGCAACGTCCTCGTCCCCCGCGCCAACGAGCGCACCCCTCTAGCCACTAACCCCGCCATCCGCGCCTACGTCCAGAGCATCCTTGATGTCTACCCCAACGAGACCCCCAACCGTCTCGACATCGATCCACGCATGCTCAACACCAACTCCCCCCAGTTGATCGACAACGATTCCTTGAGCGGCCGTATTGACCACCAACTCTCAACCAAAGACACCCTCACCGCCCGCCACGCCTTCCTCACCCAAGAGGTCAAAGCCTTCCAGCTCATCAAGGGTCAGAACCCCGACACCTCCACCAAGTCCCACGTTTCTAACTTGACCTGGAATCGCGCCTGGTCTCCCAACACCATCACTTCTTTCGCCATCGGCTTCGAGCGCTTCCGCACCCTCATCGTCCCCGAGCGAAACAACCTCGGCCCCCAGATCTTCATCTCCGGCGTCCTCACACCCGTCAACGCGCAGAACGCCATCCCCATCAACCGTACCGAGAACAAGTTCCGTTACTCCGGCAACTTGCGGCAAACCCGAGGCCGCCATCAATTCACCGCCGGCTTCTCCGTCGTCCGGCGTCAACTCAACGGCTACGAAGGCGACTCCCAACTCGGTGCCATCCAGTTCAACAACAACCTCGGCAACGACGCCCTCACCAACCTCCGCCTCGGTATCCCCGTCTTCTACTACATCTCCATCGCCGTCAAGCCGCTCACCCGTGGCTTCCGCAATTGGGACAACTTCGCCTATGCCGGCGACACCTGGCAATTGAGCCAAAAGTTCACCTTCTCCTACGGCGTCAACTATCGTCCCAACTCCAAGCCCACCGAGGTCAACAAACTCAACGACGTCGGCTACTACTCAGACCGCAACAATTTCGGCCCCACCGCCGGCTTCGCCTTCCGCCCTTCCACCAACAACCGTTGGGGCGTCATGCGTGCCGCCTACGGCCTCCACTATGGCGAAATTTTCCCTGTCACTTTCCAGTCCATTCGCTTCAACGCCCCCAACAACGTCAAGCTCGTAATCCCCGATCCTGACCCGCTCAACCCCTTGAGCAAGATCCCCGCCGACATCTCCAAAGCCGGCCGCACCGTCCTCTACGCCTTCGCCAAAGACCTCGCCACTCCCTACGCACACCAATACAATTTCAAGTGGGAATTACCTCTAACCAATAACATCCGTTTCGAAGCCGGCTACATCGGCAGCCGCGGCCTCAAACTCCTACAGCGCTGGTTCCTCAACCGCTCGGTCCAAATCCCGGGCCTCCCCGTCACAACAGCCAACATCGACGAGCGCCGCCCGCTCCCGCAATACTCCGACATCCGCTACACCACCAGTTCCAGCCGTGGTTATTACGACGCATTCAAGACAGGCATCACCATCCCCCGCTGGAAAGGCGCCTCCCTCGAAACCACCTACACCTTCTCCAAATCGCTCGACGTCGGCGGCAACTACACCAACACCGCCTACGACAGCGACGGCTTCAACAACCGCAGCCAGTCCGAATTTGAAAGCATCAAAGACCTCAAAGCCCGCAGCGATTTTGATCAACCCCACGCCGTCCTGATGCGAGGCAGCTACCAACTCCCCTTCCAGGGCAAGCGTCTCGGCCGCTGGAGCATCAACAGCGTTTACCTGGCTAAAACCGGAACCCCCTTCAACCTCAAAACCGGCTCCGACGCCCCCGGCTTCGGCAACGTGGACGGCATCAGCGGAGACCGCCCCGACATCCTCGACCCATCGATCCTCGGCAGAACCATCGGCAACCCCGATACCTCCAAGCAGCAACTCCCAAAGTCCGCCTTCGTCTTCTTCCCCCTCGGGCGAATGGCTGGCAACGTAGGCCGCAACGTCTTCCGCCGGGGCAACATCAGAAATCTAAACGGCAGCATCAGCGGCGACTGGACCCTCCCCCACGACCTCAAGCTAAACTTCCGCACCGACGCAATCAACCTCTCCAACACCCCCCAATTCGCCGAACCCGGAACCTCCCTAACCGACCCCAACTTCGGCGTAATCACCAACACCCTAAACGACGGCCGGGCCCTCCGCTTCCAACTCCGCCTCAGCTTCTGATCCTGAAGGCGCTAAAATTGCTGATGTCTCTTACCTGAAAGGCATTTGCTGAGCAACCAATGCGTATTGACCGTTTGCAAGTTGAAAATTTTAAAGGCTTCGATAAACGTGAGTTCAACTTTCACCCTCAAATGAACTTGATCTGTGGGGTCAATGGAACGGGCAAGACATCGATACTGGATGCCTTGGCGATTGCAGCGGGCAGTTGGTTTCTGGGTCTCCGTGAAGAATCTTCTGCCAGGCATATCCGGCAGCACGAAGTCAGAATAAAGGAACTTCCTAGATCGGATGAAAAAAATCAGGTTGATGGCTCTCCCCGCATTAACTTGGTCGAACAATTTCCCTGCACTGTGTCAGCTGAGGGCCTGGTACAGGGCAAGGCTATCCAGTGGCAGCGGTCCCTCGAATCGAAACGGAGTCGAACAACCACCAAGAAGGCGACTCAATTGAAAGAGCTGTCTCAAGATGCCGATGACGCGGTGCGGGATGGCCGTACGCTAACCCTGCCATTAATCTCCTATTACGGCACTGGTAGGTTGTGGGAAGTACCGCGGGAACAGGCTCACATCAAAAGTGAAAAACAGCTAGGGAAGCGAGAAGACCACTCACGATTCGCAGGGTACAAAAACAGTATTGAGCCGCGCTTGTCCGTCGCTGACCTCACGCGGTGGATTGCAGAGCAAAACTGGAGTGCATTCCAGGCAGGCAGTGACCCGAACGGTATCTACCTGGTTGTAAAAAAAGCGATTCTAAGTTGTATTGAAGGGGCAACGGATCTTTTCTACGCGCCAAACCGGGGCGAAGTCATCGTTGAAGTTGCAAAACAAGGGCGGCAGCCCTTCAACAATCTGAGTGATGGCCAGCGTTGCATGCTCTCGCTGATTGGAGACCTCGCACACAAAGCTGCAACTTTAAATCCCGGCCTTGGTGAAGCAGCCTTACTCGAAACGAATGGAGTCGTGCTGATTGACGAGCTCGATCTTCATCTCCACCCCATTTGGCAGCGCCGTGTAATTGACGACTTACGGCGAACTTTTCCTAAATTGCAATTCTTCGCCACAACACACTCACCGTTCCTGATCCAATCCCTCAGATCGGGAGAAGAACTACTCATGCTGGATGGAGCGCCAACAACTCAACTCGCAAACAAGACGCTCGAAGATATTGCACAGGACATCATGGGCGTTGAGCATTCTGAAGTGAGCCAACGCTATTTCGCCATGAAGCAGACTGCTCGTCAGTACCTCGAAAGGCTCCAATCGCTCGATAGCTCTCCAGATCAAAAGCTCACGGAGTTCAAAGCTGAACTAGCAAAAGCAATATCCCCTTTCGCGGATAACCCCGCCTATCAAGCCTTCCTTGAAATGAAGCAAGCGGCAAAGATCGGAGAGTAGCGGCGTGCGCCCGATTAGTAGAGGACCCTCCCCAAAACACCAAGACTTCAAAAAATATAAAGATGCCCTCCCTTACCTGCTTTCACGCCTTGGCTTCTTTTGCAGCTATTGCGAGAGGTATGTCTCGGCAGGACTGGAAGTAGAGCATTTGCAACATAAAGACCCCAACGGCGGATTTCCCTTGCTTGCCGGTCGTTGGGAGAATTTCTTGCTCTCTTGCAAGAATTGCAATACAACCAAAGGAACAAAGACTGTCTACCCCTCAGAGTTCTTGCTCCCCGATAGAGACAACACTCATATCGCGTTTCAATACCAACCGGATGGAACGGTAAAGGTTGAGTCCAACCTCGACCCCAACTTAGCTCGGTTGGCAGACAATACCTTGCGATTGGTTGGCCTGCATAAAGCCGCTTTTGAGCAACTGGATAAGCAAGGCAAGCGGGTTTACATCGATAGAGTTTCGCAGCGCATGCAGGCTTGGGGCGAAGCCCAGGATGCTCATGACGGTTTAATGGCCGATCCTCAAAATTGGGCTCTACGCCAAAGCATAGTCAAGCTCGCCGTCAAAACTGGATTCTTTAGCGTATGGATGAGCGTATTCGCTAACGAAATCCCAATGCAGTTGCAGTTTGTCAATGCATTTTCTGGCACTCGCGAAAGCGAATGCTTTGACCCACTAACAGCGCAACCAATCAGCCCAGCCCCCAACCCAGATGGGTTGCCGAACGGCTCAAAGATATAGCCGAGCCACAGGTCTTGGTCATTGTGCCCAACAATGGCAACGCTCCGGCCAAGCCTGTGTTTATTGCCTTCGCATCACAGTCGGTGAGATTCATCAGATGTTAGACTCCAGAATGACTGAGTAAGAGGTCTTGGATGCCCCCCAGCCATTCTGAATTACAGCAATAAGCTAAACCTATGAAGCTCACCCTAATCGTCCTGGCATCAATCCTGGCCTTCGTAGTTCTGCGCAAACTATTCTGGCCCTCCACAGAAATCAAGCTTGAAGGCCCAATCGCAAATTGGATCATTCCAGATGCATGGACGCTCGCTACAGGCGAACTCGATGGCAAGCCAATCGTCACGAGATATAGGGATGGCATCACTCCCCTGATCGGCAACCCAGCATATCCAAAGCAACTGGGCATTGCTATTCCTCTGCACAATCCCCGCGAAGACGGCCTACCCACAAACGAAGAAGGGAACCAGCTTTACGAAGTCGAGGACGAGATCCGGCGAATCTTCGCAGTCGCTAACGAATCGCTTTGCGTGGGCGTAATTTCCACCAAAGGCATGCGCGAATTTATCCTCTACACCTCAAACGAAGCTGCAGCGCTAGCCAAAGCCAAAGACCTCCAGAAATCCATTCAGCACCATGAGCTGCAAATCATCATCAATCACGACCCGGAATGGAACGTGTACAAAAACCTCTTCTCCAACAAATAGGTGCCCCGTCGTAGTAGGCTACTCAAAGGACAACAATCAACCTATGAAAACTCTAATCCTCACGCTAGCCGCCCTCCCCCTCCTCGCCCAGCAACCAGCCGCTCAGAAAGCCCCACCCCCGCCGATGTCCTTCTTCATCACCAGCGTCGGCATCGGTGACGGCGCAAACCTCGGCGGTCTCGCCGGCGCAGACGCCCACTGCCAAAAACTAGCCACCGCCGCCGGCTCCACCAACAAGACCTTTAAAGCCTACCTCTCCACCCAGGCCGCAGACGGCAAACCCGCCGTCAACGCACGAGACCGCATCGGCACCGGCCCCTGGGCCAACGCCAAAGGCGCAGTCGTCGCCCGTGACCTCGCCCACCTCCACGGCGACACCGTCGAACTCGCCCAAATCGGCAACCTCATCACCAAAAACAACGCCATCACCGAAAAAGGCGAACCCGTCAACGGCGTAGGCGCAACCCCCAACACCCACGACATCCTCACCGGCAGCCAGCCCAACGGAATGGCCTACACAGACTCCGCCGACCACACCTGCAAAAACTGGACCTCCAACAGTGAAGGCAGCGCCCAAGTCGGCCATCACGACCGCAACGGCGGCGGCATCTCCTGGAACTCAGTCCACCCCTCCCGCGGCTGCAGCCAGGCCAATCTCGTCTCCACCGGCGGCGCTGGCCTCCTCTACTGCTTCGCCTCCGGCAAGTAATTCCATAAAGGGCGGGCGTCGCCAAGGCGTCCTCCCCATCAAATGAACGCAGTGCTGCGCTATGAAAAACACTCCGAAGAAATCACCACGAAACCAGAGTCCACTGACCAACTCTATTGGCATCCCAAGCTCAACCGCCCTTAGGGTAATGAACGGCAGACTCGTGCATACCGGCGTTCTCCCGGCAAACTTCAATTGGGATCACCTAATCGAAGACGCTTGCGCCGAACAAGATGCACGAAATTCAGGTCTATAGCCCGCCACCGCATCCGCTCCCCCCTATCCTAAAAGGGTGCTCCGCCTTCTCCACACCGCCGACTGGCATCTCGGCCAAACCCTCCGGGGCTACCCTCGCGACGAAGAACAAGCCGCCGCCCTTACCTCCCTCATAGCCGCAGTCAAAGAAATCCAACCCCACGCCCTAATCGTCTCGGGAGACATCTTCGATTCCCCCAACCCCTCCGCCCAGGCCCAGCACCTCCTCTACAAAACCCTCGTCGCCCTCCACACCGCCAGCCCCAACACAACAACAATCCTCACCTCCGGCAACCACGACGCCGCCACCCGCCTCGAATCCCCCAGAGACCTCCTCTCAGCTTTCAACGTCCAAGTAGTCGGCAACATCCGCCGCCACAACAACCACACCCTAACCCACCACCACCTCATCCCCATCAAAGCGAACAACGAAACCCTCGCCCACGTCCTCGCCATCTCCTACCCCACCGCCGCCTGCCTCCCCGCTGCCCCCACGCTCATCGAATCTGTAAAAACCCTTTACGCCGACCTCGTCGAACAAACACGCCCCCAATGGCAGGGCCTCCCGCTCATCCTCACCGGCCACCTCCACGTCTCCGGCGCACAAACCAGCGAAGGCGCAGAACGCAACATCCTCATCGGCGGCGAGAACGCCTTCCCCGCCAACAACTTCCCCCCAGAAGCCGCCTACGTCGCCCTCGGCCACCTCCACAAGCCCCAACGCATCGGCGCAGACCACATCCGCTACAGCGGCTCACTCATCCCCCTCAGCGCCAGCGAGATCGACTACAAACACGGCATCACCCTAGTCGAAATCGACAACCAAACCGTCACGACAAAACACATCGAAATCCCCCGCCCCCTCCCCTTCCATCGCCTCCCCCACAAAGGCTACGCAGACTTCGACGACATCCCCACCCTCATCAACTCTCTAGCGCTCAACAAAGAAGCCCAGCCCAGCCAGCGCCCCTTCGCGCAAATCCGCCTCACCCGCAAAGGCCTCCCCGCCACCTTCCGCGAAGACCTGGCAACCCTGGCCGAAAACGCCGGCCTGCGCCTGGTCGACACCAGAATCGAAGACACCGAAG
>JBIPMY010000276.1:0-8554 GCA_044376335.1 Bryobacter sp.
GGGCAGGTTTGCAGGTGCTAGAGCAAACCTTGCGGCTTCGTTCATGTTTTGTAGGTATGCGGCTAAAAATGCCGCAAGGCTCAGATCAAAGGATGCAGCATCTAGCCCTGCAAAATCAAAAAATATCTTTAAACTTCTGTGATGGCGATTTGAGTTCGGCGAATCAACGACATCAGCTTGGGCTTTGGCTCTTCAGAAACTAAAGTTGGCCCAGGAGCAGGTGCTGGGGCTCCGAAAGAACGAATTGCGCTGGAGAGAGCTTCGATCTCTTTTTGTTGCTCGGGAGCGGTTGGTGGTGGGGGCGCGGGGGCCGGGGCAGCGACTGGTGCAGGAGTGGCAACCAGAGCGTCAGGACGGGGGCCGGAGGGATTCTTGAGAAAGGGCCAGATGGTGGCAGGGTCTGGAGCGTTGGCCTGGAGAAAGTCCATACCGGCGGCCGAAATCTGCATTTTGCTTTTGTCGTCAACGGTGACCCAGCCCAGAGTCTTTGCATACCAGAGGGCCATCTGGATTTGCTCTTCGGTCATGTCGACGATCTTTTCGAACTGTCGCATGGTGATGAGCGGGACGCGGGGGTTTTGACGGCGGACGTCGTAGAGGACGCAGAGCATGGTCATGCGGCGGTCGCGCTCGCTCTGGAGGCTATTGAAGAAATCCATGCCCGAAAAAGAAATGTCGCGGTCGTCATCGCCGCCGCGAACAGAATCGAACATTTTGCGGCCGACCGGATCTGAGAGGACTTCGATGGCGAGAGTGATCTCGTCGAACTTCTCTGGATTGGGGCCTGAGCCATTTGGAGCATAGACATCGCGGAGCGCGTTGTATGCCAGTTGAATGATGTCGAGAGTCGATTTAGGATCGATCCCGAGGATTTTGTAGTGATCTTGAAACTTGCCCGCAGCCGGTGAAGACATTTAAGTGTCCTATCGGCTGCGGGCGTTGGTTTCTTTAGAATTCGTAGCGAAGTGCGAATTGCATAACGCGGGCGTCAGCTGCGGCGGTGAACTGGCCGAAGTTGGCGGGCTGCGTCAAGTTGAGCGACAGGGTGGTGAAGTTTACGTTATTGAATGCGTTGAAGGCTTCTGCGCGGAACTGCAGAGTGTGGCCTTCAAAGGGCATCTTGAAACGCTTGCCAACCGAGATGTCGAAGTTGGTGGAACCGGCGGCGCGGACAATGCCACGTTCGCCAGTGGTGCCGGGGTATTGGCCCTGGAAGGAGCTAATAACGTTGGTGTTCTGGAAGACCGAGGGGTTGCCGTTCTGGTTGAAGGTAACACCCTGAACCGGAGAGGGCGCGCCAGGCTTACGAACGCCAAGAGCGGAGTTGAGGTAGTTGGTGGGGTAGATACCACCGTTGGTGATGTCCTGGGGGAGGCCCGAGCGGAAGCGGCCGAGCATTGAGAGCTGCCAGCCACCGATTGCCTGATCGACCCAGGGGTTGGCGGAGTTGAGGAACTTCTTGCCTTTGCCGAAGGGGAGTTCGACGACGGTGTTCATGGTTGCATTGTGACGGATGTCGAAGCTGGCGACGCCGTAGGAGCCACGCGGATTGAAGGCATCCTGGATGACGCTACCGCCGGCACCGCTAGTGGCATCACCGATGGCGGATTCGTTGCCGGAGGCGATGTCGAAGGCGTGCGACAGTGTGTAGTTGAAGTCGAAGCCCCAGCCCTTGTCGAGGGCACGGCGGACGACCAGGTTTCCAGCGTGATAGCTGGCGTTTGAGGCGTTGGTCCAGACGGTCATACCGGCGGCCTGGTTGGCAAAGAAGGTATTGCAACCGGTGACCGAGATGCAGCGACCGTTGGCACGGCGAACGCGATCCATGTCATTCAATGCGTCGAGATCGCTACCGGCGTAGGTGGCATATACGGTGTTGAAGTAGTTTGCAGTAGCGCTGCCGGTGAAGCTGAGGTTGGCTGCGCCTGGGAACATGTTTTCGAAGTAGGGAACCTGACCAACAAGACTGGGGTTGGCACGAACCTGAGCAGGGGTTACGCCCTTGAGGAAGAGGTCGTAAAGGACGCCGCTGGCTTCGGTCCAGGTCTGACCGGACTTGGGATCTTTCAAGTTGGTGAGGGGCTGTGAGTAATCCTGACGGAGGAGGCCCTTGCGTGAGAGGCGACCAACGTAGCCGACTTCGACTACGAGGTTCTTCGGGAGAGGCCGGGTGTAGGAAAGGTTGAGCGGGATCGAGTAGGGGGCAACCAGGCTGGGGTTGACACCGGAGAAGCTGGTGAAGCCGCCAACGATGGTGGGAGGTGTGAAGGGCATGCCACCTGACGGAGCTGCAGGCAGAGCCGGGAGGTTGCTGCCGTTAAAGCGCGTCGAGGTGGTGAAGTTGGTGTTGGCAAGCTGGGTGACCTGAGTGGCCAGACCGGGCGAACCAGAACCGGCGAAGGTGACGGCCATCTGATTGCCGTAGCGATCGTAAAGGATGCCGGCGCCAGCGCGCAGGACACTGCCCTTGCCGAGGATGGTGGTGACGATGTTGTCACCCTCTGGAGCCCAGGCGACGGAGAGACGCGGTGCGAAGTTGTTTAGATCGCGACCGTAGTAACCAGCCTTGCCGTTCTTGGGGCCGGAGAGATCGTAGGTGAGGGAAGCGAGCGGATTGGCAAAGCTAGGAATACCCAGAGCCTGGCCGCCAGCGCGGTTGGCGAAGTACTGATCGAGGGGCTGGGTTGGATTTACCTGTACGCCATTCTTTTCGTAAGGGTTGGTGTAGATACCGTAACGAAGCCCGGCGGTGATGGTCAAGCTGCGGGTGAGCTTGAAGGTGTCCTGAGCGTAGAACTCATATTCGTTGGAACCGAAGACGCGGGGGATGGGCTGACCGAAAGGAATGGCCTTACCGTCGCGACCGAAGTTATAGGTTCCGCTGTACTGATTGATGATGCCGAAGAGCGGGCCCATGGCGTTCTGGACCGGAGTTGCTTCGGTGAGGCGGAGGCTATTGTCACCATACAGCGGCCGGATGAAGGCATTGATGGAATCGGTGATGTCTGCACCCAGGCCAGCGAGAGTGTTGCGGCTAAAGCTGTAGCTGGGGTAGGAGGTGGCAAAGGAGGCGCGGTCGTTTGTGTTGAGACGGAAGTTCACACCAAACTGGACCGTGTGTTTGCCTTTGGTCCAGGTAGCGTCGTCGACGAAATTGTGAACCGGAGCGATGCGGTTGAGGGCGCGCGGGAAGCTGGTTTCCGGCTGCGCAAAGTAGAACTGCAGTGAAGGGCCATTAGCGCCGGTAACAACGTTCTTGAGGCGTGTATAGCCATAGTTGAAGGTGTTGATGAGCGTTGGGGTGACAACTGTGGTGTAGCGGGCCGAGAAGCCCTTGGACTGGTCTACACGCTGCGCCTGTGAGGGGAGGCCGGGGAACTGGGCGAGTACATCATCTTCTGAGTTATCTGCCAGGGTGCCACGGAGGCTAAGGGTGTGCTTGCCGGATTTGTCGATGTTGAAATCGTTCTTGAGAACGTAGGTACGATAGTTCAACTTCTTCGGTGCGTTGAAGCGAAGGATGGAGAAGTTGAGGCCACGGTCGGCAGAAGAGGCAGGATCGTTGCCGACAGGGTACTTCTTGAAGATGTCGAGCATGGTTTGATTGACGCCGATGCCGAGGGGATCCACCTGGCGGATCTGGGCTGGGGTGAGCTGGCCGATCTGGCCGTTGCTCATGCGGAACTGGACGATGCCCTGCTTGTAGGTTTCGGACGGGACAATACGGTTGACGCCGACGGCGGTGGCGTCGCGGCGGTCTTCCCAGTTGGCGAAGAAGAAGACGCGGTCTTTGATGATGCGGCCGCCCAGGGATGCGCCGTACTGGTTGCGGATCAGGTTTTCGCGGGCGATTCCGGCGCGGTTGGAGAACCAGTTGTTGGCGGCGGTTTTGACGTTGCGGTGGAACTCATAGAGAGAGCCGTGGAAGGCGTTGGAACCGGACTTGGTGACGAGGGAGACCTGACCACCGGAGGAGCGGCCCTGATCTGCGCCTACACCGGCGACGGTGGTGCGGAATTCCTGTACGGAATCCAGCGGCACGGGAAGGACCGAGCTGAAGCCCGAGCTTGCGCCCTGGGGATCGTTGACGTCGACGCCGTCGAGGGTGACGTTGTTCTGATCGCGCTTGGCACCGGCTACTTCGCCGGTGGGGGTTACGCCGGGCTGGAGGCTCAAGAGATCGACGACGTTGCGCGTAAGCAGGGGCAACTGGCGGATCTGAGTCTCAGTGAAGGGATTACCGACCGAGGCGTTTTGGGTGTTGACGGCAGGAGTTTCAGCAACGACGTTGATGGACTCGGAGACCTGGCCGATTTCGAGTTTGAGGTCGAGGGTGGCCGGGGTATTGATCTGGAGGCGAACCTGCTGGGCACTGGCTTTGAAGCCGGGCTTCTGAACTTCCAGGCGATAGGTGCCGGGAGGAAGTTGCGGGAAGCTGTAGGTGCCGGTAGCGCTGGAAACACCGCGGCGGGAAACTGCAGTTTCCTGGTTAGAAATGGAGATGATGGCGTCGGGTATGGTGGCACCTTGTTGGTCCGATACCGTGCCCTGGAGGGAACTGGATTGCGCAAATAGCGCGGCACTGCTGACGAGCAGCAGAGAGACGACGAGTCTGTTCATTAGACACTACCCCTGAATGATTTTGTTTTTGTTTTGTTGAACGACTGGTTCAGTGCCCCGACGGAGGGGTAGTTAAGGACCGGATGTGGATCGCGCCTAGGCGATCAGATCGTGAAGGACATTACCGCTGACATCGGTGAGACGGAAGTCCCGGCCGCTGTAACGGTAAGTAAGCTTGGTGTGGTCGATGCCCATGAGATGCAGAATCGTTGCATGGATGTCATGGACATGGACTGGTTTTTCGACGGCTTTGAAGCCGAAGTCGTCGGTGGCCCCATAGATGGAACCGCCCTTGACTGCGCCACCGGCCAACCACATGGTGAAGCCGAATGGATTGTGATCGCGGCCGCGCTTGACGTTGCCGCCACCGCCGCCGACTTCGCGAACGGGAGTGCGGCCAAATTCAGAACCGCAGACGACGAGGGTATCTTTCCAGAGGCCGCGGCTCTTGAGATCCTTGATAACGGCGGCAAAGGCCTGATCGGAATTCTTGGCGTTGACCTTGTGGGCCATGATGTCGCCGTGGGCATCCCATGGGTCGCCCTTGGCGTAATAGACCTGAGTCATGCGGACGCCTTTTTCGGCAAGGCGGACGGCAGTGAGGCAACCACGGGCAGTTGAACCGGGGCCGTAGAGCTTCTGGGTGGCTTCTGTTTCCTTACGGATGTCGAAGACTTCGGGCGCTTCGGTCTGCATGCGGTAGGCGGTTTCCATCGACTTGAGGACGGCTTCTACCTGCGCGTCAGAGCCTTCGCGGGTGCGCTTGAGATCTTCCATTTTGGTGAGGAGGTCGATTTCGCGGCGCTGCTCGGTGAGCTCAAACTTGGGATTGTTGACGTAGGAGATGAGCTTCTTCGGGTCGAAGGATTTTTCTACGACTACCTTCTTCTCCGGCTTCTTCATCTCTTTGCCGTCTTTGTCCTTGGTGGGCATTTCTGCTTCCATGGGCTCGGGCGGCGCGTTGGGGTTGGTCTGGATCTTGTCGGAAATGAAGGTGCCCTGGTTGATTGCGGGCAAGAAGCCGTTGGACCAGAGTGGGGGGCCTACGGTGGACGGAAGGTCCGGGCAAAGCACTACGTAGCCAGGGAGATTCTGGTTGTCGGTGCCGAGGCCATAGGTTAACCAGGCGCCTAGCGAGGGACGACCGGCCTGATTGGCACCGGTGTTCATCATGAGGCAGCTTGGTTCGTGGTTGGGGATCTCGGTGTGAACAGAGCGGACCCAGGCGATATCGTCAGCGACTTCGGCAAGGTTGGGCCAGAGTTCTGAGATGTCCATGCCGCACTGGCCGTACTTTTTGAAGGTGAAGGGGGAGCGCATGAGCTCGCCGGTTTTGCGTTCGGTTTTGACTTCGCCACCGGGCATTGGCTTGCCGTCGTACTTGTCGAGGGCGGGCTTGGGGTCGAAGCTATCGATGGTGGAGAGGCCACCATTCATGAAGAGGAAGATGATGCGCTTGACGCGTTGGGGGTGGTCGAGCTTGTAGCCGACGCTGCCGTCGGGAGTGGCCAGAGCGCCTGCGGCACTGAGTGAATTGTTCACCATGCCGGCGAAGGCCATCATGCCGAAGCCGTTGCCGACGCGGCGGAGAGCTTCGCGTCGAGTTGTTGGATTGTTGGACTTATGCGATGACATTGTGACTCTCTCTTAGTTGATGAACAGGAACTCGCTCGAGCTGAGCAGGACTTTGGCGTAACGTCCCCAAATGGAGGGTTCGTAGACGACGGGCTTTTCTTCGCGAGCAGGACCGCCGCGCATACCGCCCATCATTCCCATGCCGAAGGGGTTGTCGCCCATCGGGGGTGGAGGAGCATCGGCTGCGGCTGGGGCGGCTTCTTCAGCGGCTGGCATTTCTACCTTGGCTGCGACTGAGGTGGGCGCGCCTTCTGTTTTGGACACTTCAGGTGGAGGACCGCCGGGGCCACCAGGACCTCGTCCGCGACGCATGCCTTCGGGGGCTGGCTTTTCTTTTTCCTTCTTCTTGCGCTCTTCGTAAGAAAGCATTGGCTCGCTCTTGATGTATTCGATGCCGAGCTTGATTTCTTCTTCGGAAGCGTCGCGACCGTAGATGACCTGGAAGAGTTTCTTGACGCGGGCACGGTTGTCGACTTCAGGCATTACCCGCTTGGCGAGCTCTTCAGCTTCGATCTGCATGAAGTCGCTGTTGAGCAGGAAGAGACGCTGGAGCGGGACGGTGGTGGTGAAGCGCTTTTCGGCGCTGATCGAGGGCGAGGGGAAATCGAAGAGCTGGAGATACTCGTCCATCTTGTAGCGGCTCACCTTACCGTATACGGTGCGGCGGAGGAAGCTGGGCTTCAGTTCGCCTGAGGGGCCACCGAGGCTGGGGTCGAGATTGCCGGAGACGTACATGACGGAGTCGCGGAGCTGTTCGGCATCGAGACGCTTCTTCTCGTAGCGCCAGTAGAGGCGGTTGGAAGAATCTTTGGCGTAGTTGGTTGCTTCGTTTTCGCTGGCGAGCTGGTAGACCGAGCTCAGCATGATTTCTTTGTGGAGCTTCTTGATGGACTGGCCGTTTGCAACGAAGTTGGCGGCGAGGTATTCGAGGAGTTCCGGGTTGGTGGGGCGCTCACCGGTGATACCGAAGTTACTCGGAGTATCCACCAGACCTGAGCTAAAGTGGCCCTTCCAGATGCGGTTGACGATAACGCGTGAATTGATCGGCTGTTTGACGATGGCTTCTGCCAGCTCAAGACGGCCGCTGCCGGATTTGATGGGCTGAGGCTCACCGGGAGAGAGAACACTCAGGAAGTGGCGCGGCACCTGCTCGCCGAGCTGGAGCGGGTCGCCACGAAGTGCGAGTGGCAATTCGGAGATCTGATCGAGCGGCTTATCCTTGATGCCGTGGAGGTAAGGATAGTAAGGCTCGAGCTTCTTGCGAGCTTCTTCGATGTCCTTGCGGATGGTGGCGAGTTGAGCCTGAGATTCAGAGCCTACGCGGCTTTCAAGGCCCCAGCCACGGAAGGCGAGAACGCCGGGCTTACCCATGCGATTGCCCATTTCCATCATTACGTTGGGGTCTTCTGCGTCGGTCAGTTCGCGCTGGAAGATTTCGGTGTAGAAGTTGTTCTGCTCGTCGGAGAGATTCTTGAGGCGGAGTCCGCAGCCGGGGCAGAAATCGTCGTTGGTGACGAAGTTGGAAGGCTTGTTGGTGCGCTTCTTTGGCTTGGTGCCTTCGAGGGCTTTGTCGGCGATTACTTTGTTTTCGGCGTCGAGTTCGTTGCGAGCCAGCAGGACGGCTACCGCGTCTTCCTGGAACTTGTCAGCGAGCTTTTTGGCTTCAGGAGCAGCAGGAGCGGGCTTCTTCATCATGGCCTGCCAGGCATCCTTGTATGGATACTTTTTCTGGGGCTTGGCCATGTAC
This sequence comes from Bryobacter sp., assembly GCA_044376335.1. Classification (GTDB taxonomy): domain Bacteria; phylum Acidobacteriota; class Terriglobia; order Bryobacterales; family Bryobacteraceae; genus Bryobacter. The sequence continues at coordinate 8,003 of JBIPMY010000276.1, forward strand.
TTGATCCAGCGTTCGAGGATCTCGTAGTCGAGTTTGCGGGATTCGACGACGTTGCTGATTTCCATCTTGCGGGGGCCGGTTACGTCGAAGACACCCTGGAGATAATTTGAAGTCTCGAAGACCAGGGATTGAGCTAGGGCCTTGCCCAGGTTGGCCTGCATTTCGCCCATCATCTTTTGCTTCTGATCGATCTGGTCTTCGACCTTTTTGAATTCGTCGATAACGCTCTTGGGGGCTAGCGGATATTCTTCGTAGGTGACGTTGGAGAAGATGCCGGCGAGGGCGTAATAGTCTGTCTGCGGGATGGGATCGTACTTGTGATCGTGGCAGCGGGCACAGGCGACAGTGAGGCCGAGGAAGCCACGGGAGACTACGTCGACGCGGTCGTGACGCTCGTCGGCGCGGGTGACTTCGGTTGAGCCATTGTCGTAATACCAGGGACCGAGGCCGATGAAGCCGGTGCCGGGGAGGGTCTTGTGGCGGATTTTTGCATCCAGAAGATCTCCGGCAATTTGCGACTTCACGAAGAGGTCATAAGGCATATCGTCGTTG
>JBIPMY010000105.1:0-16171 GCA_044376335.1 Bryobacter sp.
AGTTTGATCCTTATTTGCAAACTCCTTATTCGGAATCCTTGAAGCTGGCCTACACATCCATGCTGAAGATCGCCAAGGAGGGGTTGTCTCCAGAGCAATGTGCAGACCTGCTGGTCAAGATCCTGCTTGCCCCAAAGCCTCGAACTCGTTATGCGCTTGTGCCCAATAAGATTCTGAACTGGTGGATTCCCAGACTACTACCGTCCCGATGGATTGACTGGATCATGGCAAACCGTCTTGGCCTCAAGCCGCGCTGAGGGTAGGATATAGGTTTCATGTCCTTCATCCACGACAACTTCCTGCTTGAGACTGAACAGGCTCAGCACCTCTATCATCAATACGCGTCATCAGAGCCGATCCTCGATTACCATTCGCATTTGCCCCCAAAGGATATTGCCGAGAATCGCCGCTTTGCCAACCTCTTTGAGATCTGGCTGGAAGGCGACCACTACAAGTGGAGGGCAATGCGAGCGAACGGAATCCCGGAGTCTCATTGCACCGGCGATGCCTCCCCTTTCGAGAAGTTTGAGGCCTTCGCAGCAACCGTACCGCATACCTTGCGCAACCCGCTCTATCACTGGACGCACCTTGAGCTGAAGCGCTATTTCGGTATTGATGAGCTGCTCAACGAAAGCAACGCTCGCCGCATTTGGGATCAAACCAACGCCCAGCTAGCTTCTGAAGATATGCGAATCTGGGGCATCCTCAAAAAGTTTGGAGTGAAGGCCATCTGTACAACAGACGACCCGGCCGACGACCTTCGCTGGCATGCAGCCATTGCCAAGAGCGACTGCCCAGCCAAAGTCTTCCCAACCTTTAGGCCAGACGGAGCGATGCATGTGCAGCGGCCGGATCTGTTTCTGCCCTGGATCGAAAAGCTCTACGAGACCTCAGGGGTGAGCATCGATACCTTTGCAGATTTCCTGAAGGCGATCCAGTTGCGCCATGATGCGTTTCATGAGATCGGGTGCCGTCTCTCCGACCACGGGCTCAACCGTTGCTTCGCCAATTTCTGTGATGAAGAGGAAGCCGCCGGGATTTTTGACAAAGCTCGCGAGGGCGGGGAAGTGTCAGCCGATGAGTTTGACCGCTACGCCAGCTTCATGATGCTCTTCTTCGGCAAGCTGGATGCGGCCAGGGGTTGGACCAAGCAGATTCACCTTGGGGCACGACGAAATGCCAATTCGAGGGCCTATCGTGAGTTGGGCGCCGACAAAGGTTTTGATTCGATTGGGGATGCCCCGCAAGGTGATGCGCTGGCTGCGTATCTCGATCGCCTGAATCAGGAAGATCAGTTGCCGCGCATGGTGCTCTACAATCTGAATCCAAACGAGAATTACACGTTTGCCACAATGGCTGGAAACTTCCAGGATGGAAAGATCGCCGGCAAAATCCAGTTTGGCTCTGGCTGGTGGTTTCTCGATCAGAAAGAAGCGATGGAGTGGCAGATGAATGCACTGTCCAATTGCGGCCTATTCTCACGCTTCATCGGGATGCTCACCGACTCGCGTTCCTTCATGAGCTTTCCCCGTCATGAATACTTCCGCCGTACGCTTTGTAACCTCGTTGGAAACGACATGGCCAAAGGTTTGTTGCCGAATGACGAGGCCATGATTGGAAACATGGTGCGCAACATTTGTTTTGGCAACGCGCGCGATTTCCTTCGGCTGCCGCTTTAGCGATTGTGCCTGCCGCGCATGCGGCGGGCTAACTTTTCGATCTCCTCGAGCTTTTTGAGCATGCCGAGGCTGAGGATGTTGTGGTCGTTCTTCTTGAGCTCTGCTTCCACTTCCTGGCTGTACTGAATGAGCCTGGCCGCATCGACCAGCATCTTCTTTTGTTCATCCTTGAGGATGGCTTCGCTTTGCAAGGTTCCATCGGGGAGACGCTTGGCTTTCTCCTCTTTTTCGGTCGGTGGCAACACCTGCGCCAGCAATGCGGTGCAAAGATTGGCAAGAAAGCTCTTTCGAGCCAGACTGATCATTCGCTACTCTTTCTTATTGGGAATGGAAACGCTCTTTACAATTGGACATTCGAATCATTCGATCGAAGCGTTTGTGAAATTGCTGCTTGCTCACAACATCGCACAAGTTGTGGATGTGCGCACATTTCCTTCATCACGCTTTTCCCCACACTTTAACCAGGATGCCTTGCGGGAGTCCTTGGCCGCTGCAGGAATTGATTATCTTTGGGCCGGCAAACAGCTGGGTGGCAAAGGAAAGACCAATTCGCAATTGCGGCAGACTGCTGCGTTTCGCCAGGCACTCAAAGAGTTGATCCGCCAATCGCAAGAACAGCCAACCGTCATGATGTGTGCAGAAGAAGACCCCTTCCAATGCCACAGACGCTATCTATTGGCGCGTTCGCTCATGGAAGACTTTTCCTTTGTTGAGATCGAACACATCCGCAAAGACTCTACTGTGCAGATGGAACCTGGTTTTCCAGATTCGTCTGTGCAGTTGACCTTGGGGATTGAGTAAGAGAGCGATAGGCGGCAGCCAGGATTGGCTCCAGTATGCTGGCCGTGATGAAGAGCACGGCGACAGTGATCGTCATGAGAAGTGGGCCATGGCTGAGGCCTGCCTTTGCCCCAACTCTGAGCATGATGTCGCGGATGGGTACGTGCAGCAGCCAGATCAGAATCGAGATGCGGGCGAAGAAAACGATGATGAAGTTGCTGGCGATGCGGTGGCACCAGCCCCGATTGAAGTAGCCTGCGCTAACGATCCAGAGTGCAAAAGGCAAAAACAAGATTCGGGTGAAGTTGTGCATGGCATCAGAACCAAACTCCAACCGAATCGTGAGAAGCATGGTGCCTGCCAAGCCTACGGCAGAAAGCAAGGGTATGTCCGTTCGCAGAAATCGGATCAGCCCGTTCTCCTTCCCCAGCAATGCAGCACCTAGAACGGCACCGGCGAAGATTTCGACAAATCTTGGGATATTGCCAAAGAATTGATTTTCGACTGCGCCTGGTGTGGCGTAAACGAAATCCAGCACAATGCGTGTGGCAACTAAACCAAGGCACACTGCTGCGGCAACAGGAGTGGGCCAAGTGCGGATTCTCATCCATTTGAGGCATGGCAGCAGGAAACCGCCTAGCAAAAGCGGAGTTACAAACCAGGCAGGGAAATTCCACTTGTAGGTAAAGACTCCTGGAGCAGCAAGATTTTGAAGGCCCGGGATCCAATAGAGCAGGATCTGTCCCAATTCAGCGAAAGAGATTCGATCGGTTCCTGTCAGGGCTGGGATGAGTATCAGCACCAACCCAACCCAGTGAGGGAGCAACAAACGAAGCGTGCGCTTCTTCGCCAGGAGCAATGCAGAGCCAGCGTAGAAAGAATCTGAGGAGGCGATGAGAAAGCCGGACATGCTAAAAAATGTCACTGTCATCGCACCGCTGAGAAAGAGATCGTTGAGCGTTGGGCTCAAGAAAGACCCGATGCCGTAGTGGCCACACATCATTACAATGCTGGCAACGAAGCGGACGGCATTGAGGCTGTAAGCACGCTCAGGATTCATCTCCATTCGCCGCTTAGTGGTTGTGCCGTGGGATGATCTCGCCCAAATTGCGATACTTGACAGCGAATTCGAGCACGCCACCAAACTCGAGTTGGCCAACATGAGCGCGATAGAACTCCTGCCAGGGTGTCTGCGTCTGTGCAATTTGCAGCTTCACATTCTTCTTGCGCTCTTCGATCTCCTCATCGCTCAGAACAACATCGACCCGGCGAGTGTTGAAATCCACACGAATGGTGTCGCCAGTTTCGAGGATTGCCAGATTGCCGCCTACTGCCGCTTCTGGCGAGACGTTAAGGATCGAAGCGCTGGCGCTAGTGCCACTTTGGCGTCCATCCCCAAGAGTTGGTAACTGGTTAACGCCAATCTTGATCAGCCGGTCGGGCGGCAACATGTTCACCACCTCAGCCGCACCGGGATAACCGACAGGGCCGCAGCCGCGGATGACGAGAATGCAGCGCTCGTCGATGTTCAGCGATTCGTCGTTGATTCTCTCGTGATAGTCTTCCGGGCCTTCAAAGACGATGGCGCGGGCGGTGAAGGCATTTTCGTCACCAGGGTTTTCGAGGAAGAGTTTGCGGAATTCTTTGCCGATGACGGAACTCTTCACCAGTGCGCTAGAGAATAGATTCCCATCCATGACCAGGAAGCCTGCTTTTTCCGAGATCGGATTTTCGTAGCCCCGGATCACCTTGTGATCTGTCGAGCGGGTGTGTCGATAGCAATCGCCAACGGTTGATCCTGAAACGTTCATGGCTGATTCGTGGATCTTACCCGCACAGATGAGCTCGCCGATGATGGCAGGGATGCCACCGGCCAGGTGGAAGCTTTCGGTAAGGTATTCTCCCGCAGGCTGAACATTGGCTAGCAGCGGGATCTCGTGGCCCACCGTCTCCCAGTCTTTGGTCTTCAATTCAACACCCATGTGGCGCGCGATGGCCACAAGGTGTGGCGGGCAATTGGTTGAGCCGCCGATGGCGCTGCAGACGACGATCGCGTTCTCGAAGGCCTGACGCGTCATGATCGCCGAAGGCCGCAAGTCTTCACGCACCATCTCGACGATGCGCCTGCCGGTGCGGAAGGCCATCTGGGTTCGTTCGCGATACGGGGCCGGAATCACGGCGCATCCCGGAAGGCTCATGCCCAGCGCTTCGGCAAGCGAGTTCATCGAAGAGGCGGTACCCATCGTGTTGCAATGGCCCGGACTGGGCGCGGAAGCCATCACCATGTCCATGAACTGGTCGTAGTCGATCTCACCTGCGGCGTGCATCCGGCGGGCTTCCCAAACCGTCATGCCGCTTCCGGCCAGCTTGCCCTTGTAGTAGCTGTTGAGCATCGGGCCGCCGCTGAGTACGATCGACGGGAGGTTGACGGTCGCCGCCGCCATCAAACAGGCGGGGGTGGTCTTGTCGCAGCCAGTGGTTAGCACCACGCCATCAAAAAAGTAGCCGTGCAGAATTTCTACCAGACCCATATAGGCGAGGTTGCGGTCGAGCGCGGCAGTTGGCCGCCGGCAGTTCTCGAAGATGGGATGAACCGGAAAGATGAAGGGGACCCCGCCGGCATCGCGGATCCCGTCCCGCAGGCGATCAGCCAAATCCAGGTGAATCCGATTGCAGGGCGAGAGGTCTGAGCCTGTCTGCGCGATCCCGATGATTGGCTTGCCGGATTGCAGCTCTTCACGGGTGAGCCCATAGTTGGCGTAGCGCTCCAGGTACACCGCGGTCATGCCGAGATTGTCGGGATTCTGAAACCAGTTCTGGCTACGGAGGGGGAACTTGCGGTCGCGATTCATGTGTTTAGGTCATTCTCTCTCAAATTGAGCGTAGTAAAGCTTTACAACATTTCTGTCGAGAATGATTCAGGACAAAACTTTCGTTCTAAAGTTTCGTTCATGTGACCGATCAAGAATTGTGATAGGTTAATGTTACAAATCTGCTTCCTTCAGGAGGAAAATTATGCGAACTAAGTGGTTTGCACAGCTTAGCCTGTTGCTACTTCTTTTCTCGGCCTCAATTTTTGGCCAAACCCTTGGCGATGTTTCCGGTGCGGTATCTGACCCTCAGGGTGCTCCCGTTGCTGGCGCAAACGTCACAATCAAGAATTCTTCAACCAACGCCTCGCGTTCTACAACAACCAATGGCGAAGGCCTTTACAGCTTCCCCGCACTTGTTCCCGGCTCCTATTCGGTGAAAGTAGACAAGGCTGGCTTCAAAACCTTTAACCAATCCAATATTGAAGTGCAAGTTCAGGCGAGCTTGCGTGTTGACGTTGCAATGCAGCTCGGCCAGGTAAGCGAGACCATTGAAGTCTCTTCCTCCGCCGCTGCACTCCAAACCGAAAACGCAACGGTAGGAACCGTTGTTGAGCAGAAGCGAATTGTCGAACTTCCTCTCAACGGCCGCAACTACTTGCAGTTGACTGCTCTTGCTCCCAACGTAAGCTTCGGCTTTCCCTCGGCCGGTCAGGCTGATGGCCGTCAGGGTGGCGACCGCGCGAATCAGAATATCTCTGTCGCCGGTATGCGTAACAACTTCAACCGCTTCACACTCGATGGTGTCGAAAACACCGACCCTAACTTCAACACCTACGTGATCTTCCCGTCAGCCGAAGCGCTGCAGGAATTCAAGGTGCAGACCGGCGTGTACCCGGCCGAATTTGGCCGTGGCGCAACCCAGATCAACGTGTCAACCAAGAGTGGTGGTAATCAGTTCCATGGCTCGATGTACGAGTTCCTGCGTAACGAAAAGATGGACGCCAGGAACTACCTCTTCGGTGGTGTTGGCGCCGTCGAGCGCAAGAAGGATCCTTTCAAGTGGAACCAGTTCGGCTTCGTGCTCTCTGGCCCGGTTGTGATCCCGAAACTCTTCAACGGCCGCAACAAGCTCTTCTTCATGTCGAACTATGAATGGTTCCGTCAGCGTCGCGATGTGATCGGCAACTTTACGCTGCCCACCGCTTCCAACTTCGCTGGTGACTTCAACACTGCCATTCAAACCAACGGCATCTACGATCCCCGCACTCGCGTGATCACCAATGGTGCAGTTTCGGGTGCAGCTTTGTTCCCCAACAACACCATTCCAACAAGCCGCTTGCACCCCATCTCACAGAGGCTGTTGGCGTTTTATCCTCAGGCCAATTCACCTGCGGCAGGACTCAACAACAACCACTTTATTTCCCTCGGCCGTCCGATCAACAAGGATCAATTCATCCAGCGTTTTGACTACGCCGAAAGCGACAAATCGAACTGGTTTGGACGCTACTCGAAGTCGGAAGAAAACCAGCTTTCAGCAAGCTTGTTGAACAACGGTGAAAAGATCGTGACCAACGCCAGCCAGTGGACGGTCACCAACACCCGTGTACTCACCAATACCCTCGTAAATGAATTCCGCTTCGGTCTCACGAAGTTCTACAACACCACCGGCCCTGAGCTTGCTTTTGGTACGGACGTTGTAGGTTCTTTGGGTATCCCCGGGCTCTCCTCTGGGCCCCCCGTTCAGTGGGGCATTCCGAGCGTCAGCATTACTGCCTACAGCGGCTTCGGGAACAGTTCCGAAGGTCCTTATGAAAACAACAACCGCGCGATGCAGTTCATCAACAACCTGAGCTGGGTCAAGGGCAAGCACACCATCAAGGTTGGTGGTGAGTTCCGTCGCGACGAATACAATCAGGTCGGCAACCAGTTCGCTCGTGGTCAGTTCACCTTTGACCGCAATGCAACTCGCAACCCCCTGATCAATGGTTCTGGCAACGCCTTTGCCGATTTCCTGCTGGGAGAAGTCTTCCAGGCCGAAGCAGCAGTCTCTATTGCCAGGGCACAGTTCCGTGCTAACGGTTTTGCCTTCTACATTGACGACACCTGGCGTGTCAGCAAGCGTCTGACCCTGAATCTTGGTCTGCGCTATGAAAACACTCCTCCCTGGACCGATCAGACCGGAACCTTGTTCAACGGAATTGTTCCTAACGACATTCGCCCCACCAACCCATTGGCGGCAATCGTTCAGGATCAAACCCAGCATCCTTACTTCCTGCGTCAAGGCGCTTCCCGTCAGAATTGCTATGAAGGAATCAACCTGCGCTGGACGGCCAGCCCGCTCTTCCCCAATATCCCGATTCAGGTTCGTTGCGACGGTTCACTCGGCAACAACCTTGTGGGTCGCGACAACAACGACTGGGCTCCTCGTTTGGGTGCCAGCTACCAGTTGAACGACAAGACTGTCATTCGCTTGGGCGCAGGCGCTTTCTACTCGCAGGATACGGGCAACCCCCGCTTCGATATGTCGCGTAACCTTGCTGGCCGTCTTCGTGACAACTCCAGCCAGGTCACCCCGCAGCTCAACTGGAATAACGGATTGGCCTCGATTGCTGGTGGTGTCGCAAACGTGAACCGCCCCTACACCTTTGCCAACCCCTACGATCGCCGCACTCCTTACACTTTGCAGTACCTGATGAACATTCAACGCGAGTTCTCCAACAACCTCGTGCTTGAAGTTGGTTACCTCGGCTCTGTAAGTCGCCGTCTGGAAGGCCTCCGCGCCATTAACGAGTCAATCCCGGTTGACCCGAACGTCTCCAATCTTTCGCTGGCTGCCCGTTCTCCCTTCCCGGAATTCGGCCGCATTCAGTTGGTCGACAACGGCGGCAAGGGCAACTACAACTCCCTTGGCACCAAGCTGACCAAGCGCTATTCGGGTGGTCTCACCGCTCTGTTTAGCTACACCTACGCCAAGTCGATCGACACCGCGAGCGCGATCCGCAACCAGGGTGGCGACACCTTGTTCCCACAGAACAGCGGCTGCCGTCAGTGCGAGCGTGGCCTGTCGAGCTTCAACAACGAACACCGCTTTGCCACCAGCGTTCTCTATGACCTTCCTTTTGGCAAGGGCAAGAAGTTCAATATCTCAAATGGCGTTGCCGATGCCATCATCGGTGGCTGGCAGTTGGGTTCGATCTTTACGGTCCAATCCGGCTTCCCCATCACTGTTACCAATGGTCGTGACCGCTCCAACACCGGCGCATTCTTCGACCGTCCAAACGCCACTGGCCTGGATCCGCAGGTTAGCTCTGTCTCAACCGAAAACGGCTTTAACACCGCCGCATTCATTGAGCAGGCTGCCGGTACCTACGGCAACGTAGGCCGCAATACCCTCATCGGACCCAGCTTTGTCCGTTGGGATTTCTCGAGCTTGAAGAACTTCAAGATGCCTTACGCGGAAAATCATCAGTTGCAGTTCCGCTTTGAAGCCTTCAATCTCCCCAACCACCCGAATTGGGGCAACCCCGACACCAACATCCAGAGCGGTAACTTTGGCAAGATCCGCGGTACGCGTGGCGACATGCGTAACCTGCAGCTTGCACTTCGTTACACATTCTAGAATTCAGTCAGTCAAAAACGAGAAACCGCCAATCCCTCAGGGGTTGGCGGTTTCTTTTTGTCTAAGCAAATCCTGCACTGAAACAGGATGCACCGGTTGGCGCACCGTATCCGGCGGCCACCCATTCAGAAACTCCAGGGACGAACCACAAATACGACCCTGACATGCACCCATGCCGCAACGTGTCTGCAGCTTCGCCTCCCGCTTGCTGCTGCAAGCTGCAATCTTGCCAAGGCTTACATCCTCACAACGGCACACAATCGTATCGGGCTTCGCCAGAGATTTGAGCTCTTCACGCAACGCGAAGGACTGGCGCAGTATTTCGACGAATGCCCTATAATTGCCTCCTAAAGCAGTTCTACTGCCAGCAGCTTCGCCTTCGGCCTCTGCTTTTTCAACTCCGCCAATCCCTGTGAGTTCTCCTACCGCGTAGATCCCACGCACGCTAGTCTCCTGCATTGCATCGACATTGACAAAGCCACTTTCGATCTTGCAGCCAGCAAGCATGGCAAGCTCCAGATTCGGCACCAGCCCAAAGCCACACGCCAAATAGTCACACTGCCATGTTTGGCCGTCCGACATCACGACGCGCCCCGGCTCTGCCGCAACGGGCCAGACAGAGGCGCGAAAGCGGGAAGTCCCCAGCCCCGCCGCCTGCACGATCTTTTCCGGCCAGCGCCAAAGGCTCAAGCCAAAACGGATCAGACTGCCCCAGCTCGCTTGTTCTGCCACCAGCACAACCTCGGCGCCTGCCTTCGACAAGTTCGCCGCAACCGCCAGCAGCAACGGCCCACTACCGGCGACAACAACGCGCTTGCCGCTGATCTTTAAGCCCGCCTTCACCAGCGCCTGCAAGCCGCCAGCACCAACCACATGCGGCATCGTCCAACCCGGAAAGGGAAGAAAGAGTTCTCTCGCTCCACAGGCCAGAATCAGTTGCTCGCAATCGAGATCCAGATCCGAAACCTGAGTGCTGTAGCGCTTGTCGATCCCGTCGATTTCAAGCCCTGAGTATCCACGCCAGATCTGTCCTCCCGGCCCCCAGTTATCGTCGATCAGCAAGACACGCTTGCCAATTCGTTTGGCTGCCCTTGCCGCAGCAAGGCCTCCGGGGCCAGTTCCGATGATCACGGTGTCATGCCGCATCCGTCGTTACCTCCATGCCGTCACGCACCAGTAACTGGCAGCCCCGCTGATGAGCAATGCCATCCACAGTCACCCGGCATTCAAAACAGATCCCCATGCCACACAGAGGGCCTCTGGCTTCTCCTTCGATGCTCTGACGTGCTGTGAAGCCAGCATTCATCAGCGCAGCAGCTACGCTCGTTTGTGCGGGCACATCATAGAGCGTGCCGTTGAGCTTTATGCGCGGCATTCTGCGAACCTTTCCGCTCCATACTCTGCAGGGTTCAAGACCCCCACCTGTCCGCTAACCAGATTTAGAAGCAGTTCTGCTGTTCCAAGCGAGGTTGTGATCCCCAGCCCCTCATGACCTGTCGCGAGGTACGTGTGCTTCAGCCCCGGGCAAAGGCCAACGATGGGGAGCTTGTCTGGGGTGGCCGCACGAAAGCCGGTCCAGAGCCGTATGACGCTCATGTTCTGAATCGATGGCAGGTATTCCACTGCACGCGTCAGCATCTTCGAAACCATGTGCTGCTCTACCGCCTTGTCTTCCACCCCATATTGCCGCGAGCTGCCAATCAGCAACTGGCCCGTCTTACGCGGCTGCACATTAAACGCAACGCTCTCGGTGGAGTGACCATGAGCACTCTTGAGATAACCCAGTTCGATCAATTGATGGTGCACCGCCCCGGGGTATCGATCGGTGATCGCCAGGTGGCCTTTGCGAGGTTTCACTGGCAGAGCAGGGAAGAGTTCGGTAGCCCATGCTCCTGTCGCACAAATCAGAACCTGCGCACTAAGCCGGTCTCCACTACGAAGCTTCACCCAGCCGTCGCCCATTTCTGCAACATCGCCAAAGACGCGCGTAGCTCCCTCGCTCAGCCACTTAGCCGCACAAGGAGCGTAGATCACACTATCGCCCGGCACCAGAAAACCTCCGGCCATCCCAGGACGCAATCCCGGTTCGGCGTCGTAGAGTGCCTTCGTATCCAGTAACTCGGTCGCGACCCCGCGGTCCACATAATAGGCCTTCTTCCCTGACACCGCTGCCAGTTCTTCCTCATCGGCCGCCACCCAAAGCGTCCCGCGCCGTTCAAACTCCACCTCTGCCGGCATCTCAGGCACCAGTGCATCCCACAGATCCCGCGATCTGTGCGTCAGCGCAAACTGCGATTCGCTGTCGTCCATCACCACGACATGCCCCATGCCCGATGCCGTCGCACCGCCACCAATCAGCGCCCGCTCCACGATCGTCACGCGCATCCCCTGACGAATAAACGCCCGCGCGCAAGCTGCTCCTACGATGCCTCCACCCACGATCAATACATCAGGGTTCAACGGCGAATCCCCCAGCAAAATGGATCTTCTGGATCCAGCACCAAAACACACTCAGCGTTGACATAAGCCCGTCCCGTGATCGAAGGGCGAACACGCTCGCCTTCCCACTCAAAGCGACCTTCAAACTGGCTGCCCACAATGCTTTCCTGCTTCCATACTTCGCCCGGCTTCAGCTTGCCATCGGCGGCAAGGCATGCGAGCTTGGCGCTAGTGCCGGTGCCGCAGGGCGAGCGGTCATAAGCCTTACCCGGGCAAAGCACGAAGTTGCGGCTGTCGCCTCCGCTGAGGCCAGGGCCGAAGATTTCGATGTGATCGATCTCGGCGCCATTTTCACCCGTGATCCCGTCCCGCTCCAGTGCAGCTCGAATACTCGAGGTGATGTTGGTCCAGTGTTCTGCATCCTGCACCAGCAACTTCTCGGCCAAGCCATCCACTAGAAAGAACCAGTTCCCGCCCCAGGCAATGTCGCCGTGGATAGTTCCAAGACCCACTACCTCGAGCGGTACCGCTTTCCGGTAGCGATAGCTGGCGACGTTCGTGATCGTGACTTCGTTGCTTGCGGCCAGCGTCGCAGTCACCGTACCCACCGGTGTCTCGATCTGATGCGCTCCGGCTTCAATCCGCTTGAGATAATCCAGCACCGCCATCACGCCGATTGCGCCATGCCCGCACATACCGAGATAGCCGACATTGTTAAAGAAGATCACGCCCGTGCTGGCCGACTTGTCTACTGGCGGAAGCAGCAAAGCACCCACCATCACGTCGCTACCGCGCGGCTCGTTGACGACAGCGCTGCGAAATTCATCATGGTGGCTGCGGAACTTCTCAAGCCGCTCAGCCATGCTTCCTGAGCCAAGATCAGGGCCGCCTTCAATGACGACCCTGGTTGGTTCCCCACCGGTGTGGGAATCGATCACTCGAATACGCTTCACAGCTTGGGCCTTGTAGCGAGCGCCTGACGGATCACCTTGAGAACCTCCTCACGCTCAGCGCCCTCTACGCGCAGACGCGGTGCGCGAGTGACTTCGCTGCCCATGCCCACTTCGGCCATGCACATCTTGATGTACTGCACGAGCTTGATGCGGGTGTCCAGCTCGAGCAACGGCGTGTACCAGCGATAGAGTTCGATTGCTTCCTTCCAGCGTCCGGCCACGCAATGCTCCCACAGCACGCGATTCTCATCGGGGAAGGCATTTACCAAACCGGATACCCAACCCACTGCGCCCAGCATCGCGCTTTCCACCACCAGATCGTCAACGCCGCTGAAGAGAATGTAACGGTCTCCGACGGTGTTCTTGAGGTGCGTGATCCGCCGTGGGTCGCCGGCAGATTCCTTGATCGCAACCAGCGTCGGCTCTTCGGCGAGCTCCACAAAACACTGTGGCGTCAGGTCGACAAAGTAGCTGGGTGGATTGTTGTAGACCATGATCGGCAGGCCGCTGGCGCGAGCCACAGACCGGAAGTGCGCCATCGCTTCCCGCTTGTCAGCCTTGTAGATCATAGCGGGTAGAACCATCATGCCGTCGATGCCGATCTTTTCGCAGTCTCGGGCGTAGGCGCATGCCGTGCGTGTGGTGTTCTCGGCGACACCCGACAATACGGGGATGCGGCCCTTCACCACAGGCAACAATTCGCGCAACACCATCAACTTTTCTTCATAGCTGAGGGCCGTGTTTTCGCCGACGCTTCCAAGAAGAATCACTCCATGGATCCCACCAGCGATCATCTTCTCTAGGTGCGCGGCTGTTGCTTCGATATCGATGCTTTCGTCTTCTCGAAATTGCGTCGTCAGTGCGGGGTAAACCCCCTGCCAGTTCACGTTCATTAAAATCTCCATTTTGCGACAAAGTTTTTGTCGAGTTTCGTCTGTGTCAGGCTGGCGCGCACCATCTCGATCGGAAGCGCGTTCCCCTTTAGAATATGGTCGTGAAACGCCTTGGGCGTCATCTTGCCGCTCGCGACAAGGTCACGATAAAGGCTTCGTATCTGAAGCCCGCCAAGCATGTATGCAGCTTGATAGAGCGGAGGATAGGTGCCCTCAAAGCTGCGGCGCACTTCGGCTGCGGCATTGTCGCGCTCGTGGCCAACGCGGTCCACCAGGAAGTCGACGCACTCTTGCGCCTTCATCTGGCCGAGGTGAAACTTGAGCGAGAAAATGATGCGGGCGCAGCGGTGCATGCGCCAGAAGAGCATGCCAACTTTGTCTTCTGCATTGCGGGGAAACTTCAAGTCCCAGAGCAGCATCTCCCACCACAGCGCCCAGCCTTCACGCCAGAACGGGGTTTCAAAAACCGCTCGATAGGGCCGGTGGCGTTGATTGTAGAAGCGCTGCAGGTTGTGCCCCGGGATCAACTCGTGATGCACTACCGCCCGCGAGAAATGCTCGTTGTTGCCACGCATGCTCATCAGCTTCTCTTCATGAGTCATCGTGTCTGTCGGATAGCTGATAATGATGCTCTCGCCACCAAGAAAAAACGGATTGATCCGCTGCCGCTCGGGCGACATCATCAGCACGCGCCAGGAATCGCGAGCCAGTTGAGGGACTGTAACCAGGTTGCGGCTCGTGACAAATTCAATGGCCTCGGTGACCATATCCAGAATCATCTTCGGCTGTGCGCCAGGGTTGGGATGCAGGTTCTTCACCCGCTCAATTGCCGCCTTGGTGTCCTCGCCTAGCCCCATTTCATTGGAAGCCTTTCGAAGCTCCGCCTCACACCAGGCAAACTCGCGGTCTGCGATTTCGATCAACTCTTCAGGCGTGTAGGCGATCATGTCGGCGCGCAGATCACTCAGCAATGCGTCTCGGCCAATCGGGTCACCGATGATGGTGTCGCGGTCGTCCTTCTTCAGGCCTGCACCACGCTCGCGCAACGTAGTCGCATATTCCGTCAGAGCTTTAGAAAGTTTCGTTGCAGGGTCTTTCACCCACCACTCAAATACCGGATCATAGCCCTCATAAAAAGCGAACCATTTCTTGAGGCTGGCCTCCATGTCGAGCACAAGGCGATGCGCACGCAAGGCTACCGTCTGGCTTTGCTTCGGCGTATCGGGTTTCTTGAGCCAGAGATCCAGTTCTTTAAGCTGCTTGGAAACGTTTACCAGAATTCCTGCCGCTTCTCGCCCATCGATCGGGTCGACTCGCTGGCGTATTTCCTCCAGCCGCCAAAGGCTAGGGGCGAACGATAGCAGCGGCTGCATCTCCCTCCATCGGGATTCATCGAGATCGAGTAGCGCCAATGCACGCTGGTTCGTGTTGCGCAGCATCAGCCAGTCTATCCGGCCTTCCACGTCATAACTGTCGAAAGGCAACTGCTCAATGCTTTTGAGCCAAACCTGGTGAAACTCACGCAGCACTTCGATGCGTGTGCTGGCGTAGGTCAGCGGATAGAAAGCGTCGATTGCGCGCAAGTCGGCACGGTAGCGATCAACCAGTTCTGGCAACGCTGAAGGCATCGTTTCCAGCACGTAAGGCGAACGCTTGGGGCGCTCGGCAAAGGCTGTTGCTGTCGCAAGCAGTGTAAGAATCGAGCGCCTGGTCCAAGGCAAGCTGCACTGCGATACGATTAACGGCATGAAAACCAGATTACTACTGCTGGCCATTGTGGCGGGATGCCAAATGTTTGCAGCAACGCCTGAAGAGGACCTCAAAGCGACCATCGAGAAGTGGAAGACTGCCGTCGTCAAAAAGGACAAGGCGACGATCGAAAAGCACACCTCACCCAACGTCACCTATTCACACTCCAACGCGCTGATGGAAAATCGCGACCAGATGATGGCGGCATTCCTCTCGCCTGACATGGTTTACAAGTCCATGGATATGAGCGAAACCACCTACCGCATGTTCGGCAATGTCGGTATCGTCCAAACCAAGATGATGGTAAACAATGCACAGAAGGGTGTCCCCAAGACCACCCCGCTCAGCGTTCTGATGGTGTGGGTAAAGGATAAAGGTGTTTGGCAGTTGACTGCACGCCAAACCACCCGCCTTCCATAGAAGTCGATAAAATGGGGTTGCCATGACACGTAGACATTTACTCTTAGCTGGCGCGGCAACCCCACTGCTTGCGCAAAAAACAGAGGCAGAACTGATTCAGAAGATCCGCAAAGAACTTCTGATGCTGCCTTATTACGGGTGCTTCGACTACCTCACCTTCAAGTTGGAAGACACCAAAGTCACCCTCGGCGGTTACGCCATGCGCCCCACTCTCAAGGATGACGCCGAGCGCACCTTGAAATCGATCGAGCGCATCTCGAAGGTGGAAAACGAAATTGAGGTTCTGCCCCTTTCCCCTAGCGACGACCAGATTCGCTGGGCTGTTTTCCGTGCCATCTATCGGGATCCGGCATTGTCCCGTTACGCCCCCGGCGGCGGCCTGTATGGCGGGCCCATCAGTCGAAGACGAGGTGGAGCATTCTTCGGCGGCCCTTTCGAACGCTGGAACATGCCAGCTGGAACTCTTGAGCCGCTGGGTTCTTTTCCGATCCACATCATCGTCAAAGAAGGCAACGTCATCCTGGTGGGGATCGTCGACAACAAGTCAGACTCTGACCGCGCCAACATCCTCGCCAACGGTGTTTCCGGCGTTTTCGGTGTTAAGAACCTGCTCGCCGTCGAGAAGGCAAAGTAACTCTTAGTCCAGCCACACCGCAACAATAGTGACCCACAAGAGCTGCGCCGTCAGCAGATGCGAAATCTGCATCCAGCCCGGAGCTGCAAGCCAGATGTTGCCAAAGCCCAAAGCAACCTGAATTGCAACCAGGCCCAGCCCAGCCAAGGCCCAACGGTTATTGCGAAGCCGGTGGAAGTAACTCAGCACTCC
>JBIPMY010000247.1:0-9271 GCA_044376335.1 Bryobacter sp.
GATTGGATGCACCACTCGCAGACGAATCAGAAAGTGCTGCCCCGGTGAAACGTCTTCGCGGATTTTGGCAATCAGTTCAGGCCCCATAGTGGGCTTGATAGGGAAGATCGTGTCTCCAAGAGCCGTCACTGCACCAGTTGCATTCGTGATTACCAGCATTGCCATCACCAGCCAGATCAAGCCACCGGCATAGGCATTTCGGTATCGCACTCTGCCCATCTTGATCGCCGTTGCCACCGCGCAAAGCATCAGAAGCATCGTGTTTACCAGATGGAGTGAGATCACTACAGCCCTGCTCATCGAAGCATCGTTTTCAACCAGTTCCTTCTTCACCAACACCGCACCGATAAAGCCCTCAACCAACAGAAGGAAAAACATCCCGGCCGCCCAACGCAAAGCCGGAGACTTCTTGCGCCAAGTCCAAATCAGTAACGCAAGCCCCATCAGCCCCGAAAGGCCGCTTGTGATGCGATGCGTGAATTCGATCATCGTCTTGATGCTCGGCTCCACCGGAAGCACCACGCCCTGACAGGTAGGCCAATGATTTCCGCAGCCAGCACCAGAGCCTGAGATCCTCACCCACGCCCCAAAGAGGATGACAAAGATTAGATATCCAACAAAGGCCCAAGCCAGCTTCTGCATACCTATAGGATAGGTCGCCCTCTTGTCCCAATTCACTTTTTCTTTCGGTATCGTTTATGGTCGACTAAGAGCATGAGATTTCTTGTTTCCCTGTGCTTCACCACATGCGCAATGGCTCAATTCCCCGGCTTGACACTCCCACCCAGCGGCGGGAACCAGAGGGCAACAGTGGTTCAGGGGATTGGCCCCGTGCGAGTAACGGTCGACTATTCCAGCCCGGCAGTGAAAGACCGGCGAGGGAAAATCTGGGGAGGACTCGTGCCCTACGGTCTGGTAAAGGACGAGTTCGGCAACGGCCAGCCCTTGCCCTGGCGCGTTGGGGCGAACGAGAATACTGTATTTGCCGTTTCGCATGATGTGTTGATTGAGGGTAAACCACTCGCCGCAGGGCGTTATGGCCTATTCATGATTGCCGGGCCAGAAGAGTGGACGGTGATTTTCTCGAAGAACTCGGAGTCCTGGGGCCACTATTTTTATGAAGTGAAAGACGATGCATTGAGAGTTGTCGTCAAGCCAAAAAAGCACGAATATCGCGAATGGCTCACCTTCGATTTTGTTGCCAGAAAGTACAAGGAAGCAACAGTCGAGATGCAGTGGGAGGACTTGGCCGTCGACTTCACCGTAAGCGTACCCAACCTGAACGACATCATCCTCAGCTCGCTCAAGAAGGACTTGCAACGCGAGGCTGGCTTTACTTGGCAGGGCTACCTTGCCGCAGTGAACTTCTGCTTGCAGCAAAAGGTCCACCTCGATCAGGCCCTGGTTTGGGCCGATGCTGCTGTGGGTCTTCCTGGCATCGGTCAACGGAATCTTGAGACCCTGTCGGCGAAGTCGCGTGTTCTGGCGGAGATGGGCAGAACGGAAGAGGCGCTGGCAACCATGAAAGCCGTCGCCGAGCTGCCCACCAGCGGACCCATTGAGATTCATCAGGTTGGCCGCCAGCTTCTTGGCATGAAACAGCCAAAGGCAGCGCTTGAGGTCTTCCAACTGAATCAGAAACGCAATGGTGAAGTCTGGCCCGTAAACGTTGGATTAGCCCGGGGCTACGCGGCCAACGGCGACAAGGCAACAGCCTTGGTTCATGCCAAAAAGGCGCTCGAACAAGCTCCCGACGAAATCAACAAAAAGTCGCTTACGCAGTTGGTGAAAGAACTGTCGGGGAACTAAGCTGCACCAGTTTCAACTGCCCGCAAGCTGCATAGATATCGCGGCCGCGCGGCTTTCGCACATAGCAGTGGAATGCCTTCATGATGATGCGCTGGAATCGATCAACGCGCTCATCCGTTGGTGTTGTGTAGGGAATGCCCGGCCCCGGGTTCAGCGGGATCAGATTCACCTTGCAGGTCAGCCCATCGAGTAAGGCAACCACACGCTCGGCATCGGCATCGCTGTCGTTGACGCCGCCCAGCAGCACATACTCAAAGAAGATGTGCTCTTTCGGCTTGAGCGGAAACTTGCGGCAGGTTTCGAGCAGATCTGCGAGGTGCCACTTCTTGGTGATGGGCATGATCTCCTGGCGCTGTTCTTCGCTCGAGGCATTGAGGCTAATGGCAAGCCTCGGGCGAATCGCGGCCTGCGCCAGTTCTTCGATCTTGGGAATTAGCCCTGAGGTCGAGAGGCAAATCCGGCGCTCACCCATGCCAATCCCGCGTTGATCAATGAGAATGCGAGTCGCTTTCAAAACGTTGTCGAGGTTCATCAGCGGCTCGCCCTGCCCCATCATGACAATGTTCATCGTTCGGCTCTTGGGGGCCAGGTTGTGCCGCTGCATCACGTGCAACACCTGCCCAACAATCTCGCCTGCTGTGAGGTTGCGCTCGAGACCCATCAGCGCGGTCAGGCAAAATTTGCAATCCACCGGGCAACCCACCTGCGAAGAGATGCAAATCGTATCGCGGCTGCCTTCCGTCATAAAGACAGTTTCGACGGTCTTGCCGTCGTGGAGTTGCATCAGATAACGAACGGTGCCGTCTGAGCTAACGTATCGTTCTGCTTCTTTGAGTGCGCCTGTCCGGTACTGATCGCGGATGGGCTCCGGGATCAGCGTAGGGTCGAAGCAACGTTGGGCGTAGACCGAGTCATAGACCCGGCGCGCATGAAATTTGGAGTAGTTCGGGGCAAAGGCTGCTTCGAGGTCAGCAAGCTCCATCCCGATAAGATCAGTCACCTCTCCATTATCGCGACTCAGGCCCGAGGCATGCCGCTGATTTTCTCAAAAGCGCGCTTGGGGTCAAAGTTTGGATTCGTCACAGGTATGCTCGCCCCACAACTCTTGATCCATGCCCGGAGCTGTCGTTGCATCTTCGCTGTCCGTTGTGGTTCTCGCGTTGCAAGATTGATCTTCTCGCTCGGGTCAGTTGTCAGATTAAAGAGTTCCAGCCGTGCGCTGGTGACGTAGCGATCTCCGTCTTCAGCATCAAAATAATCTCCAAAATACTCGATCAACTTGTAGTCGCCATCCCGCATGATGGCACTTGGTGTCGCTGCCCAGTTGAGGTCGTAAAAGGGCATGTACCAGTAAAGCGGGCGAGGTGCTATCTTCTTGCCTTTGAAGAGTGGCATCAAGGAGATCCCGTCCAGCTTGTGGTCTTTGGGAATCGATGTTCTTTCCAGTAGCGTAGGCAGTATGTCGACGACGTGTACCGGTGTGTGGCAGGTGGAATTCGGCTTGATCGTTCCCGGCCAACGCACCAGCATCGGCACACGAATACCGCCCTCATAAGCAAAGCCCTTACCTTCGCGCAGTGGAGCATTGTCGAAGAGCCGCTCAAACAATTTGAGCCGTTCGGTGCTATCCGGCGAAGGCCTTAATTGCCGGTGGATGCCGCCATTGTCGGTGAGAAAAATGACGATGGTGTTGTCGCGCAGATTAGCTTCATCAAGCGTCTTCAGCAGGCGCCCAATCGCAGTATCCATGTGCTCCAGCGCAGCGAGGTAGGTTGCGTTGTTCAAATTCGCTTCGGGGAAGCCTTTGTCGCGATATTTCTTTACCAGTTCCTCTGGGGCGGCCACAATGTTGTGAATCGAGTGATGGGCAAGATAGAGAAAAAACGGCTGCTTCTGGTTCTGCCGGATGAAGTCAATCGATTCATCCGTGAAGCGATTTACTGCCTTATCCCCTTTGCCAAACTCGCCTGGGATCACCGAAGGCTTTGCCACAACATCGAAGCCATAGTGATGGCTTGCCTGCGGGTTGAGGCCATTGTAGTTGCCATCCTGACCCGTCGTGAGATGCCACTTGCCGATAGCCGCCGTTCGATAGCCCGCAGCCTTTAATCCCTTGGGCAACGTGAAGGTATCGCGCGATAGATTGTCGCGATGAGGAACTTCGCTTACGCGCGCATAAGGGTATTGATAGGGCGGGATGACATGGAACATCCGGTTGCGAGCGGTATACTGGCCAGTCATCAAGGTAGACCGCGTGGGCGTGCACTGAGGCGTGACATAGGCGTTGGTGAATCGCATCCCCTCACTGGCCAGACGATCCAGGTTCGGGGTGGAAACGTAGCGGTTTCCCTGGCTGCTCAGCGCAGGGTAGCCCATGTCATCCATCAAAATCAAAACGATATTCGGCTTTGCCGGGGCGGCCGCCAGCAGACTTGCGATGAAGTCTCTGCGCTGCATGGCCTAACTCAACGCACTCTTCAGAACATGCCCATGCACATCCGTCAGGCGGCGCTGCAGGCCATTGTGATACCAACTGAGGCCCTTGTGGTCCAGGCCCAGCAGATGAAGGATCGTGGCGTGGAAGTCATAGATCGTCACCGGGTCCTCCACTGCCTTGTAGCCCATCTCATCGGTTGCCCCGTAGCTGAAACCCTTCTTGAGGCCCGGCCCGGCCATGAACGAAGTGAAGCCTTCGGGGTTGTGATCGCGCCCCCCCTCGCCTAGCCCCTGGCTGATCGGCAGACGTCCAAACTCCGTCGTGAAGACGACAAGCGTTTCATCCAGCAACCCTCGCTGCTTGAGGTCTCGCAGGAGCGCTGCTGTCGGCTTGTCCAGAATCGCCGCGTTGTTGTTGTGATTGGCCACCAGATCTTCGTGGGCATCCCAGTTCACGCGGGGTTCGCCGAAGTGGCCGCCGTTGTAAAGCTGAATACAGCGGACCCCTTTTTCGATCAGTCGCCGCGACAGCAGGCAGTTGTAGCCGTAGTCTCGGGTTATGGGATCGTTGAGGCCATAGCTCTCTCTTGTAGCCTCGGACTCACCCGAAATATCGGTAACATCCGGCGCACTCACCTGCATCTTGGCCGCAAGCTCATAGGCCTTAATTCGCGATACCAGCGCGTCTTCCCCAGGGTTGAGCTTCAGGTGTTCTTCGTTGAGCGCGCTCAGCAGATCATAAGAGGCAGCTTGCGCCTTTGCGTTGACACCCGACTTCGGTTGCAAGTCTGCGATCGGGTTGCGCTGATCTCCAAAGATCACCCCCTGATGCGAAGCCGGTAGAAAGCCGTTGCCCCAATTGGCCACACCACAAGGCGGAAAGCCGCGTCGATCGGGCAGCACAACAAACGAGGGCAGATTCTTGTTCTCTGATCCCAGCCCATAGCTCACCCACGACCCGATCGAAGGGAAGCCCTGAAAGATAAAGCCCGTTGACATCTGAAACAACGCTGGGCCATGAGCGTTGCTGCGCGAGATCATCGAATGAAAGAAAGTCATGTCATCGACAAGCTCGCCCATTTGAGGCAGCATGTCAGACACATACTTGCCACTCTTGCCCTTGGGCCGGAATTGCCAGGGCGACTTCATCACCGTTCCACGCTTGCCAAAAAATGGCGTGATGGCGTTGGCCCCCTGAGTCTCCTTGCCGTGGTGCTTCACCAGCTCCGGCTTGTAGTCGAAAGTGTCGATCGAACTCAATCCCCCCGGCAAAAAGATCATGATGATGTTCTTGGCCTTGGGGGCAAAGTCAGGCTTTGGCACGCGCAGCCTGGCTGGCGCGGCAGAAGCTGTGTCTTGCGAAAGCAACTGCGCAAGCGCAATGCCAGCAAGGCCACCGCCCATCTCCCACAGTGCCTGACGGCGCGTGAGGGGCGAAGTCTGGGATTGGCAATTCTTATGGGACATAGACAAACTCATTTGCGTTGAACAAAGCTCTGGTGTAGATGTGCAGCGGTTGGCTCGACAGAAATTGATTCCCAAGCTTCAGCTCGGCCGCATTCGGTTCGCGCCCGTAGAGCAATTCGTAAGCCCGCCGGATCTGACTACTCGTGTTGCTCCCGGCCTCTTTCTTCAGTCGTTCGGCAAAGAGGCCAGCCTGCCGCAGAACAAATTCGTTGTTCAGCAGCGTAAGCGCTTGTACGGGTGTGTTTGAGACGCTACGCTGCGGTGTTGCCACCGACGGGTCTGGGCAGTCGAAGCTATCCATCATGATGCGCTCGCCACCGCGCACAACGAATCGATAGATGGCGCGCCGCCAAACTTCCGGGCCATCATTGTCGAGCGTTTCATAAATGAAGGCTCCGCGTTCTTTCTTCTTTTGAAGAAAGAAACTCGGGCCGCCAATCGGATCCAGCCGCAATTGCCCGCTCGCATGCAATATCGAATCACGCAGCATCTCGGCGTCCATCCGCTTCAGCGGCATGCGCCACAGCAACCGGTTGTCACCATCCGCGGCAAAGGCCGTTTCGTTCATCGCTGAGCTTTGGCGGTAGGCTTCAGAAAGCAAAATCTGACGGTGCAGCCATTTGATACTCCACCCGTTTTCCATGAAAGACACCGCCAGCCAGTCGAGTAGTTCCGGGTGTGATGGGCGATCCCCATTAAGTCCAAAATCGCTGGGTGTGTTTACGATGCCATTGCCGAAATGGTTGTACCAGATGCGATTGACGAGCACGCGCGCAGTAAGCGGGTTCTTGTCACTGGCAATCCAGTTGGCAAGCGCCAGGCGACGCTCGCTGTCGCTGGCAGAGGCCGGCAATCCAAGATTGGGATCGATCTGCCGCACAGCGCTAAGTGCTCCCGGGCTCACCTCTTCGATTGGTTTCGCTACGCTGCCACGGTCCAGCAGAAACGCCTTATCCATCGCATGAGGCTTTGCTGCGTACAAGCGCATGGGCTCGCGTATCGCGGCTAGCTCTGCTTCAATTTGTTTACGCTCCTGCTGCAGGGCGGCCCTCTGATTTGTTTTTTCCTGCCCAAGCATGGCTACCAGTTCTGCTTCGCTCACCCGAGGCAGATCAAGCTCAAGATCCCGAATGTGATCGAGTGAGGAGCAAAGGGTGTGCCAGGTCTTTCCGTCGCTTGATGCCTCAAGCCGGAAGACTCTGGGCATCCCGGTATTGCGTCCGTTCTTTTGGTCGGACCACCAGAAGACCCTGTCTATTGCCTTGGCCCCAGGGTTCGCGATTTCAATGTAGACCGGCTCATCTTCGCTCGCCTTTTTGCTGCCGGTCCATCCATCAATCACCAGACCTGCCGGCTGCAACTCCAGATGCTCCAGTTGAGGCCGTTCACTTTGGTGGTTTGTGATCACGAGTCTTAAGCGCGTCGAATGATCGACAGCAAAAGAGTTGCGATTCCAGATTGGGTTCAGCGGGATTCGACGCGGTGCCGCGATGCGTTTCTGATCGAAGGCTCTGTACCGATCGAGCAGCATAGCGCTCCGCACCGGGTCTTCGATATCAGCCAGCTTCCGGCTCGCTTCGTTGAGTCGACTTCTGATTGGCTTCGTTTGCGCGTCGTAAGCCTGAATCTCCTGCTCTTTGGCTACGCGGCGCGTGCCAAAGGTGACGCCCCCGAAGACGGCCGTGAGCCGATAGAAGTCTTTGCTCGGTATCGGATCAAATTTGTGGTCATGGCAGCGGGCGCAGTTTACGGTCAAGGCCTGAAAGGTATGAAAGGTTGTTGTTGCCATGTCGTCAAGCTCATCCACCCGCGCAGCGGCGGCAAGCAGCTTGTCTTTGTTTAACTCTGCACTCACCTGATCCCATGGGCCAGCCACCAGAAATCCGGTGGCCGCAATCATTTTAGGGTTGTCCGGTGCGATCAAGTCACCGGCAATCTGCTCCCGGATGAACTGCGTATAAGGCTTGTCGGTGCGGAAGGCATCGATCACATAATCGCGATACGGCCAGGCGTGTAGCCGCTCATAATTGTGTTCGCCACCATCGGTCTCTCCAAAACGAACGACATCCAGCCAGTGGCGCGCCCACCGCTCCGCGTAATGTGGCGACGCTAGCAGGTGCTCGATCGTATCTTCATAGCTGCGCTTGTAGTCTTCTGGCTGCGGGGGTAATCCGGTGAGGTCAAAGTGCAGACGGCGGATCAGCGTGCGGTGATCGGCTCTCGGGTTTTGGGTGAGACCCTTTGCTTTGAGCTTCGCTTGCAGAAACTCATCAATCGATTTGCCCTCGCCCTTCACTGGAGAGCGGAAAGACCAGAACTCACGCTTGTTGTTGGATGTCTGTGTCCAAAGAGTGGATATGCCAATCAGTAGCGCAATACTGAGCCGTTTCATATCCTTCTATTGGTATCACAAGGAGTGTTTTTTAGCGGCTGGCGGAGAGGGCCTGGTCGAAGCTTCCTAGCATCGTCTTGACGCTTTTTGCTTCGTCCATGTCGGGGTTGAGGGTGAGCATGCGTTGGAAGTGTTTGCGGGCTACGGCAAGGGTTTCAAGAGACCCTGTCGATTGGGCCTGCGTTGCATAAACCAGACCGCTCAAATAGTGCGAGTAGGCATAGTCAGGGTCGTACTGAAGGCTCTTCTGACAGAAGAGCGTTGCATCGCTAAGCTTCTTGTCACGAAAGGCACAATCACACAGGCCGAAATAAGCCATGCTGCGAAGGTCTTGCCAGATATCCTTCTGCGCTGCGCGACGTCGCTTACCTTGCCCAATCAGAAAGCCGACGACATAGTAGTTGAGATTTCCAGACATGCCCGAGTCGAAGTTGCTGAAGCGCAGATAATCAACATACTCCTTGCGTGAATCCTTATAGCTGCCCTTCATGCGTAAACTTTCCGCCAGCCAGAAGTGGGGTTCGGCAATGTTGGGTGAGATTGCGATGGCAGCCCGGGCGCTCTCAATCGCGTCGTCGTAGCGCTCCTTGATCCGGTAAGCTTGGGCCCTCAGGTAGAGCGTTTGAAGATCTTTGGGATTGCGTCTCAGCACGACATCAAACTGACGAATGCTTTCATCGACATTTCCAATATCAAGTAGCATTCCCCCGTAGCTCGAGCGAGCCTCGGAATAATCAGGGTCGATCTTGATGGCCAGATCAAAATACTGTTTGGCTTTGGCCTGATCGAACAAGGCGTTGTAGCTGCGGCCCAGGTAAAGCGCAGCCTGGCTATATGTGGAATCGGCGGCGAGCGCTTGTGTAAAGTGCTCCACCGCCTTCTTGTAGTTCTGCTCGAAACCCTTGTTGTAGAAATCGAGCCCCTTTTCAAACTGCTCCACCGCAGCCTTGGGGCGCTTGCGAGGAATCAGAATCTGGATCTTCACCGTCGATTCCTGTCCCGGATAAACCATCTCTTCGCGTGGTCCGTCTGGCTCATAGCCCATCTTCACGCCCTGGATTTGATGTGTACCCGGACGTAAACCAGGCAGTCGCAACGGAGCTCCTTTGCTAGCCACACCGGCACTCTTCCCATCGACAAAAACCTCCACGTCTTCGCGGTTGGTTT
>JBIPMY010000031.1:0-25380 GCA_044376335.1 Bryobacter sp.
CGCCGCCATCGTCCTCTACGAACTCCTCCGCAAATACCGAAAAATCTAACATAAAATGCAACTAGTCATGAACCGAAGAACCTTGCTGAAACACTCCGCACTGGTGGCCCTCCCGTCCCTCTTAAACGCTGCCAACGAAAACAGCGACGTCTGCATTTACGGCGCAACTCCCGGCGGTATTGCCGCAGCCGTTGCAGCCGGACGCCTCGGACACTCCGTCATCCTCTGCGAGTACGAAGATCACATCGGTGGCGTCGTATCAAACGGCCTGACCAATGCCGACATCGGCAAACGCCAGGCCGTTGGCGGCCTCTTCTACGAATTCACCCGCCGCGTTCTGGCGCACTATCAAAAGCAGGATGAAGGCAACCCGCAACAGCCCAACGTCAAGTTATGCCGCGACGGTTACTGGTACGAAGCAAGTGTCGCAGAGAAAATCTTTCACGACCTCATCGGCTCCACCGGTGGCCGTGTCCGCCTCATGCTCAGTCATGACCTCAAAAAAGCCACCGTTCGCAACAACAAACTCACAGCCATCACCCTCGAAAACCTGAAGTCTGCCAAACCAGTAGAAGTGCGCGCGGCAGTCTTCGTCGACGCCACCTACGAAGGCGATCTTGCCGCCATGGCGGGCGCACCATTCCGCACCGGCCGCGAGGCCCGCTCCGAATACAACGAGCCCCACGCCGGCCGCGTCTACATGAAGTTTCGTGAAGACCAGCTCCTCCCAGGTTCCACCGGTGAAGCCGACGAAGCCGTTCAGGGTTATTGCTTCCGCTTCCACGTCACTAACGTGCCTGACAAGCGCATCACCATTGCTCAACCAACCGGCTACAATCGCGCAGACTATCACGCAACCCTCGAAGACATCCGCGCCGGCCGAGCCAAACGCTTCCGCGACATCATCCAGGTTTATGCAATGCCAAACGGTCGCTTTGAGCTCAATAGTGATCACGTCCACCCCGATACTGGCGTACCCAGCGAATCACTCGACCTCACCGAAGACAACTGGTCATGGCCCACTGCAACCCAGGCTCAACGCAGAAAACTCTACCAGCGCATCCTCACCCACAACGTCGGCCTGATCTGGCTTCTCCAAAACGACCCCGAAGTCCCCGAAGCCATCCGCACCGATGCCAAACAATGGGGCTGGCATCGCGACGAATGGCCCACCAACAACCACATGCCACGCCAGGTATACGTACGGCAAGGTCGCCGCATCGTCGGCGAAGCCATCCTCACCGAACGCGATGCAGACCTCGACCCCAAGCTCGCCCGCACGGCTCTTCGCCCCGATTCGATTTCCGTCATCGAGTGGGCTTTCGACCCCCACGGCCATCACAAATTCGACCCCGCCCACCCCGGCGTCCGCGAAGGCTACTTCTTCGTACTCCACGAACCCTTCCAGGTCCCCTACGGCATCCTTGTCCCCAAAAAGATCGATGGCCTGCTCGTCCCTGTCGCGTGTTCCTGCAGCCACGTAGCCTACAACGCCCTGCGCATGGAGCCTGTCTTTATGGCTCTCGGCGAAGCTTCCGGTATCGCTGCCCACCTTGCTATCACCGAACGCAAGCCAATACGAAAGATCACAACACCGGTCCTGCAAAAGCTGCTGGTAGAACGCAAAGGGGTCATCACCTTCTTTGAAGACCTTCCCTTTAACGATCCCGACTTCCCCGCCTTCCAGTGGCTGGGCGCACGTGGCCTGAACAAGGGCTACCTTGCCACCCCAGACAAGATGCTCACACAAGCCGACATCGATGAAATTCGCGCGCGAATTCCCGGCGCTCCCAATACCCAGGGCACCATGCGAGACTTCGCAAGAGCAGCCTATCAGGCACTAGCTCCAAAAACAATCTAAGCTAGCGTAACTTTCCGCAAGCCCAAGGCGAATCGGTAACCAGACGCCTATGAAACTCACAATCGCACTCCTCACCCTCACCCTGGCCGCCAGCGCACAAACCAAATCCCCGATCCTCCTCGAGCTCTTCACCTCCGAAGGCTGCTCCAGCTGCCCGCCCGCCGACAAGCTCGTAGAATCCCTGGACAAACAACAACCCTTCAACGGCGCAGACCTCATCATCCTCGGCGAACACGTCGACTACTGGGACGGCTCCTGGAAAGACCGCTTCTCCTCCCGCGCCTTCACCAACCGCCAGTGGGAATACGCAAAGTACTTCGGCCTCTCCGGCGTCTACACCCCGCAACTCGTAGTAGACGGTCAATCCGAATTTGTCGGCAGCAACGGCCCAGACGCCAAAGCCGCCATCAACAAAGCCATCCAGAACCACAAGCACCCGCTCACCCTCTCCGCCAAAGCCACCGGCAACAAACTCCACGCCAGCTTGAAAATCGACGGCCTCGGCAGCAAAGGCGCGACCCTCTACCTCGCCCTCGCCGACGAACAAGCCAGCTCCCAGGTCACCCGGGGCGAAAACTCGGGCCGCACCCTCAAGCACGTAGCCATCGTCCGCTCCCTCACCGCCGTCGGCGACCTCACCAACTCGCTCACTAAAGAGCTCAACCTCACCCTCCCAGGCAATCACACAGGCCTCCGCGTCATCGCCTTCGTCCAGGACCGCACCACCGGCCGCATCCTCGCCATCTCCCAGGAGAAGCTCTAATGCGACGCCTCGCCCTCTTCCTCCTCGCAACCACCTTGGGCGCTTATGCGCCCAATCTCAATCCAGTCCAGTGGAAGCTCACAGGCACCCCCACCAAACTCACCCTCCACGCCACCGTCGCCGAACACTACAAACTCTACTCCCTCACCAAACCCAAAGGCGGCCCCATCCCTCTCGAAATCAAAATACGTGAAACCGATTGGGTCCCCGCCATCAAGCCAACCCAACCAAATCCCTCACCCACCCTCGAAGGCGAGATCGACTTCCAGATCCCCCTCAAGCTTTCGAGGCCCCTCCCCAAAGAAGGCCTCACCCTGCACGTCGATCTCCGCTACCAGTCCTGCAGCGATCAGATCTGTCTCCCACCCACAAAACGAGAACTCGAAGTCACCCTGCAATCTGCATCAAGATAGCCTCAGAATAGAAGGAGATGAAGTTCCTCCTCCTTCTATTCCTCGCGGCAAGCCTGATCGCGCAGCCGAGAAAGCCCATCCTCCTAGAACTCTTCACCGCCGAAGGTTGCGCCTCCTGTCCTCCCGCCGACGAACTCATCTCCGCCGTAGACCGTCTCCAGCCCATCCCCAACGCGGACCTCATCGTCCTCTCCGAGCACGTCACCTACTGGGACCACTCCTCCAAAGACCGCTTCGCCAGCACCACTCTCAACAACCGTCAGCTCGGCTACTCCCAGCTCCTCAAACTCGAAGGCGTCTACACACCCCAGCTCATCATCGATGGCAAATACGAATGCGTCGGCGGCAACGGGCCCGAAGCCAAGCGCCTCATCCTCGAAGCCTTGAAGCAAGACAAGCCCCTCCTCGAACTCAACGCCAACCGCACCAACGGAAAAATCAAAACCAACGTTTCATTCTTTGGCTTGAATGGCGCAACAATCCTCGTAGCCATAGCCGAAGACAACGCTGAAACAAAAATCACCAAAGGCGAAAACTCGGGCAAGACCTTGAAGCACACCGCCGTCGTCCGCTCCCTTCACACCATCGGCACCGCCGAAGGCCTGCGTACAGACCGCACCGTAGAACTCCCCATGCCACCCATCGCCTCCAGCTTCCGCATCGTCGCTTTCATCCAGGACAGCAAAACCGGCCACATCCTCGCCGCCGCGCAAGTAAAGCTCTAACCCATGCGCACCCTCCTCCTCATCGCTGCCACCCTCGCCGCCCAAACCCCAAACCTCAACCCCATCACTTGGGCCCTCTCCACACAGCCAGGTAAACTCGTCCTCCACGCAAAAATCGCCGAGCACTACAAACTCTTCTCCCCCACCAAATCCACCCCCGGCCCAATCCCGCTCAGAGTCAAAGTCCTCGAATCCCGATGGCTCCGCATAGCAAAGCCAGTCGCCCCCACCGAGGAGCACACTCTCACCGGCGAAACGGACATCACCATCCCCTACACCCTGCGCCGCAAGCTACCAGGCGACGGCATCACCGTCCATGTCGAAGTCGAATACCAGTCCTGCAGCGATCAGATCTGCCTGCCCATCACCAGGCGCACCCTCGAAGCAAAACTACTTCCCGCGAATCCGGTTCTTTGAATCCCCAGTCGTCTCAAACTCACTCACGTTATCAAGCGTAGTCATCGCGATCCCCTGCAGCGCCTCAGTCGTAAAGAAAGCCTGATGGCCGGTAATCAGCACATTCGGGAAAGTCAGCAACCGCGCAAACACATCATCCTGCAACACCTGGCTGCTCAAATCTTCAAAGAACAGCTCCGCCTCTTCCTCATAAACATCAAGTCCCAGCGCCCCCACCTGCCCACTCTTCAGCGCTTCAATCACAGCCGGAGTATCCACCAATCCGCCGCGTGAGGTATTGATCAGCATCGCCCCCTGTTTCATCTTGCCCAGCGTATCGGCATTGATCATGTGATGCGTCGCCGCCAGCAGCGGGCAATGCAAACTCACGATATCGCTCTTGCGCAACACATCCGCCAGCGGCTGATAGCTCACGCCCATCTCGCGAACACTAAAATTCGGCGCCACGTCATACGCAAGCACCTCACACCCAAAGCCCAGCATGATCTTGGCAAACACCTGCCCAATCTTGCCCGTCCCGATCACCCCAATCGTCTTGCCATGCAGGTCAAACCCAAGCAAGCCATCCAGCGCAAAATTCCCCTCACGCACCCGTGTATAAGCCCGATGCGTCTTCCGGTTCAATGTAAGAATCATTGCCACCGCATGCTCAGCAACTGCAAAAGGCGAATAAGCCGGCACTCGCACCACAGCGATCTGATTGCGCTTGGCAGCCTCAAGATCAATGTGATTGAAACCCGCACTGCGAGCCGCAATCAGCTTCACACCCAACCCGGCCAACCCGTCAATCACAGCCGCATTCAGAACATCGTTCACAAACACACAAACACAGTCTTGCCCCGTCGCAAGCCCCACAGACTCCTCGTTCAGATGGGCAGACAGATAGCTGATCTCATGCCCCTTCCGGGCGTTGTAATCATCAAAGGCCCCACGGTCAAATTCCTTGGCGCTAAAGAAAGCAATTTTCATAGTACGTCCGCAAAACCCTTCTTAAGCTGCTTGAAAACAAGGCCACCGGCAATAAACGCCACACTGGCCCAGGCCGCCAACATAGCCAACTCCTGCCAGTCCGGCATCCGGTGCGTCAGCATCCGGTCCCGGTAGGCTCGCACCAGAAAGGATAGCGGATTTAGCGCCGGCAAAAAGCGTAACTTCTCAGGAATCTGCTCCAGGTCAATAAAGATCGGAGTAATCCAGAACCACAAACTCAACACCACTGTCACTACTTGAGCCGTATCCCGAAGATAAACCTGAAAGGCAGCCACCATCCAGGAAACACCAATCGTAAACAAGCCCAGCAACACAACATAAACAGGCAGCAAAAGCGCAAACTCGCTGATCCCGCCATCAAAGAAAATCACCGCCACCAGTGCAATCGCAAAGGTAAGCGCATGATTGACGAGCGAAGACAAAAACACACTTACCGGAATAATCTCACTCGGAAAAACCGTCTTCGTAATTAGATTCGATTGATCGAGCAACGACATCGAGCTCCGCGTCACCGCCTCAGAAAACAACATCCACGGCAGATACCCGGTGAACAAAAAGATCGTATAGTTACTGGTCCCCTGCCCTTCGGGCACACCCATCTTCAGGCACCAGTGAAAGACGAAGGTCCAGCTCAGCAGCAGCACCATCGGCTGCACCAGCCCCCACAACCACCCGCCCATAGAGCCGACATAGCGCCGCTCGAAATCGCGCCTCACCATTTGATAGAGAAGGCTGCGGCGTTCAATGAGATTGCGTAGAAAACCGAAACCAGGAAGACCAGCCATGAACCTCTAGGATAGAGCCTTAGCGAGCCTTCTGGAGAGCAATCCGCGCATCTTCATTTCTACCCACCACCCGGTACGCATTCGCAAGCGCCGCCCACAGGCTCTTATCGATGTTCGCCCGGGCCGCAATCTCAAGATGCACAATCGCCTCCTCAGCCCTTTTCAGCCCCGCCAGCGCCCGCCCCAGCGCTGCCTGCGCATTGATCAACTTGCCGTCCAGCCTCACCGCCTCACGATAAAACGGCAGCGCCGCCTCCGGCCCCTCCAGCTTCTCGTAGCAATCCCCCAGCTCATACTCAACACTAGCCGTCGCCCCACCGAGCGACTTCACCCGCAACAATGCCTCGCGCGCCTCCCCAAAACGCCC
Organism: Bryobacter sp.; assembly: GCA_044376335.1. Classification (GTDB taxonomy): domain Bacteria; phylum Acidobacteriota; class Terriglobia; order Bryobacterales; family Bryobacteraceae; genus Bryobacter. The sequence goes on from JBIPMY010000031.1 coordinate 6,322, forward strand.
CGCCGTCCAAAGTCCCCGCGCCACATCCCGCTCCAGCTTCCGCAACTCAGGCGAAGGCGGCAGTGTCGACAACCGCTCAAACGCAAGCTTCGCCGCAGCCTCATTCCCCTCAGCCACCCGCGCCAGCCCCAACCCATACCAGCCCCTTGGATTGCGAGGCTGCTTCACAGTCATTAACTCAAACCACCGCGCCGCCTCAGCCGGATGGCCACAAGCCACCTCCGCCTCAGCGCGCTGCTCCAAATACTCAGGCATCTCCCGTATGCTCAGCGCTCGTTCAAAGTAAGCAATCGAAGGGCAAGCTTCCCCCATCTTCAACATCGAAGCGGCAACAATCAGATTCCCTTGCGGCGAAGCAGGCTGCGACTTCAAAAACACCTTCATCTCCGCAATAGCAGCCGCGTACTTCTTGGCACTATAGAGCGCCAGGCCCACGTTATAGCGAATCATGAAGTCTTCAGGAAACTGCTTCGCCAGCGCCGCATAAAGCCGCGCCGCCTCATCATACTTCCCCGCCCGCATCGCATCGCGCGCCGCATCGGCCTGCCCAAACGTCAAAGTCAAAATCAACAGCCAGATCATTTGCATCTATTCTCGATCAACACAGCCGCTGCATTCAATGCCGTCACCACAACATCGGGGCAACCATCCTTGTTAAAGTCGGCCACCGCCAGCCAGCGATACATCCTCGCCGTTGTTCCAAGCTCTCCACCAAACTCAAACTTCTTCCCCCCGCGATTCCAGAACAAACCCATCGGCTCAGCCGCCCCCGCACCACTCAAAGCATCACTCCGCGCCACCACAAGATCAGGCCACCCATCAAGATTAAAGTCAGCCGCCGCAATCCCCCACCCCGCCATCCCCCGTGTCAGCGGAGCAAGCCCACTCTCAATCCCGGCCTCCACCATCTCCTTCCCGGCATTGCGATACAGCGGAAAAGTCTCCTCCCGCAGCGCCGTATAGATCAAATCCATCCGCCCATCCTTGTTGTAGTCAAACGCCGCCGTCCCCATAGCCGAAGGGCTCTTCCCATCCGAAGGCACGGCCACCCCAAAATCAAAAGCCTTCTCTTCAAACTTCAACTTCCCGCGATTCAAAAACAAAAAGTTCAACACGCGGTCATTGGTCACAAACACATCAGGCAAACCATCCCCGTCAAAATCAGCCACCGCCAAACCCATCCCCTTCCCCGCCTGAGCCGCAATGCCGGACGCCACCGAAACATCTCGAAACTTCCCCCCACCCAAATTCTCAAACAACTGATTCGCCGTCGCCCCGTAATAGCGCGGATGGCAATAATTCGGCTTGCCCGCGACAACACACTCGCGATCGAGTGTAGCCGACCATTTCACATAATTCACCACAAACAGCTCCAGATCCCCATCCCCATCAAGATCCACAAACTGCGCCGCATAAGCCCACCGCCCCTGATTCGGCAACTCTGCGTACTCAAACTTCCCCCCACCCAGATTCCGGTAGAGATGAACAAAACCAACCCCCAACACAACAAGATCTATTCGCCCGTCCCCGTCATAATCCCCAGCCGCCGCCCCCATCGCATAACCCACCTGCTTCAACCCAGACCCTTCGGTCACATCCTCAAACTTCAAACCACCCACATTCCGGTAAAGCCGATTAAAGAACTTGGGGCTACTCTTCACAAGCCCCGGCAGCTCCGCCCCATTGGCAAAAAACAAATCTGGCAACCCATCCCCGTCAAAGTCCAGCACCGCCACCCCACCCGCCATCGTCCCCGGCATATACTTGCGCACACCCTCGCCATTAGCCAACACAAAAGGCAGTTCAACGGTCCGAAACCCGGGCTCGGCAGCAAGCAACAAAAGCAGCAAAAGCATCTAGGGTCCAGAATATAAGAATGGAATTGAAGAGCGTTCAACTGACGATCCCCGAAGGCGCAAACCTGATCTTTGGCCAGAGCCATTTCATCAAGACGGTAGAAGATCTCTACGAAGCGATCATCAACACCAACGCCTCGATCGAATTCGGCATTGCCTTTTGCGAAGCCTCTGGCGAACGCTTAATCCGCGTCGAAGGCAACGACGAAGCAATGAAGACGGCAGCCACCGAAAACGCCCTCGCCGTCGGCGCAGGCCACACCTTCTTCATCTTCATGCGCAAGGGCTTCCCCATCAACATCCTCGGCCGCATCAAAGACGTCCCTGAAGTAGTAACCCTCTTCTGCGCCACAGCAAACCCGGTGCAAGTCATCCTCGCCGAATCAGAACAAGGCCGAGGCGTTCTGGGAGTCATCGACGGCGGCAGCCCCCTCGGCATAGAAGGCCCGGAAGGCGTCGAGTGGCGCCACAGCCTCCTCCGCAAATTCGGCTACAAGCGCTAAGATCAAGACATGCAGATCGAACTCAGCCCCGAGCAGGAAGCTATTGTTCATTCCCGAATCGATTCCGGTCGTTACGCAACGCCGGAAGATGTCCTATCCAGTGCTCTGCAGTTGCTCGAATCTTTTGACTCAGACTTCAACAATACACACGCTTTGATCGAGGAAGGCCATCGTGATATCGAGGCTGGCCGGGTGCATGACGTAGACGAAGTTTTCGATGAGCTCCTTGCTGAACTAGATGAGAAGATAAACAGCTCCAAGTGAAGCGTCCCGTTCTCGCCAAGGCCGCCAAGACCGATCTCGCCGAGATCAAGGCTTACCTCGAAGAACAAGCTGGCCCTCAAGAAGCCAGACGAATCTTGTTGGAAATCCGCAAGGCCATTACCAGAATCGCCGCCAATCCTGGAATTGGTCATTCCAGGTCAGATCTATCACCACTTCTTTTTAGGTTCTATTCAGTCTACCGGTACATGATAGTTTTCGTTGAGACCGGCAAATCGCTCCAAATCGCCAGGATCTTGCATGGTAACCGCAACTTGAAAGCCTTGCTTTAGTTCAGGCCAGCTTCAGATCTCCAACCGTTCGGTCCAACGTCTCCACAGTCTGTTCAAAAAGCTCGCAATTTGTCTGAGGCAACCCAACTACTAAAGCTTCGTACGCTTCACCAGCAGGCCGGCACCACTAAAGACAACGCCAAAGACCAGCAGAATCCCACAGGGAGTCCAGAAGTCCTCCTTCCAATCCAGCGACACCTCGGTTGCCCAACGGTCCTTCGGGCTCACATAAAACCGGGGCGATTCCTGCGCTGAAGCGACATCATAAGCCCCAAACCAGCCCCCATAACCTCCATGTAAAACTTTGCCGTTCCATTCAAATTCAAAGCTCTGATATTGAACCGTTGGAAGCTTTTCCAGTGCCTTGGCACTGAACTCGACATTGGGCAAGGGTGGCAACGGGTCGAAGGCTTTCCTCTCACCAATAATCTTGCCGGACACATACTCCCAGCTCGTCAATTTCTCATAAGCGAAATACCCTACAGGCAAAGTCGCAAGTATCGGCATCATCCCAATTACGACAAAGGCAGCCCAGACACCACTTTTTTTCGATTTGTGCAACAACACAAAACCCCAGCTCACGAGTGCCAAAACGAAGCAACAACAGCCCCAGACGAAACCCTTGAAAACCTCAGGATTCTTCTCCATCGAATCAATGCGCACCGCACGGCCGTTGATGCCCGGCATAGAAAGATTGTGCTTTGTACCAGGGGCGAAGCGCGCAACTTCGTCAAAGGCTTCCTCGGGGTATAACGCACTGCCCGGCATGCCTTCCCAGTGAACGCTGCGCTTGGATTCGTCGCTAGCGACAAAGTCAACAACAAGAGTGTAGAGAGGTTGCTCTCGGGATTCGGCGGCAGAAAACCCGTAATCCACCTTCAGCTTGGATGCCGTTACCTCAGCAGGGTAGCTGCGCAGGCTCTGGACAATACGAAAGTTGTCGATTGCATTGTAGGCACAGGCTGCGGCAGCCACTCCACACAGGATGCCCGCGATCTTCATGAGTAGTTTTTCGGAATTCAAATGGCCTCCCTCGATGGCCAACAATTACGGTTGCGATTCACGCCCACAACCCTTCGTGAATCCTAGCAGAAGACGATAGCATGATAGGAGCATGAAGACCGCCAAGATTGAAAAGCCCCTTGGCTTCGACACACGCGCCCTCCACAAGGGCTATGACCCAGACTCCGCCACGCACGCGCGAGCCGTTCCCATCTACCAGTCCACGTCCTTCACCTTTGAAAACTCCCAGGACGCCGCCGAACTCTTCGGCCTCCAAAAATTCGGCAACATCTACACCCGCATCATGAACCCGACCACCGACGTGCTCGAGCAGCGTGTAGCATCTCTCGAAAACGGTGTCGCCGCCCTCGCCGTCGCCTCCGGTCAAGCCGCCCAATTCCTTGCCATCACCAACATCGCCCAGGCCGGCGATCACATCGTTGCCTCCAGCACCCTCTACGGTGGCACCTACACCCAGTTCGACGTCTCCTTCCGCAAGATGGGCATCGAAACCACCTTCGTAGAACCCGATGATCCGGAAAACTTCCGCAAGGCCATCCGTCCCAACACCAAGCTCGTCTACGGCGAAACCATCTCCAACCCGCGCGGCAACATCCTCGACATCGCCGCCGTCGCAAAGATCGCCCACGAAGCCAAAATCCCCCTCATCATCGACAATACCTTCGCAACTCCTTACCTCTGCCGCCCCATCGATCACGGCGCAGACATCGTCCTCCACAGCCTCACCAAGTTCCTCGGCGGCCACGGTACTTCCATTGGCGGCATCATCGTTGATTCCGGCAAATTCCCCTGGAAGGAAGGCAACTTCCCCCAGCTCAACGAACCCTCACGCGCCTACCACGGCATGGTCTTCTCCGACGCCCTCGGCCCCATCGCCTACATCATCAAGGCCCGCGTCGAAGGCCTGCGTGACATGGGCCCGGCCATCAGCCCCTTCAACGCCTTCCTCTTCATCCAGGGCATCGAAACCTTAAGCCTCCACATGGATCGTCACGTATCCAACGCCAAAGCCGTAGCCGAGCACCTCGAAAAGCACCCGGCCGTCTCCTGGGTCAAATACCCGGGCCTCAAATCCAGCCCCTACAACGATCTCGCGCAAACCTACATGCCCAAGGGCCCCGGCGCTGTCTTCAGCTTCGGCCTCAAGGGTGGCCTCGAAGCAGGCAAGGCCTTCGTTGACAAGCTGCAGATCTTCTCCCACCTCGCCAACGTCGGCGACGCTCGCAGCCTCGTCATCCAGCCCGCCGCAACCACCCATCAGCAGCTCACTGCCGATCAACAGGTGGCCGCAGGCGTCTCCCCGGACATGGTCCGTCTCTCAATTGGTCTCGAAAACATCGAAGACCTGCTCTGGGACATCGACCAGGCTCTCGCCTAGTCAAACTCAAACGGCTTCTTGGGCGGGCCCTTGGTCGGGTCCGCCTTCGCCTGCTTGAGCAACTCGTCAAACTTCTTGTTCAACACATCACCCTGATTCTTCGTTGCAGCAAAACTCTTCTGGAATGCCTCTTCCCGCCGCGCTGCCTCGCCCTTCAAATTCTGCACCGCTTTAGCAAAATCCTCAATCGCCGGCTTCTTCTTCTTTTCCTCATACGTAATCACTGCCTCGGTCACAATATCCACCTTCAGCTTCGCCTCACAACACGGGCACGTGATCTCCATTAGCTTTTTCATAAAGAAATGCTATCGCAGCACGATAAGAGTCAAGAGCAAATGATTCTAAACTGCATAATGATCGGCCCCGCTCGCAACCTGACGATCGAGTTGCAAACCGCCCTCAATGAACTGGGCGGCGTAAACATCATTCGCGAGTTTACGGCATACCCCCACGAGTTCGAGCTCCTCCGCAGCATCCGTAGCCTCGGGCCTCATATCGTTTTCCTCGGCCTCAGCGACCCTGAGCGCAGCAACGAAATCATCCAGGCCATCACTGCAGAGTTTCCTACTCTCCAAATTGCCGTATTCCACGACGATGTTGAGCCCAAGCTCCTGCTCAAGTTGATGAAAAGCGGCATCCGTGAGTACATCGCTCCCCCCTTCGACCCAGACGAACTCGCCGAAATCCTCATCCGTCTCCGCGACGCCGCCCTCAAAAATCCTCTTACTACCCCTCGCTCCAATCTGGTCTATTCCTTCCTCCCTTCCAAGCCAGGTTCAGGTACTACCACCCTCACCACCAACGCCTCCCTCGCCATGGCTCGTCAACCGGACACCTCCGCCTTACTCATGGATCTCGACCTCAACAGCGGTCTCATCCGCTTCCTCCTCAAGGTCGATAACGAATACACCATCCTCGATGCCGCCAAGCACGCTTCCAACATGGACGAAGCCCTCTGGCCCTCCCTCGTTTCCTCCCTCGGTCAACTCGATGTCCTCCACGCCGGACAAATCAGCCCCGGTGTCCGTATCGAAAACGATCAGGTCCGCAACCTCATCGACTACGCCAGAAAAAACTACACCGCCATCACGGTCGACCTCTCCGGCAACATGGAAAAATACGCCACCGAAGTCATGCAGGAATCCAAGAAAATCTTCCTCGTCTGCACTCCAGAGATCCCATCTCTCCACTTGGCCCGCGAAAAATTCAACTACCTCAAAGACACCGGCCTCTCCGACAAAGTCTCCTTCCTCCTCAACCGCCAATCCAAAAACGATATCCTCGAAACCAACCAGATCGAAGACATCCTCGGCGACAAAATCTACATGAACTTCGCCAACGACTATCGCGGTGTCAACAATGCCGTAGCCGAAGGCAAACCCATCAGTCAGACCTCGGAGCTCGGCAAGCAGCTCACGAAATTTTCCTACACACTCCTCGAACGGCCCGTTCCTTCGTCCGTCGAGAACGCCAAAACCAAAAAGGAAATGCGCAGCATCATGGACCTGCTCCGCTACGGCCTCTCCAGATTCACTTCAACTTCTGATAGCGCATCCAAGGCCTAATCGCTAAGATAAGAATCTGCTTTGCCAGATGCTTAGAGCGATTGTATTAATATTCATCCATGTTTCTGCGTTCCTGCTCCCCGCGCAGGACTTTGCGGCTATCAACCGTTTCCTCGATTCTGAAAAGACTAGACTCAAAATCCCAGGCTACGCCGCAGGCATCTATTACAAGGGCGAAATCATTTGGACTCGCGCCTCCGGCATGGCAGACCTCAAAGTCGGCCGCCCCGTCCGCCGCGATACCCCCTTCCGCCTCGCTTCCATTTCCAAATCCCTCACCGCTGTGGCACTCCTCCAGATGGTCGAAATGAAAAAGCTCTCCCTCAACGACGAGGTTCACAAACACTGCCCCGCTTTTCCGGCAAAGCCCCACCCCATCACCCTCGCTCAAATCCTGAGCCACCTCGGAGGCATCCGTCACTACAAAGACAAAGACCCCTCCGACGCCAACAACTCAATCCGTTTCCCCAATGTCATCGAAGCCCTCAAAAAGTTCTCAGCCGACCCACTCGAACACGAACCCGGCACCAAATACCTCTACACCACCTACGGCTACGGCCTCCTCGGCTGCGCCATCGAAAACGCCTCCGGCATGCCCTACGAGCGCTGGATGGAAGACAAACTCTTCGCCACCGTCGGCATGTGCAACACCGCCCCAGACAACAATCGAGGTATCTCCCTGCGGCGCGCCCAGGGCTATCGCAAATCCCCCGAAGGCGAAATCGAAGACTGCGCCATCTCCGACAACACCGCCAAGATCCCCGGCGGCGGCTACGTCTCCACCGTCGACGACCTCCTCAAATTCAGTGAAGGCATCTACCGCCAGCAACTCATCAAATCCGAACTCATCGACCTCATGTGGACCTCAAGCAAGCTCAAATCCGGAAAAATCACCGGCTACGGCCTCGGCTGGAGCCTCGCCAAGTCCCCTGAAGGCGACCGCGAAATCTACCACACCGGCGGCCAGCAAGGCACCAGCACCATCCTCTACCTCCGCCCAGACCATAACTTCGCCTTCGTCTGGCTCACCAATCTCGAAGGCGTCGACAACCGCCTCCCCACCTCGCGTCAAATCTTTAAACTGATCAAGTAACACTTCCCCGCGCCAACCGTACCTACTCTGTAGGCTCAGGCCAAATTGCTGCTGCAGACCCATCCCAGCCCCGTACCAGACTCCGACGAGTCCCTCATGGCCCGCGTCCGTGAAGGCGACTTCACCCCCATGTCCACCCTCTTCGATCGCCACAGCGAAAAGCTCTTCCGCTACTGCTGGCGCATGAATCAAGACCGCCAACTCAGCGAAGACCTCGTCCAGGAAGCCTTCTGCCGCATGATCCGCTTCAAGAGCAGCTACAAAGACGGCCACAGCTTCCAGGCCTGGATCTACTCCATCGTCCGTAACCTTCAAATGGATCACTGGCGCAAAAAACGCTTCGAGGCCGAATGGGAAGAAGGCTTCGACGCCCCCTCCCCCAGCGGCATCTCTCTCGAAGACAAACAGGAATCCGCCCTCCTCCACAAAGCGCTCAGCCTCCTGCCCCCTTCCAAGCGGGAAATCCTCGTCATGGCCCGCTTCGAAGGCCTCCGCCACGAACAAATCGCCGAAATCATCGGCTGCGAAACCGTAGCCGCCCGCGTCCGCCTCCATCGCGCACTCGCCTCGCTCAAAGAAATCTATCTCAACCTCCTCGAAAGGAAAACCGGCAAATGAGTCAAACCAGCTTCTGCCCAACAGGCGAACGCCAGCTCGCCGCTTACCTTGAAAATCGCTTAAGCCCCAAAGACCGCGATCAATTCCGCGAACATGCAAATGCCTGTGAAATCTGCCGCGAAGAACTCGACATCTGGGACAAACTCAGCAACCTCCCAGCCGCCACTCCAGGCCCCTACTTCCGCCAGGACTTCGAAGCCATGCTGGCCAGAGAAACCCGTAACATCCCTCAAAGACAAGCCCCCTGGCAACTCTGGGCCGCCGCTGCAGCCATCGCAATCTGCGCCTTCCTCGCCGGCACCTACAAACCCAGTTCTGAAATAGCCGAACTCCGCGAAGAACTCCGCAGCATGCGCACCATGTTCGCCACCAGCCTCCTCCAGCAGCAAAGCGCCGTAGAACGCCTCCGCGGCGTCAACTACTCAGTCCGCCTCGACAACCCCGATGAAGAAGTCGTAGGCGCTCTCATCCAGACCCTGCGCAGCGATTCCAGCGTCGACGTACGTCTAGCCGCCACCGACGCTCTCCGCAAATACTCCAGCCGTCCTCAGGTCCGTCAATCGATGGCCGAAGCCCTCACCCTGCAGGACTCCCCGCTTGTCCAGCTAGCGCTAATCGACGCCATGGTCGAATTCCGAGAACGCCGCGCCGCCCCGGCCTTCGCCCAGCTCGCCGCCAGCCAATCCATCGACCCCACCGTCAAAACCCGACTCGTCAAAGCCATCGAAGAACTAAAGGTTCAATGAGTCTTTACCCTCTCCAATTCCCTCCTCAGTGCCGAAATGAAAGAGGATGTAACAGACGAGTTCAGAAGCAGTATTCTCAGCAGAAAGCGATAACAACCTTAAAAACTTCAATGAAAATACTCTTTCTCTGCATCACCATCTGGGGGGCAACACTCTTTGCCCAAAACACAAACGAGAAGCTCTCCATCCCCTTCCGCGATCCCGCCCGTCCAGGCATGGTCAAGATGAGCATCCTCCACGGCTCCATCTCAGTAAAGGCCCATCAGGGTAAAGACGTCATCGTTGAAACCTCAGCCAAAACCGAAAAGGAACCCGAGGCAGATCTGCCAGCCCCCGCACGCGGCCTCAAGCGCCTCAACGCCTCCGGCTCTTCCATCACGCTGGAAGAAGAGAACAACATCGTCACCGTATCGATGGGCTGGAGGGCACGCGGTGAAAACGTGACAATCCTCGTCCCAACCAAAACCTCCCTCAAGCTCTCGGCCACCAACGGCCGTATGATCTCGGTCGAAGGTGTAGAGGGCGAAATGGAACTCAACGCAACCAACGGCGGCATCACTCTCACCGACGTCTCCGGTTCAGTCGTTGCACACTCCCTCAACGGCAAAGTCCTCGCCAAATTCAAAAGCGTCGACCCCACCAAGCCCATGAGCTTCAGCTCCATGAACGGCACCATCGACATCACCCTTCCCGCCTCCACCAAGGCAAATCTCAAAATGCAGACCAATAACGGCGATGTATTCACCGATTTCGATGTACAAATGCAACCAAATGCCACCAAAGTTGAAAAAACCGAACCACGCCCAGGCGAGCGAAACCGCAGCCGTGTCCAACGCGAATCCTTAACCGTCGGCTCCATCAACGGCGGCGGCCCAGACTATAACTTCAAGAATTTCAACGGAAATATCTACATTCGTAAAGCAAACTAGCCATTTTCAGCCGGAATCAGGCATTCTATTATCGAGATAGATCGATTCGTCGATATGTCCCGGAGAGGAGTAAGCAGATTCCATCTTGTTTTTTGTTGCTGGCGTTGCTGGTTCTTGCCTCGATTTGTGCCCCGTCCGCACTTGCGCAACCACAACTCCGCCTCGACACCCAACCCAAGCTCAGTGAAGCGCTTCAGGAAATGTGGCGCTGGACCAACTTTGGCGAGCGCGATGGCCTGCCCAGCAACATCGTCTCTCAAGTCGTCGAAACCGAAGACGGCACCATCTGGGCCAACACAGGCTCGGGCCTTGCCTGGTACGACGATTTCCAGTGGCATCCCATCCCCTGCCAGGCCTTTCAAAAGGGCCGCTCCCCTCGTCAGATTCAATCCCTCGGCACTTCTTCTGTCATTGGCACTGGCGAGGGCATGCCCGTCCTTTTTGAGCGTACTTCCTGCAAGCCCATCCAGCTAAAATTCGAGGGCAAGCCCCTCACCATTACCTCCAGCGGCCGCAAGTCCGATGGCATCGTCATCGTTCAGGACTCCAACCTGAACTACTACACCTGGAATGGCTCAAGCGATCAGGTCCAGGCCAAAGTCTTCGATGGCCCACAAAACCTCGCCAGCCGCCTCAGTGTATCTGCAGGGGCTCCGCTTTTCCTCTCCAGCCGAGCCGGCCTCATCAGACTCGACAATAAAGGCACCACTACCTTTCTTGATGCCAACAAACTCAAAGACCCCGCACACATTGCCGGTCTCTTTGTCAGAGCCTCGGCTGACAACCGCAAAGGTTCTGGCATTATTTCAATCGCCTTTCCCCAGGATTGGATCGGTCTTTGGGAATGGTCTAAAGACGGTGATTTCCGCCAGATGCCTCAATCCCGCGGGCAGGTTGCCAGACAGTTGGCCATCTCCGACAGGGGCGATGCCATTGCCGTTTACAACTCAACCGAGGCTTGGCTCAAAGAAGACGGCAAATGGGCTCAGCTTCGGCCGATCCCGGCTCCCCTCCGGGTTTCCAACAGTCTCTATTTTGATCGTCAGGGCCGTCTCTGGGTTTCTACCTCCTCCGGCCTCCACCTCCTGCGCTCCGGTCAATCCATCTGGTCCCGGCTCCAGTTCCCTTTCCCCAATCTGAACAATCACTTCCTTTCCCTGCTCAGCACTCAGGATGGCAACCTCTGGGCAGGCACCAACGATGGCATCCTCGTAATTTCCCCCGATGGTTCCGTCAAACAAACCACCCACATCGGCTCTCAGCGTCTGGGTCTGGTTACCGGCCTCGCACAACAACGCGACGGCTCCATCTGGTGCAGCAGCGGTGCCAGCTTCGGTGGCGCATTCCGCTTCTCAAACGGCAAATGGCAGCGCTTTGGCCCAGCCGAAGGCTTACCCAATGCCCCCATGCATCGTGTTCAGGTCGATGCCTTCGACCGTCTCTGGGTCCTCGGCAGCGCCGGAGGCCTGGGCATCCAACCCAGCGGCGCCTTTGCCTTCGATGGCAAAAACTTCGATCGTTGGGACAAACAACGCGGCCTCATCGATTCCCGCGTCTACAGCATGGCCTCTGGCATCGATGGGGCTCTCTGGTTTACCACCTTCCAGGGCATCAGCCGCTACAAAGACAAGGCCTGGACTCATTGGTCTCAGAAGCAAGGCCTTGCCTATGGCTCCATTTTTTTCGTACTTCCCCAAACCAACGGTGCCGCTTATTTCCTCGACCGCCGCAACGGCCTCGGCCAGATCGGCCTCGACGGCAAAGTCAGCTACCATACGCTTGGCAAATCCCCCCCGGCTCAGGCCACCTGGGAACTACGCGAAGACCCTAAGGGCATCCTCTGGCTCTCCACCCGCGGCGGCCTCATGCTCCGGCGTGAAGGCGAATGGAGCAACATCGGCCCCTCGGCTGGCCTCGAAAATCCCGAAATCTGGCCCATCGCTTTCTGGCGAAACCACATCTGTACCGGCAGCGATGGCAGTGGTCTATATTGCCTCAGCCGTGAAGCCCTCAACCGCCCGGTCCCCAGGCTTGTTGTCCTTCCACCCAAGATCAACGGCTCCTCGGCCATTCTCGATTGGCGTGTCTTCGGCTTCGGCGAATCCAGCTCCGGTGATGGCCATCTCGCACGCTTTCGCCTCGACAGCGGCCCCTGGTCCGATTGGCTCTCTACTGGCACCATCACCATCTCTGACCTCACCCACGGCAGACACTCCCTTCACTTCGAAGCCAAAGACCAATTCGGCACCAAAGCAAAACCCATCAAAGACCTTTCCTTCGATGTCCCGGCTCCCTTGCTCCAGCAACCCGCTTTCTTCGTCCCGGTTGGCATCAGTCTTGTTGCTGCCCTCCTCGCCGTTTACGCCTTCATCCACCGCACCTACCAGCACAATCGCAAACTGGCCGAAAAAGAAGAAAGCTTCCGCGCCCTCATCGAATATAGCTCTGTCGGCATCACCCTCTGGGATCACAACCGCCGCGTCTTCTATGCCAGTCCAGCCCTGCGCATCATCCTCGGCTACGAGCCGCAAGAACTCCTCGGCGATTTCAATCCAGACCTCATCCACCCCGACGATCTCCCCACTGTCCAGGCCCGCCTCAAAGGCCTCATCGAAGTTGCCGGCCAAACCCAGCGTTCCCGCGTCCGCATGAAACACAAAAACGGAGAATACCGCTGGATCGAAGTCATCTCTCGCAATCTCTTCGACAACCCTGCCGTCGGTGCCATCGTCACCAACATGCGAGACATCACTGATTCCACCAACGCCGAAATCGCCACCGCCGAAGCACGCCAGCGCGCCGAAAGCGCCAATCAGGCCAAGAGCGACTTCCTCGCCATGATCAGCCATGAAATCCGCACACCCATGAACGGCATCACTGGCATGTGCCAGCTTCTGCTCGAAAGCAACCTCAACAAAGAGCAGCAGGATTACTCAGAAACCATCGCCCAGTCCGCCCAGTCCCTCCTGGCACTCATCAACGACGTCCTCGATTTCTCACGCATCGAAGCAGGCAAACTCAGCATCGAGCGCGCACCCATCGATCTCTCCCTCGTCCTCTCCGAAGTCGTCCAACTGATGCGCGTCCGCGCTGAAGAAAAGGGCCTCAAGATCAAAACCACCTACCCCGCCGATGCTCCCCGCGCCTTCTACGGCGATGCCCTTCGCATTCGCCAGATCCTCTTCAACCTTACAGGCAACGCCGTCAAATTCACCGACAAGGGCAACATCAGCCTCGACGCCGAAATCAAATTCTTTGCCGCCAGCCGCTACTCCATCTCCATCTCCGTCCGCGACACCGGCATTGGCATCGATCCCGAAAAACTCGAAACCGTCTTCCACAAATTCACCCAGGCAGACCTCTCCACCACCCGCCGCTACGGCGGCACAGGCCTTGGCCTCTCCATCTCGCGCAGCCTCGCAGAGCTCATGGGGGGCACCATCGTTGCCCAAAGTACACCCGGAGAAGGCAGCGAATTCCGCCTCGAAATCCAACTCGACGTCGCCCCGGAAAACGCTCTCGAACGGCGCGAATCCAGCGTCAATGCCCTTCAGCCTCTCCCGGAATCACTCGACATTTTGTTGGTCGAAGACAACAAGGTCAATCAGAAGCTTGCCCTTCGTCTCCTCGAGCGCCTCGGCTGCCAGGCCAAAGTTGCTGCCAGCGGCCTCGAAGCTCTCGCTATGCTCGAAAAATACGATTTCGACCTCATCCTGATGGATTGCCAAATGCCCGAAATGGACGGCTATGAGGCCACCAGGCGCATCCGCGAGCGCGAACATGGCACAAGACACATCCCCATCGTCGCAATCACTGCCAACGCCATGGAGAGCGATCTTGAGCGTTGCCTCACCAGCGGCATGGATTCCTACCTCACCAAGCCAATCGACTTCGCTAAGCTCCGGGATGCTCTGGAGACATGGGGAATAGATTACCGCGCCCCAAGAGCCACTTCGGATCCAGGCGCCTCTTAACCGCCTTCATCGCCTCAATCTCCGCCTCAGAGTACAGAAACGGCAGAAAGTGCCGCTTTCGCTTCCCCAGCCCGTGCTCAGCCGCAATCGTCCCGCCCAGTTCCACACTCTTGCGCGCAAAGTCATCCATCAGCTTCTTGCCTGCTAAGCCCGTCTCTTCGCTGGACGGAAATAGATTCACATGCACATGCGCGTCGCCAATATGCCCGAAGATCGCAAACGGGGCAGGAAACCGCTTCGCAATCTGATCCCGGTAATATTCAAGCATCTCGCGATTCTTATCCACCGGCACCGAGAAATCCGAGCCCAGCTTCGAGAAGCCCAACTGCCGCACCAACTGAATCACCCTCTCAGGCAAAGCATGCCGAAACGCACGAAACCGCTCTCTGTCTGCTTCCGACGATCCAAACCAGCTCTCCTCCGCCATCGCCTTCTGCTGCTCCAGCCGCTCCACCCACTCATCCACTGCAGACTCGTCTTCCACCACTTGCTCTACAATCACGCAAGCCACCGCAGCCTTCGGCAGGTCCCTGTACTTCTCACGAATCAACCCGAGCGACGGCTCATCGGCCCACTCCAACATCCGCAGTCCAGGAATCGATCTCCAGGCTTCTACCGCTCGAATCGAATCCGCATCGCTTGAGAAAAACACGATCCCGTTGAGCAGCTCTTTCGGCGCTGGCTGCAATTCCAGCTCAGCTTCAATCACCACTGCAAGTGTCCCCTCAGACCCCGAGATCAAATCGATCCAGTCCATTCCTGCCGCCAGCGGATAACCCGCCGAGTGCTTGGTAGAGCGCGGCCGGTGCACCGGCGTCACTTCAAAATCAATCTTGTCCCCGCGGCGAACATCCAGCACCCGCCCATCCATCAAAGCGAAACGCAGCCGGCGAATCCAGCGCCGCGTAGCTCCATACATAAAGCTCCGCGAGCCACACGCATTGCAGGAGATCGTCCCGCCAATTGCCGCCATCGTCTCGGTCGGGTCCGGCGGATAAAACTGCCCGCTCCGCTTGGCCGCCGCATGCAGATCGCCAAGGATTGCCCCGGCTCCGCACACAGCAAAACCCTCATGGATTTCGATCTTGTTGAACTTCTCAAGCGATACGCACCACCCGCCCTCAGGCACACGCCCGCCTGTCAGCCCAGAGCCTCCCCCGGCAATCGTTACTGCAATCCCGCCCGCCTGCGCCTCCGCCAGTATCCCTACCAGCTCGGCTTCCGTCTCCGGGATCAGAATCTTTTCTGCGTGCCCCTGATAGTTGGACGCATCCTCAAGATAATTCCACATCGAACCTTAAACCTCCATAATTACCGGCACGATCAACGGCCTCCGCTGCGTCTCCTTGTTCAGGAACCGCTTGAGATCCGTACGAATCTTTTCCTGCATAACGCCCCAGTCCGACCGCTCTTCCTTGTTCGATCCTTCAATCGTCTTCATCACCAACTGCTTGGCAAAGGGCAACAACTCACTCGATTCCTCAAGTGAAACAAAGCCACGACTGATGATCTCCGGCGGGCCCTGCAATTGCCCGGTCGCCTTGTCAAAGGCCAGCACCGGAATCACAAACCCATCCTCGGCCAAATGCCGACGATCCCGAATAATCATATCTTCAACAACATCACCCAGCGAACCCGAATCGATATAAATACGCCCGGTCGCAACCTTCTCGCCCTTGCGAGCACCCTTTTCATCGATCATCAGGCTCTCGCCGTTCTCGATGATAAAGGTCGATTCCAGGCCCTTGCCCTCAAGATGCTTGGCCAACTGTGCATGCCGCTTCAACTGCAAATACTCACCATGCACCGGCATAAAATACTTCGGCCGCACCAGATTCAGAATCAGCGTCAGTTCCTCGCGGAAACCATGCCCCGACACATGAATCGGCGGCGACCCCGCCCCGTAAATCAACTCCGCACCACGGCGCGCAAAGTGATTCAGCATCCGTCCAATCGGCTTCTCATTACCAGGAATAATGCGGCTCGACAGCACCACCGTATCCCCCGGCTTCACCGACAAATTCTTGTGATTATCTACAGCCACCCGCGACAGGCTCGACATCGGCTCGCCCTGCGTCCCAGAGACAATACAGCAGACCCGGTGCGGCACCGTTTCCATGATGTCCTGCGGCCGCAACAAAATGTTGTCCGGAATCCGCAACAACCCAAGATCATGCGAGATCTCTGTCGTCGCCAGCAAGCTGCGCCCAATCAGCGCCACCTTGCGGTCATACTTGGCAGCCACATCGAGAATCTGCTGGATACGATGAATCGAACTCGAGAAGCACGAGAACACAAGCCGCCGCGTAGCGCTAGCGAAAATCTGCTCGAGGCGCGGCCTTACCGCACGTTCCGATTCGCTATAACCCGGCCGCTCCACATTGGTCGAGTCGCTCATCAGCAACAACACACCGCGCTTGCCATACTCGGCAAACGCATGCAGATCAAAATGCTCATCGTCAATCGGCGTCTGATCAATCTTGAAGTCCGCCGTGTGCAACACAACACCCAGCGGCGTAGTGATAGCCAGCGCCACACAAGACACCGTCGAGTGCGTCACCCGAATGAAATGGATCTTGAAAGGCCCAATCTCAATCTTGTCGCCAGCCTCAACCTCATTGAGCACTGCGTCTTTGAGCAGACGATGTTCTTCCAGCCGCCGCTCGGCCATAGCGAGCGTAAAGGGCGTACCGTAAACAGGGATGTTCAGCTGCGACAGCAGATACGGCACACCCCCAATGTGGTCTTCGTGCCCGTGCGTCAAAATCAGCGCCCGAACCTTCTCGCGATTCTCTTTCAGATAGCTGAAGTCGGGAGTCACGATATCGACACCCAGCAGCTCTGAATCGGGGAACATCATTCCGGCGTCAATGACGATGATGTCGTCGTTATAACGGAGGGCCATTGAGTTCATTCCGAACTCGCCGATACCTCCAAGGGGGATTACTTGTAATTTGCCTGTTGGCATTCTGTTGTTTGCTTCTATCTAAGGATAAACTGTCGGATGCATGAAAATTCTTCTGTTTCTAGCATTTGCCGGAATCGTCTGCGCTCAGACTAAAGGCTACCAGCCTTTGTTCAACGGAAAAGACCTCACCGGCTGGGAGATCCGCGGCGAAGGCAAATGGACCGTCATCGACGGCGGTGTTCTCGTTGGCCAGCGCGACTTCGATTCCAAGTCCCTCGCCCCCGGCAAACGCTTCACCACAGAGAAAGAATATGGCCTCTGGCTCAACCATCAGGCCTGGCTCTACACCAAAGACAGCTTCGAGCAATACGACCTCCACCTCGAGTTCTGGACCAAAGAACACGGCAACTCCGGCATCTCCCTCCACGACCCAACCCGCGCCGCAGCCGCCATCGCCTGGCCCCCCGACTTCACCAAAACCCCAGCCAAATCCGCCTACGAAATCCAGATCAACAACAACTACCCCGATCCACACCCCACCGGCAGTATCTACGGCTTCGTCGATGCCCCCAAAGACGCCCTCAAAGAAAACCAGTGGAACGCCTTCGACATCGAAGTCCGCAAAGGCTCCATCGTCGTCAAGCTCAACGGACGCGAAGTCGCCCGCACCGTCCCCGATCCCAAGCGCGCCTCAAGCGGCCCCATCGGCCTCCAGCTCCACGATCAGTTCAGCGTCATCCACTTCAAAAACATCCGCATCAAAAAAATCTCTTGACCCTCCCCCTAGGGGAGGCCTTCCAATCAGACTATGTTCGCAATTGGTGAATTCGCTCGACTCGCCCAGGTAACCGTCAAGACCCTTCGCTACTACGACGAAGAGGGCCTGCTCAAACCCGCCCACGTAGACCGCGACTCCGGCTACCGCCGCTACAAAGCCTCACAACTTCCACGCCTCAATCGCATCCTCGTCCTCAAAGAACTCGGCTTCTCCCTCGATCAGATCGCAACCCTGATCGAAGAAGGCGTCAACGAGTTGGAACTGCAGGGAATGCTCCGTCTTCGCCGTGCCGAACAAAAATCCAAAATCGAAGAGGAGAGCAGCCGCCTGGCTGCCATCGAGCACATGATTGAAGAAATCGCCCGCGAAGGCGCACCCCTCGAAGTAGTCATCAAAGATTCCACCCCCACCTGGATCGTAAGCGTCCGCGACTTGATCCAGTCCTACCCTGAAATCGGCCGCCTCTACCCGGAAGTCTATGGTCAACTCGGCGCGCAAGCCGCAAGCGGCACCCCCATCGCCATCTGGCACTGCCCTGAACACAAATCAAGCGACATCGAAGCCGAAGCCGGCGTCCTCTTCAATCACGAAATCCCGGTCACCGGCCGCCTCGCCTCTTACCAGCTCCCAGCCGAAAGAGTCGCCAGCTACGTCCACCACGGCAGCTTCCAGCAATTCAAAGGCGTCTACGATCGTCTCACCCGCTGGATGGAAGAAACCGGCTGGCGTCCTTCCGGCCCCTGCCGTGAAATCTACCTCCACATCGGCAACCCCGTCCGCCAGGACGACACTACTTACGTAACTGAGATCCAGTTCCCGGTCGAAAAAGTCTGATGAAGAAAAAGACCGCCTGGGAAAAACTCAAGTGTGGCAAGTCGCCCAAGATTGTCGAAGACTACAAAGACGGTCCAATGTTGGTCTCCACCCCGGAGGAGGTCGAAAGAGAAGTCGCCAAGATCCCTAAAGGTCACGTCATCACCCTGACCCAGCTACGCGATGAACTGGCCCGCCAGCACGGCGCTGCCCTCACCTGCCCCATGTCCACTGCCATCTTCCTGAACGTCGTGGCCCGCGCCCACGTCGAGCGCGAAGCAGAAACAGGAAAGCCCGGAGTCCCCTGGTGGAGGGTGCTCC
>JBIPMY010000679.1:0-8368 GCA_044376335.1 Bryobacter sp.
ACCACCACCAGCGTCGGCCCATGCTTTCCTCGACGTGCCTCAAGCATCGCCAGCACCTGCGCCGTTTTTCCCACCCCCATGTCATCTGCAAGGCAGCCTCCAAACGAGAATCGCCGCAAAAACTCCCTCCACCCCAAACCCTCACGTTGATAATCCCGCAGCTTCCCGACAAAACCCTTCGGCTGCGCAACCGCCCCCACACCCTGAAACCCCCGCAATTCATCCCGCATCCGTCCAAACTGCTCGTCAAACTTCGCCTCCGGCTGCGAAGCCAGCAACACATCGAGCAACCCAGCCTGACTCCGCCGAAACTGCACATGCTCCCCAACCACCGTCCCCATCCCCGCCAGCACTCCAATCTTTTCCATCCACTCCTCGGGCAGCATCCCGTAAGTCCCGTCATCCAGCCTCACCATCTTCTCGCCTCGCTGCATCGCCTCAACCAGAGCAGGCAACTGTGCCGATGTCTCCCCGTATTGAACCTCCCCATGCAATTCAAACCAGTCCACCCCACTCGACACCGCCATCTTGAACTCACCCGGCCGCCGGAAGATCTTCCCCTCCGCCTCAAGATGCCAGCCCTCTTGCACAAGCTTTCGCACGACAGCAGGCAGCTTTGATGCCACCACTTCCCAACCCGATTTTGGCTGGTACTTGGTCCCTTTCCGCTCCTTCATCCCCAACCCGGCCAGCAAATCGGCAGCCGCTTTCTCCGCACCCACATCGCGACGAACAAAGCGACGAGTGGCTGTGTCGAGCACGCCGGCTGATTCTCCAATCGTCAGGCCGTCATAGGAAAAGCTCAAATCCGCCACAAGCTTGCTTTTGTCGCCATATTTCTCTGACGCCCGTATTGCGAGCGAGGGCCGGGGCTTCAAACAAACTTCCGTCAACTTCAATTCCTCGGGCACACTCACGTGTGGAAGCCCCGGCATGCACAGCAACGCGGCCAGCAGTTCATCGGTGTCTTCCGACGGCGCCTCAATGGCGCCATTCTGCCGCAGCCGTACCAGAAACTCGAAGTTCGTGTCGCCAGCCAGCCCATGCACACTGCTTTTTGTAAACCAGAATCCGCCGCGAGTTACCAGCACCGGCTCTGCCGCATCCACCCTCTGCTCCCCACGCCGTAGAACTCCGCAAATCCGCCAGCCCTTCTTTCCGCTCTGCTTCAGTTCCAGTTCAAACCGCCATGCGCCCTCTGGATCCCATCGCAAAATCGTCAGCTGTTCCACGCTGTTTCGGTCGCGAAGAAAGCAGCGTCCGCTTTGAACCATCAAAGGGATCAAGGTGCCGGCCAGGGGCTGTGGAATTGTGTTGGAAGTGGCAATCTGTCCGTAGTAAGCTCCTCCCGAGCCACCATAAAAGCTTCCTCCGCCCGCTATAGCGGCAATAATCTCGCGATCGTCGGCAAGCGGCAGTGTCGCAATTTGATGACGCTCCAACCTCAACTCAGTCATACGGTTGAACTCGCCATTTAACTTGAGATCGCGATAGAAAATAGACACTACGGCATAACCAACAGCAATGCTTCCTGCCAGGTCGATTACATAAAAAATATGCCGCTTCGCCGGCCACTCCTGGGTCTCGCCCGGCCCTGCGACAAAACGATGAAGCTGCATCTTCCAGGCCTGTAGCCGGGGCGGCGCAACAGGCCGGGGAGGGGCTTCGAATCCTCCCACGATATTGAAGTCTTCTTTGATGAAACGCTCAACTGTCTCCGCGCTGGATAGATAACCCTTCGCGTCGGCAGCAAGAACGGTAGCCCACAAGTGCTTGCAAGCCCCGTAAGATGCAAAATACTCGCAGTCACAAAACAGAATCAGGTCGCCCCCATCCCACCCGATGTTTACCTCATAAGGCCGCGACCCTCGAACCACTGCTTCGACGGCCGAGTTGGAACCCTTGACTATACGAACCCTCTGCTGCTGAAAGTAGTGAAGCCCCCGGTTCCGGATTACCCCGTCAAAAAACTGGGAAAACTTCGAGATGAGCTTTCTCTGACGGGCCATGTATAAAATCCTACCCCCAGACTTGGCCCGACAGGATTATTTCCGGCAATTCAGCGTTTAGACTCAGCCGCAATTTCTAAATTGCCTCCACAGAACTAAAGTACTGTGCAAACCTCTGGTGCTTTTTGTGGCCAACTATCTGCCCCAGCCGTGAGCCATCTTTTCTTCTCCTTCCGTTTGTATTGATGGAGTGCAAAAAAGTCCTGGAGACTTGGCACTAAAGGAAGTTTCTTGTCATGAAATTTATTACCGTCTTTGTTCTTCTTCTCTCAGCCGCAATGCTCCCGGCCGCAACACTCAACATTGAGTACGAAGTTTCCACAATCAATGCCCCAACGAACGAATTCAAATACACCTACTTCGTCTCAGGCGATGCCCTCCCGGCAAACCACTACTTCGACATTCTCTTCCCCAACAGTGTCTACACTTCGATCTCAAACGGCATCGCCAGCGGCTGGGACCTTCTTCTCTTCCAGGTAAACGATCCCACCGGAGCCGACGGCCGATACTCGGCTCTCTCGATGCCCTCCACCTTCACCGGCCCCTTCTCCGTCCAATTCGTCTGGTCCGGTGGCGGCAACGGCCCCGGTTCTCAAGCCTTCGAGCTCTACAACGACTCCAGCGTCCTACAACTCTCCGGCACCACCACCCTTCGCCAAACAACTGAACCGCCCACCGGCATCCCTGAACCCTCCACCCTCCTCATCCTCACCTCCGGGCTGGCTCTCCTCGCCACCTTCAAGAAGCGCTAACGGACAAGATCACAATGAAACTCAGCTTCGCCACTCTCCTTCTTGCCGCCGCAGGCCTCAATGCCCAGCCCGGTCCTTTTAACGTCGGTGCCTACACCCTCATCCAGGAAACCCGCGTAGACCGCACCACCTTCGAGTACGAATACCGCATCACCGCTGCCAACGCCGGCTCGCTGAACGCCATTAACATCTCCGCCATCGCTACCTCCAATCACCCCAACATCACGATAGTCCCCACCGCCAACACTCTCAATTTCCCCAACATCAATGCCAGCCAGGCCGCGCTCAGCACCAACACCTTCCGCTTCCGTTTTGTCCGTACCGTTCCTTTCCTCCCTTCGATGATCAACTGGGCCTTCACCTCCACCGTAGCCGCCCCTACAGCCAACGCCGGCCAGAATCAGAGTGTAAATCTCGGCCAACTCGTCACCCTCAACGCCTCCGCCTCTACCGATCCCAATGGCCTCCCTCTCACCCGCCAGTGGTCGCTCACCCTCCCACCCAGTTGCTCTGGCATCAACCTGTCTTCAACCACCGATGTCATGCCCACCTTCCCGGCAAACTGCGTCGGCAACTTCTCAGCCCAGCTCATCGTTCGTAACTCCCTCAACATCGCGAGCGCGCCCGTCACGGTCACCATCTCCACCAGCGCCGTAGCCCCCACCGCCAACGCTGGCGCAAATCAATCCCTCAGCCTCACTCAGGTCAACCCCACCGTCTCCCTCAACGGCTCCGCCTCCACCAGCCCCGGCAACCTGCCGCTCACCTACACCTGGTCTTTCCTCAATCGCCCCTCGGGCTCCGCCGCCGCACTCAGCAACCCGAGCGCCGTCCAACCCACCTTCACCGCCGACCGCATCGGCCTCTACCGCCTCCAGCTCATCGTAAATAACGGCTTCCTCAACAGCCCTCCCTCCACTGTCGACATCACCACCTCCAACCTCAAACCCACCGCCAACCCAGGCAATTCCCAAAGCGCCACAGTCAACTTACTGGTCAATCTCAACGGCTCCGGCTCCACAGACCCCAACTCGCTCCCCCTCACCTACACCTGGTCTCTCACCACCCGCCCCGCCACCAGCAACGCCACCCTCAGCGCTCTCAATATCATCAACCCAACCTTCACGCTCGACATCAACGGCACATACGTCGCCCAGCTCATCGTCTGCAACCCCTTCCAGTGTTCCGATCCTGCAACCGTCACCATTTCTACCCAACTCCTCGCCCCCACCGCCCGCCCAGGCAACCCGCAAACCGTCAACGTCGGCACCCCAGTCAACCTCTCCGGGCTCACCTCTTCAGACCCCCAGAGCCTACCGCTCACCTACCTGTGGTCTTTCAACAGCCGCCCCACTGGCTCCTCCGCAGCCTTCACCTCAAACACCTCTGCCACCCCCAGCTTCACCCCAGACCGCTTCGGCGACTATGTCGTCCAGCTCACCGTCTCTAACGGCACCCTCTCAAGCCCGCCAGCAACGGTCACCATCTCCACCAACTACGTCGTGCCCACGGCCAATGCCGGTGCAAACCAGAACGCCACCGTCAACGGCACCGTCAATCTCTCGGGTCTTGCCAGCCAGTCTTTCTCGGGCTACGGCCTCAGCTACACCTGGTCTTTCAATACCCGGCCCACCAGCTCCAACGCCACCATTACAAACCCCAACTCTCCACAACCCACCTTTGTTCCCGATCTCCCCGGCCTTTACATCGTCCAGTTGATCGTCAACGACACAATCCAGAACTCAGCCCCATCCACAACCCAAATCTCAGCCTCCTTCGGCAACAGCATCACCGTCACCGGCCCTGCTTCAATCCTCAGTTTCGACCAGCCAAACGGCACCGTTACCTTGTCCAATCCAGCAGGCTCCGGCGGTCAAACCGTAAACCTCACTTCCTCCGGTAGCGTCACCATCCCATCTTCGGTGGTGGTCCCGCAAAACAATACCGCTGCCAACTTCTCCATTACCGGCGGCACCACCGCTGGCCCCGTCACGATCCAGGGCTCATTCACCGGCTTTGCCTCCGGCACCCTCAATACATCCATCGTTAACCGCGGCATGAGTCTCACCACAACGCAGCCCATCCTCGCCATCGGTCAAACCTTCAGCGGCACCCTCACTCTCAATAACCCCGCCCCCAGCACCGGTGCCACGATCAACCTGCTCAGCACGAACTTGAGTGTCTTTACCGTCTCCACGCCCACCCTCAACATCGCCGCCGGCCAAACAACGGCTAACTTCAACTACACTGCCACAGGCATCGGTCAAGCCAATCTCAACGCTTCCGCTTCGGGCTACATTGCGGCAGCAGCCCTGGTGACGGTATCCGGTAGCACCATCCTGCTCCCCAACAATTTCCCGTTGGGCCTCACCCAATCCACGCCCTATCCGGTTGCTCTATCTACCGCTGCCTCAACCGGCGGAACCAACATCAACTTCTCAACGCAACCCGGCGTCACCATCAACCCCTCGACAGTCTTCATCGCCGCAGGCCAAACCTCTCCCGCCGTGCTGCCCACCATTACCGGCAACACCCTTGGCACTGCCACTATCAATGCCACGGCCGCTGGCTTCCCCCCAACCTCTGATTCTGCCACCGTCACCCTGGGTGTCTCACTCAACCCCGGCACAGTCTCGGTCAACGTGGGCCAAACCTCCAACGTCACCGTCAATCTCTCCGCCCCTGCCCCCACAGGCGGCGTCTCTCTCAATATCACGGGTAACAATACTGCCACTGCCACCATTCCCAGCCCTCTGGTGATCCCGGCCGGCCAAACTCAGGGCACCCTCGTTGTAACCGGCGTCGCCCAGGCTAGCACCACCGCCACCGTTTCAGGCACCAATACCAACGCGCCCACCCTCACCATCAACGTCACCACACCACAACCCGTCAGCATCTCCGGCAACACCAACCTCGGCCGCAACGCCCAGGAGACTCTCACAGTCAGCCTTGGCCAAAACGCGCCCCCCTCTGGCCTCACCGCCACCATCTCCACCACCAGTCCCAGCATCCTTCTGTCCACCAATCCTGCGCTGCAAGGCACAGCCAGCATCAACGTGACCTTCGCTGGCAACACCCAAAACTCTCCTCCCATCTACGTTCAGAACATCAATGCTTCCTCCGGCTCCGCCACGGTCCGCTTCGAAGCCCAGGGCTACGCCACCACCGATCGCACCTTCAATTTCTTCCCCAGCGCCTTCACGCTTTCTCAGGCCACCATCAACACCACGGCCAGCGCTCCCGCTTTGCCCCTCACCGTCAACTTCAACCGGCTCTCGGGAACCACTCTCGACGTGCAACAAACCATGCGCGGCGGCTACAGCGAATCTCTCTCTCTCTCCAATTCCACCCCTGCAGCGGCTAACTTAACCACCCCACTCACCTTCACGGGCAACCAGTCGAGCCAAACCTTTAGCTCCGTGCTTGCGCCCACAGCCGCCGGTGGACAAACCAACATCAGCATTACCCAACCTTCCGGCTATACCGCGCCTACGCCCAACGACCCAACCGTGGTCAACGTCTCCAACCTCACCATGTCTTTGGTCTCCCTCTTTAGCGGTCAAAATGTGATCGGCCGCAACCAGCAGGCAGCACACTTCGTGCAGCTCAGTGGCCCCGCAGCTGTTCTCACTCCCATCACACTCACCGCTCCCGCTGGCACCCTGCTCTCCTCCAGTGCAACTGCTGCAGGCAGCTCAACCCTAACCGTCAATGTAGCCGCAACCCAGACCCTCTCCTCCTCCTTTTTTATCCAGAACGTCAACCAGGATTCCGGCACACCCTCTATCGCTCTGAGCTCAACCAACCCACTGGTTGCTGCAGGCTCTGGCTCAGTTACCTACACCCGTAGCGGCTTCTATCTCTTCACGATCAGCAGTGGAACCAGCCTCAGCATGAATCTCAACCAGGCCGCTGCACCCTTCCAGCTCTTGTTCGCACGCCTCGACTCAGCCAACGCTCGTACTGCCGATCTCCCCATACGCGGTGGCTACAGCGAAACCATCACCTTCGCCACCGCCCCCAACGGCGTAGTCACTCTTCCGGCCAGCTTGACGTTCAACTCCAGCACCAGCGCTTCGCAAACCTTCAACTCTGCAATTACTCCAGTCTCGGTCAACACCACCAGTGTCACGATCAATCAACCCACAGGCTACTTCACCACCACTACCTATCCTCAGTTCACAGTTACCGTCTCCAACAACCAGATCTTGTTTAGCAACATCCCCTCTTCCCTTGGTTATGACCAGGTTGCCTGCGGCTCGCTTGGCCTTAGTCCTGCAGCCCCAACAGGCGGGCTTTCTCTGCAGGTCTCCTCCCCTGGCAATATCTCATTTAGCACTGCCAGCAATGTCGTGGGTCAGAATCCCCTTGCAGTGAACTTCGCCGCGGGGGCAAGCTCCTCTACGCTCTGCGTTCACAACATAGCCAGCTCCACCGGCTCAGCAGCAGTGAATGTTACAGTGCTCACCCCTGGCTCTAACTATGCCGCTACCCCGGCGAACGTCGCCCTGTGGCCCAGCGGCTTCTACCCCTGGCAGCCCTCCATCGGGCTCAATACCCTCAACGCCACCGGTGCCGATCTTCAGGTCTGGTTCACCAGAATCAACCCCGTCAACGGTTCCTACGGCGGTGACCTGGCGTTGCGCCCAGGCGCGGGTGCGAGAACCATCACCTTCAACAACTCCAACCCGGCAAGCATCTCCCTTCCTGCCTCAGTTGTGTGGGCCGATGATGGATCCTCCGTCGTCCGTACCTACACCGGAATCATCGACAACGCTTCCCCAGCCGCACCGGGCACCGCCAGCATCACCGTCAATCAACCCACTGGGCACACCGCCAACATTACCTACACCACCAGTGTTGTCACAGTCAGCGCCCCTACCATCAGTATCAATTGTGCCGCTGCCGTGGGCTTGAATCTCCAGGCTGCCTGCTCTGCTACTGCCAGCCAAACCCTTCCCTCCGCCCTCATCGCAAGCCTCTCCAGCAATAACCCCAACCTTCTGGTTTCGATCGACCGTACCGCCATCGGCGCTCAAACCATCACGCCCGCCTTGAGCGCAGGCTCAAATTCCTTCACCTTCTACGTTCAGGCCCTTGCCTCATCAGGCTCTGCCACTGTCTCAGTAGCCATTCCTGGCTACACCACCGGTTCAGCCAACTTTACCTTAAGCAATTCCGGTTTCTATACCTACCCGGGCGCAACCATCAATGTCGGGCAGTCCGCTGGGGTACAAGTGTATGCAGCGGTCCTCGGTGCCGCTCCCAACTACCCCCGCCTCGCCGAGATGGAAGTCCGCGGCGGCACCTCCGTCACTCTAACGATGAGTTCCACCAATCCCGGTATCCACTCTGCACTCCCAACCGTCACATTTTCCACCACTCCGGCAAATACCACCGGCAACCTGAGAACCTTCAACCTTACCGGAGTATCATCCGGCTCGACATCGATCACTGCAATCCAACCCTCGGGTTCTCAGCAGACCTCGACGTATAACTACATTCTCAATGTCAATTGAGACGCACTGGAGAAATTGCATGACAATCATTAGTCATGGCCTACGACGCAATCATCGTTCCGGGCGGCGGCCTGGATGAAGCAGGCAT
>JBIPMY010000634.1:0-2815 GCA_044376335.1 Bryobacter sp.
GGGCGGTGGTGGAGGGTTCTGGCACTGCGGATTCTACGTAGGGGCGGACCAGGAAGCTGCCTACCTGGGGGTCTGCAACACCTGCTGGCCATGCGTTGTTGACGATGAACCAACCTGTTGGGCCTAGCTGAATCATTCCGAAGACCAGATGCGGGCTGCCGAATCCAGGGGTTGAGGTGAAGCCTTGGGTTCTTGGGCAAGGGCCGCCCGAGCAGAAGACGTTATCGTTGATTCCGAAGAGCGAGAAGAATTGGGAAGCGGCATTGAAGCCTGCCACGTTGCCAGGCGCGATGGTAGTTGGATTGCCGAAGTTGAGGTTGATCATGGAGGTTAGTTCCGTGGCCGTGGCGTAGCGAAAGCCGTCGTTGGTGATGAGGGATTGCACAAGCGGAGCGTTGTAGACAAGCCCTTTGGTGTACAAGGGTGCCAGCCACTCGAAGTTGGTTGTGTTGTCTCGAACGATGAGCCCATCGTTGGGGTTGAGGAAGTCTGTCTTTACCAGCGTCGCGTTTGCGGCGGTGAGGGAAAGGGTGAGAATGAGGACAGCTTTGGTTATGTGGTTCATGGAGGTCTCCGAAATGTTTGGCTACTTGGAACTGTCTGTGTTCCAAACTCATCAAGCGCAAAGTCGCCATTTGGAGTGACATGGATTCGAAAAAAAGTGAGACACGAAAAGTACTAGAAGTTTGTGTCTTCGGGTTAACGTAAGGGTGTGAGTGCTTTGAAGAAGACTGATGAGTTGCCGTTGTTGTCGACGACGCCTGAGGCGTGGGGTGCGAGTGCGCTGGCGGACCCGATTGCTTTGCTGATCGACCATGCGTTTCTCGAGATGAAGGCGGCGCTGAATGCGATGGACTTGCTGACGCGTTGGCCGAATGAGTGGACTCCGGGTTGGGTGGAGGCGATGACGAGTGTGGCGAAGGATGAGACCTCACATCTGGCGCAGGTGACGCGGTTGCTGATTCGCAGGGGCGGCAAGATGGAGCGCGGGCATAAGAGTTATTACGCCTCCGATTTGCGACGGCTGGTGAGGAACGGGAAGACTAGCGAGACGCTGGACCGGTTGCTGGTGTCGGGGTTGATTGAGGCGCGATCTTGCGAGCGGTTTTCTGTGTTGGCCCGTGTGTCTGAAGATGCTGAATTGGGGGCTTTTTATAAAGCCTTGCATTCATCGGAGTTGGGGCACTACAAGGTGTTTTTGAAGATGGCGCACAAGGTTGCGCCGAAGGATGAGGTGGAGGCGCGGTGGCAGGTGTTGCTGGCGGCGGAGGCGAAGATTATTGAGGCACAGCCGCCGGGGTGCCGGATTCATTCGGGTTATCAAGATGTATCTTTGTCGCAAGCCAGTTGAGAGGTTGCGCCCGTGGGTTGCGATGCTTTGGTATTCGCGCCGGGATCGAGTTAGCCATTCGCATGAGCTGGCTTTGCCTCATGGTGCGCAGTCACTGACGGTGCGGCTGGATGGGGAGCCGATCGGGATCTGTCGCGATGGGGTTTGGCAGCGGTTTCGCGATGGGGTGTTGTGGGGGGCGCAGTCTCGTTTTGTGGTTCGTGATACGACGCGATTGGGGCCGGTGGTGGGTGTGCAGTTTCAGCCCGGGATGGCGGCGGCATTGCTTGGGGGAGTGGCTTCAGAATGGAGCGGGCGGCATGTCGAGGTTTCGGGTGGTTGGATGGAGGAGGCTCGGAATGCGGGGCGGCCCGAAGAGGTGTTTGGTGTGGTGGAGCGGTACTTGATGGGGTTGCGGCCGAGGCCGGTGGATGCCGGGATTGCTTTTGCGATTCGCAGGTTGGGGAGTGTCGATAGTATCGAGGCGCTGCGTCTGGAATGTGGGTATAGTGCGAAGCGGTTCATTCGCGGGTTTGAGGATACGGTGGGGATGAGCCCGAAGCGGTATAGCCGGGTGTTGCGGTTTGGGGTGGCGTTGCGGGAGTTGCAGCGTGGGGTGTCGCCGAATTTGGCGCAACTGGCGCTCGATTGTGGGTACTGTGATCAATCGCATCTGAATCGCGAGTTTCAGGCTTTTGCGGGGATTACGCCTGGTGAGTATCGGCCAGTACGGGCGGACTGGTTGCATCATGTTGCGGTGGACCCGGCAAAAATATCCAAGACAACTTTTAAGCTTGAAGATTAGACTGGCGACATGAAGATTCTTGAAGTGTTTCCTTATCTGCGTGTGTCGTCTACTGCGGAGGCGATTGATTTTTATGGGCGGGCGTTTGGGGCGGTGGAGAAGTTTCGATTGACAGAGCCGAGTGGACGGGTGGGGCATGCCGAGGTTGTGATTGGGGAGACGGTGGTGATGTTGTCAGATGAGTTTCCCGAGTATGGGATTCGGGGGCCGTTGAGTTTGGGCGGAACTACGTTTGGGATGCACCTGCATGTGGATAACGCGGATGAGGCTCATGCTCTTGCAATTGGAGCCGGGGCTACTGAGGTGATGGCGCCGTCGGATGAGTTCTATGGGGAACGGAGTTCGAAGGTTCGTGACCCGTTTGGCCATGAGTGGCTATTGGGTCACGAGATTGAGAAGGTGACGCCGGAGGAGATGCAGCGGCGGTATACGGCGATGATGACTAGCTAGACGCCGGCTGTGGTTTCCGGCAGTAGACCAAACTCAACAATGCACCGAAGAGAGTTCCGCAGAAGAGGCCAACTAATGCGATGTTTCGGCGGTTCGGATAGATGGCGTCTGGCGCTGAGGCTGGACTGAGTAGGGTGAGTGGATTTGATCCTTGCGCAGAAGCTTGCCGGGGGTTGTATTCGCGCGCAAGGGTTGTTGCGAGTTCGCTGGCGACGATTTGTGTTTCAGCG
>JBIPMY010000414.1:0-5507 GCA_044376335.1 Bryobacter sp.
TGCTGACCGCGACAGAAATATTTCTGGACATCGAATCGATGACCTCTTCCATTGGGGAGTTGGATCGCTCGGGGATGTACAGACGATGCTTCTCAATGAGGCTCTGGAGGTAGTGGCGGGAAAGGAGATGTTTGACGGATTGAGCCATCGCGGCGCTGTCTGCATTGGAGGTTTGTACGGCAGATTCTGAGATGTAAAGATCTGGGATACGCGATGAAATGGCGAGTGCGAGGGCGAGCCCTGCAGTGCCGAAAATTGTCGCAAATTGTTTGATGTTGCCGCGATGACGGATTCGCTCTGCTATGGCTGATTTGCTTATGTCCCAAACTATTGCCCAACTCGATCCCGGCATGGCGTCAATTGTTGCCGCGAACTCTTCGCCGTAGCGTTCACGCCAGGCTGCCGGGTATAGGCTGACTGCCAAATTGAGAAGGCGGCGTCTCATGCCTGCTCCAATCGCAGGCGTCCGGTTGAGACGAATCGGCCGAGAGATTCGAGTTGTTCGGAGAGATGACGCCGGCCTGCCGCAGTTAGCGTGTAAGGTTGGCGTCTGTCTGTGGTGCGGACGGGGCGAATCCAGCCACGCTCTTCGAGACGGCTGATGGCGCCGTAGAGAGTTCCTGGGCCGAGTGAGACACCGGCGAAGGTCAATATGTCTTCCATCATGGCGTAGCCATGCTTGTCGCTTTCGGCGAGGCTGGCCAGGATCAGCATGCTTGGGTCGTTCATATTACGTTATGCGATATATCGTGTCACGTAGTAATTGTGATGTCAACAAAAAAACAGGTCTGCTCAGAGCAGACCTGTTTTCTAAGTTTCCTTAAAGGCTGGATTTAGACGCCGACGGTTTCGCGCTGGGCGGAGTAGGTCTTTTCTACGTAGTCGTTGAGCATGACGATGAACTCTTCTACGATGTGGTCTCCGCGGAGGGTGCGGAAGAGTTTTGAGTCCACGTAGACGGGGGCTACAGGTTCTTCAAAGGTGCCGGGGAGGGAGATGCCGATGTTGGCGTGCTTCGACTCTCCGGGGCCGTTGACGATGCAGCCCATGACGGCTACTTTCATCATTTCGACTCCAGGATAGATCGGCTTCCAGGCGGGCATCTGCTCGCGGAGGTAACGCTGGATCTGGTCTGCCATGTCCTGGAAATAGGTTGACGTTGTACGGCCGCAGCCGGGGCAGGCTACTACTTGCGGAGTGAAGGTGCGGATCTCGAGGGCCTGGAGGATCTGCTGGCAGACGAGGACTTCTTCGGTTCTGTCGCCGTTGGGGAGCGGGGTGAGCGAGGCGCGGATGGTGTCGCCGATGCCTTCCTGCAAGAGGACGCTGAGGGCGGCTGCGGTGTAGCTGACGCCTTTGGAGCCGAGGCCGGCTTCGGTAAGACCGAGGTGGAGGGGATAGTCGCAACGGGCGGCGAGTTTGCGGTTGACGAGGATCAGGTCCTGCACGCCGCTGACCTTTGCGCTTAAGAGGATCTTGTTGTGGGCGAGGCCGTGGCGCTCTGCTGCGGCTGCGGCCTGGAGGGCACTTTCGACGATGGCGTTGAGGGTGACTTCGCGGGCGTCGAGAGGCTGATCGAGCTTGGCGTTTTCGTCCATCATCCTTGTGAGGAGCGCGCCGTCGAGGGAGCCCCAGTTGACGCCGATGCGGACGGGGCGGTCGTACTCGATCGCGCATTCGATCATGGTGCGGAAGTTGTCGTCGGTCTTGCGGCCGATGTTTACGTTGCCGGGGTTGATTCGGTATTTGGAGAGGGCGCGGGCGCATTCCGGGTACTTACGCAGGAGTAGGTGTCCGTTGTAATGGAAGTCACCAACCAAAGGAACGGAAACACCATGCAGCATGAGCGTGTCTTTAATTTTGGGAACTGCTGCGGCGGCTGCGTCGGTGTTGACCGTGATACGGACAACTTCGGAGCCTGCTTTGGCGAGTTCCATGACTTGCTTTGCGGTGGATGTTACATCCTCCGTATCAGTGTTAGTCATGGATTGAACCATGATTGGATTGGTGCCACCGACTTTGACGCCACCGATATCGACAACTGTGCTTTTACGACGGACTACAGACATGAATCGCTCCTGAAATCATAATTTTATCAGTCGGAGGCTGGAAATGGAGCTAAACTATTTTAAGTAAGCAATTGCTGCGTCCCCGACCGCGCGGCGAAACCATTGCATCGCAAACCTCCCCGTTTGAGATCTTTCCTAAGACGTAACGCTCAAGTAGCAGGAAGCAGATCGAAATGAAAGTGTCAGGCAAAAGCGTACTCCTCGCCGGGATCGAACCGGTACTCGCGCAGGAATTACATCAATACTTGTCGTCCCGCGGGCTCGATGTTCACGAAACTTCGAGTCTCGAATCCCAAAACCCCGAATCGCAAAAATTTGACCTGGTGTTCTGCGAAACACACCATCCTGGATTGCTGAAGCTGCTTCATGCAGTGAGTAGTCCGGTAGTTGTTGTGAGCCGAGTGCCGGAGGTGAACGACTGGCTGGATGCAATGGATGCCGGTGCGGCAGATTACTGCGCAGCACCGTTTGAGCATGAGCAACTGGACTGGATTCTGGAATCGAATCTGGGTGCTCAACGACCCCTTAGCGCAACTGCTGCCTAGCGGATACAATACATAGTTTCCGGAGAAGACCGGGAAAAGAAACTATGGACAACTCAAAGCCAATCACACGAAGGAGCGCCTCGCTTGCGCTGAGCACGGCGTTTACAACCTCAATTTTTACCGGCCAGGTGAAGGGGGCAAACGATCGCGTTGCCGTCGGCTTCATCGGGCTTGGAGCCATGGGCTCTGGTAATCTCGGCTACTCGATGAAGGTACCGGGCTTACAGCCTGCTGCACTTTGCGATGTGTATCAGCCGCACCTTGAGCGTGCTGAAGCTGCGGCTCGCCGTGGTGGTTACGAGATCAAGGGCACTGATGACTTTCGCAAGATCATTGCCGACAAGTCGATTGATGCGGTTTGTATCTCGACTCCCGATCACTGGCATCCCTACATGACTGTGGAAGCCTGCAAGGCTGGCAAGGATGTTTATGTTGAGAAGCCGGCTGCCGTTTACGTCGATGAGGGCATGAAGATGGTGGAGGCTGCACGCAAGTACAAGCGGATTGTGCAGGCGGGTACGATGCAGCGCTCGGGTGGTTATTTCAAGAAGGCTGCCGAGCTGGTGAAGAGCGGCGTGCTCGGTAACGTGACCTTTGTTCATACCTGGCAGGCTGGCGCGACACCGAAGGAAGGCTGGGGGAATCCGGCTGATTCTACGCCGCCTCCTGGACTCAATTGGGATATGTGGCTTGGGCCGGCACCGAAGGTTCCGTTTAATGAAAATCGCTGGGGTGTGACGAAGGCTACGTTCCCGACCTTCCGTTACTTCTGGGATTATGCTGGTGGCGCAATGACGGATTGGGGTGTGCATTTGCTGGACCCGGTGCATCAGTGCTTTGACGAGAAGATGCCGACGGCGATTTCTGCGATGGGGCACAAGCTGGAAGTTACCGACAATCGCGACACGCCGGATACGATGCTGGCAACCTTTGACTATCCTGGATTCATTGCCAGCTATGAGAGCCGGACGGCGAACCCGATGCCGATGTTTGGGCAGGGTGCGGCGACTTCCATCCATGGGACTGAGGCAACTTTGATTGTGAATCGCAGTGGTTGCTGGCTGGTGCCGAATGCGAAGTCGAAGGTTGAGGCGTTGACGTTTGAGAAGGACGACGTGATGCGCCAGATGAATGTGCCGCACTGGGAGAACTGGCTGGCTTGCATCAAGAGCCGTGAGAAGCCGCAGAGCGAGATTGAGACTTGCGTTCGTTCTTCTACGACCTGTATTCTGGCTAATCTTTCGATGCGATTTAAGACTCGTCTCGATTGGGATGAGAAGAACTGGACGGTGAAGCAGGCTGAGGTGAAGCCTTATTTGAAGGCGAAGTACCGCGCGCCCTGGAAGCTGGAAGTCTAGGCTAGCAAAACCGAAGCCCTCAATGCAGAGACATTGAGGGCTTCGCTGAAGCAGATTTGACTAAAGTATTAGCAAGGACCCGCAAAATCAACCCCTGATCGATTTCCAATGCAATCCATAGCGCTATATCCTTGGCCTGCATATAGATTGGTTGCTACGTTTAGCAAATCGCCGTCAACCTTTACGCCGAAGTTGAGAGCCCCACCGCGAACATTACCAGTGTGAGGATCCGAGCACGCCCAATCCACGAAGTATGCAGCGTTGATGTTTGTTCCGTTAGTGCATTGAGCCGAGCAACTGCACGTAATGTACCCGGCGTAGTAACTAAACTTGTAAATGGAACATGAAGTGTTGCCTGGATTGCATGACACACTCTGAATTCCACTTTGCGCCAGGCAAAGCAATGGAGTAAGGCTTAGCATGAATAGACGCTTGAGTATTCGCATTTTGATTTCCTTTTACTTTCTAAACAAAGTTGGCAGTTTTTGCGCCCTTAGGTTGGCATTCAAGACACTCAACACTCCTTCGGGTCCCTGATTATCCAAAAGACCCAAGAGAGATTTGGAGAGCTGTAGTTGTCTGTCTGAATAATGATCAATTGATGTGAACACCGATTGTTGCTCCTGAATTGATTTTTGCGTCTGACCCGATTTTTGCACTTTGTCAAGCAGTGCACTTCGCATGTTCAAGGGATCTACATCGAGAAGTCCTTGCATCAAGTCTTTCTCTGCGCGCAAGGATTGATTTATTCTGGACATCGTCATGGATTTGTCCTTTCCTTCAACCAAGCCGTCGGAGAACACCAGCGTGTCTATTTGCACGCTGATTGAGGGTTGGGACTCGAATAAAGATTTGCTATTCCAATTGATGGAATCGCCTCTCAATTTGGTGCTTTCTCCGAGTTTGATTTTTCTAGAAAGTCCGGACTTTGGCGCAATAAACAAGACGTCTCCTGTCAAGAGCAATTGACTTCGATCAAGAAGGAATGTCTGGTAGCACTGCGCATGTGTGATAGGAACTTGGTGTTCATTTTTCAAGTTCCATACAAGGGTCACTGCCGCGATCGGTTTGGAAGAGCCGTTTTTGATGAGCATTGAATAATCCAGAATAGGTCTCAATGCCGCTCTTGTTTCGGGAGATAGCCAAGCTTCTATCATCGAAGCAAAACGGGGATCACTAGGTGGGATTACGGCGATTTCAGGATTCGGAAAACTCTCGAAGGTTACTCTGTTGCTACTCTGCGCGGAAGCCATTATGACTGGCGCCAAAATTAATGAAATCGTGAAAAAAAAACTTCATTTTTGATCAACCTTGATCCGGAGTATATCACTTGGCGGAAATAAGTCAACCGAAAAGTTGATGGTCGTCTATGAGTGTAACTGATGAAGAAGCTAGTTTAACTTTGGGCCTCTCTTCGCGGTTTGTTGACTTCATAGCCGATTCGACACCGCATACTTGGCGATGCGGCCTACGGTGTCTACCCAGATACCGTGGGCCGGGTCTTTCAGATAGGCGGCGAGTTGCTTGAGGGCTTC
>JBIPMY010000277.1:0-8310 GCA_044376335.1 Bryobacter sp.
AGTGAGTGAAGAGATGATTCTGCCGATCCTCGCCGAGTATCAGTTGAAGCGTCAGCCCGGGCGCATGATCATCACCAACCTTTCGACTACATCGCTGGTAGAAGACGTTGCCGCCAGATACAACGCGAGCGTTTTGCGTGTGCCTGTTGGGCGTCAGCATGCGATGGATGCTCTGGCCATGTACCCGGCAGAGAAGATCGCGATTGCCGGTGAAGGCACCGGGGCGGTAATGTTGCCGGAGTTCCGCTTTGTCTATGACGGGATTGCCAGTCTGCTTGCGCTGGCGAGTCATCTGAAGCACGAGGGAAGCAGCTTGAAGCGGCTGATTGGTGGGCTGCCCCGCTATGACATGCGCAAGGTGGAAGTGAAGCTGGATGCAAAGAGGATTCCTGAAATGATGACCCACCTCGAGGATCATTGGAGTGATTGCCGGATGAACACGCAGGACGGCTTGCGTGTTGATTTCGAGGATGGGTGGTTTCACGTACGGGTTTCCAATACAGAGCCTGTAGTGCGAGTGATCGCAGAGATGCGGCGTGGCAGCGTGGAAGATCTGATGGCGAAGTTGATGGATACGGTGAGAAGTTATGCGTGAGCACAAGCTGAAGGTTGGTGTATCGGGTGTTCGTGGAGTGGTGGGCGAGTTTTTAACGCCGCTGCTGGCCGCAGACTTTGCTCAGGCCTTTGGGGCTTATGTAGGGCGAGGGCGAGTGGTGCTCGGCCGTGATACCCGCTTTACCGGCCCGATGATCGAGCATGCTGTAGCTTGCGGCCTGATGGCTGCCGGCTGCGAGGTAGTGAGGGTAGGTGTACAGACCACGCCGACAATGCAGATCTACATTGCCGAAACTGGCGCGGTGGGCGGCATTGGCGTCACAGCATCGCACAATCCGGCCGAATACAATGCACTGAAGCTTTTCAATGGTGAGGGCCTCTTCTTCAATCACTATGAGCGCACCGAGTTGCTGGATCTCTTTCATCAGGGCGACTTTTCGGAAGTTACAAATGAGGAAATGCTTGGGCTGACGGTGGATGAGGTGACGCCCTGGAAACGCCACGTGAACCGGATCGTAAAGCATGTCGATGTAGAACGGATTCGTGCGCGTCGATTCCGTGTGGCTCTCGATGGCGTGAATGGTGCCGGCTCGGAGATGAGTGTCTGGTTTCTTAAAGAAGTGCTGGGTTGTGAGTTGAATGCAATTCATGTGGACCCGACGAAGACCTTTCCGAGAGAGGCCGAACCAAAGCCTGAGTCTCTCGGTGAGTTGATGGCGCTGGTGCGGTCCACGGGGTGTGATATTGGATTTGGCCAGGATCCCGATGGAGACCGCCTGGCAGTTTGCGATGAGCATGGCGTGATGGTGGATAACGATGACCTGCTGGCGCTCGCAATTGAAGCCGCACTGGCTCGTGCGCCCGGAGATATCGCAGTAAACCTTACTACATCCAATGTGGTGGACGAAGTTGCCGCAAAGTTTGGGCGGCGTGTCTACCGTACCGCAGTGGGCGAGGCGAATGTGGTCGATCGCATGAAGGCGGTGAAGGCGTTGATCGGGGGCGAAGGTTCCAGTGGCGGGGTGATTTTCTCAGGCACACATCTATGCCGCGACAGCTACACGGCTATGGCGTTTTTGCTGGACCGGTTGGCTGCTGAGCAGACCAGTGTCAGCGCAATTGCCGGTGCCTTGCCGCGCTTCTTCAGAAGGGCAGGGAAGGTGCAGTTTGCGCATGGCAAGCTGGGCGGCTTGATGCTGGCGATGGAAAAGAATCATCCGACTGCGCAACTGGAGCGTACCGATGGCCTGAAGCTGAATCTCGAGGATGGCTGGATTCATTTGCGGGCGTCCAATACGGAGCCGATTTTGCGGGTTGCCGTGGAGAGCCGTAACGAGGCGCGGGCCGATGAATTGTTTGCTCAGTCGATGGCGTTGTTGCAGGCTTGATTATTTTCGGGAACTAAATGCCATTGTCGCGTCCATTAGAGGCAGTGGTCATTGCTGAAGCCATCACGATTGTCGAAACGCTCGATCCGCAAGCGCTCTACCAGAGCCATTACTCGCGGCTCTATCGTTTTGGTCTCGCATTTTCAGGCTCGGAGTCGCGAGCGGCCGAGGCAGTGCAGGAAGCTTTTCTCGATCTGATTCGCAAGCCGTCCCAGTTTGACCCGAGGCGAGGCACCGCTAGCGCCCTGCTCTTTGGCATGGTGCGGAACCGGTTGCGCAGTGCGCGGCGGTCTGAGCGTGAAGAGGCTCTTGAGGACGATGCGGCTGGAGATGTTGATCTTCTGGTTCATTTCGAGCGGGCAGAGCGGATCGCGGCCGTGCGGGAGGCAATTCTCGGGCTGCCAGAACACTACCGCGAAGTTGTTGTTTTGTGCGAAATCGAAGAGTGCAGTTATGAGGAAGCGGCCGTTTCGCTCGATCTTCCTGTTGGTACGGTACGTTCCAGGTTGAGCCGGGCCAAGCAACAATTGAAGCGGCGGCTGAGCGAATACGAAGGGAGCGGGCAATGAAACTCGATGGTTTGCTGAAAGAGTATGGCGAAACTTTGACTGCGCCTATTCCGGACTTCGCCGCCCTGATGGCCGAATCGCGCCGACGCAAGCAACGCGTCTGGGTTGGTGCTCTGGCCGGTTTAGCTGCGGCTGCTTGTGTGGCCTGGATGCTCTGGATGCCGAAGCCCAAGGCCGTCCGGATGCCTGTTGAGATTGAGCCTACGCCGGTAGTGGCAAGCGTGCCCGCTCCGGCTCCAGCCCCTGTGCCGGAGCCAAAGATTCGTGCCGTCAAAAGGGTGGCTCCTAGGGTGCGCGAAGAGTCTGGATTTGTGGCAATCGCTGAGACGCGCATGTTGCCTCAGCCACAGAGCTACCAGGTATTGAGAGTAAGTGTGAGTGGGCAGCGCTTGATGGCGCTGGGTGTGCTGAGGCCGAATCAGCTAATGCGTCCAACGATGACTGCAGATGTACTGTTGGGCGATGACGGGATGGCTCGAGCTGTCCGTGTGGTGGGAAACGAATATGAATAAGGAGTACGTGATGAAAGCAATTTTTAGTTTGGGATTTGTCGCCAGTCTGGCCCTGGGCCAACAGGAAGCGCAGGTGGTTCCCGCACAGGCTCTTGGCCCGGCGCGGGTGATGTTCTTTGACAACAACAGTGTGGATGAGTCGAAAGGTGCAGCCTATTCGGCCGATTCCACCACCGAGACGACCCAGGTGTTGCAGGATGGGAACCGGATCAAGAACACCAACCGCAGCAAGTTTGCCAGGGACACCGAAGGGCGCACCCGCCGGGAATCCACAATTGAGATGTTGGGGCCAATTGGAAAAACCGAAGAGCCGGTGGTCAGCATTTTTATCAACGACCCCGTAGCTAAAGTGCAATACACGCTGGATTCCCACGCCAAGATTGCAGTGAAGTTCAAGTCGGGCGGATCGGCGAACACAGTATTCAGAACGCAGAGCGACCAGCCCGTTCGACAGGAAATTGTGATGGAGCGCAAGATGATTCAGGGCAATCCGCAAAACGTATTGGTTGAGCACAAACTTGTAGGGCCGGAGAAGCACTCGGATACGGTGAACATTTCTCAAATCATCGAGGCACGTGCTGGGGAGGACGTCAAGCGTGAAGACCTTGGAGGGAAGATGATCGAAGGTCTGAATACCAAAGGCACCAGAATGACGATGACCATCCCTGCTGGAGAAGTTGGTAACGAGCGGCCCATTGAGATTGTGACCGAAACCTGGTTCAGTGAAGAGATCAATGCAATGGTGCTGACAAAGCACAATGACCCGCGGATGGGCGAGACTGTGACGCGGCTTGAAAACATCAAGCTGGGTGCACCACCCAAAAGCCTCTTTGAGCCGCCTGTTGATTACAAGGTAGAGGAAGTGAGCAACATGAGAATGGCGATGCCTACGATGCCGGCGATTCGAGTTCGCGAAGACCGCTAAATCTACTGCGGCTTCTTCTTCTTGAACATATCGAAGACGCTGTTGACGCTGTCCATCATCTGCTTCGGATCTTTGGGGTTAAACGATTGCAGCTTCATCTTGGCAATCGCCCCGGGGTCTGGAGCCATGATGGGTTTTGCGAAGGTTCCTTTGATGCTGGCGGGAATCATCAGATTGCCATTTGGATTGGCGAAGGCGGCTGTCATA
This sequence comes from Bryobacter sp., assembly GCA_044376335.1. Classification (GTDB taxonomy): domain Bacteria; phylum Acidobacteriota; class Terriglobia; order Bryobacterales; family Bryobacteraceae; genus Bryobacter. The sequence continues at coordinate 4,157 of JBIPMY010000277.1, forward strand.
AAGCCGCCTATTTTATTGCCTCCCACCTGTTCTGAGAAGCGTTTGTCGAGCACCGAAAGTAGCTTCAGGTCGAGGGTTTGATCGGCTAGGTTCATGTTGCCCGTAAGCCCGGCTGTCAGGTTGGCGAGATCGATCTTGAGGTTCTGCGTTGACGCTTTGCCGCCGGTAATTTCAAGATCTCCGGTGAGCCCCATGAACTGGGTGAACTTTTCGGTGGCAGGGTTGAAGCCGAGGAACTTGGCCAGGGCTGAAAGCTCGTTGGTCAGGTTAAAGCTGGCAATCCGTCCCTGTGCAAAATTAAGCGAGATCTTGCCGTTCAGGCTTTGAGCGATCTGCACCGGATCGGCCGGAGAGAAGTTGATTTGAAGGTCGGCCGAGAAGGGGCCGCTAATGATGCCATTAAGCGAAGTGGCGGCAGCCAGAAACTGCGAAGACTCAATCTTTTCGAGCTTCGAATTCATGCTGTAAATCGGTTTGGCTGGGCGCAGGTCGATATCCATTGAGCCGGAATGTCGGCCGCCATAAAGAGATGCGTTCAGAGGTGCAAGCACCAGGTGGCCGTCTCGATAGCTGCTTTGTGCGGTGAGCTGAGTGAGGGTGAGTTCGGCCAGTTGCAGCATGCCGATCTTGACGGAGCCGCTGGCCGTAAGTTTGGCCGGAGAATCGTTTTTCGATGGGCTGTCCTTCACCAGACTGCGGATCTCGTCGAGCAGAATCTTGTCTGCACTGAGGTTAAACTCCACTACCGGATTTTTGAAATTCGAGACCTTGCAATCCCCCTGTAGATTCGATGAGGCGAGTTTGGCCTGAACGCCAGACAGCGAGGCCGAGTTGGATTCGAAGCGAAAATCGGTGCTGGCAATTTCGACCGGTTTCGTAAGGGACGGAGACTGGAAGCTTGCATTCCGAAGAGAACCAGTGCCTGAGAATGCTAGGGGTGTTTTTGCTTCGAGCAAGCCGGACGCGCGAATCTGAAGCTTCGCCTGCCCCGTAGCGCTGAGCCCGTCCACCGAAGACATGCCATAGACGCGGGCAATGGCGAGAAGCTCGGCCACTTGAGCGTCTGGAGCAATCAGTGTTGCCTCAAGCCTTGGAGCTTTGTCGTAGTGCGCGATCACGCCGAAGGCTTGAAGCTGTGTGGAGCCACTTGAGATATTGGCTGGCTCAAGCATGATGCGCTCGGGTGTGAGCACGAGGCTGAGTTTGGCGGTTTTGACAGGTTGCTTGATGTCGCCGCCGGAGACTTCAAAGCCCGTGATGTCGAGGCGTCCATTGAGAACGGGTTCCTTGGGGGTGCCTGTTATTTTGATGCCTGCAACGACATCACCCTTTACCGTCATCGCGGCAGGCAGAAAGAGCGGGGCGGCATCGGCAATGGGTGATTTCGGGATCTTGAGTTCAAGGTTGATTGCACCGGTTGAGACATCACCGTTGAGGCTGGCCTTGAGTGAAGCTAGTGCGAGAGTGAATTGCGAGAAGGTGGTTTTGCCGCCTGCGCTGGTGATGGTGCCTTCGGCTTCGATTGATTTTCCGGAAGGCATCAGGGCGGCCACTTTAAGAGCAAAAGGCTTGCCTTCGGCGTAATCTCGAAGCTCTGCAGATAGATTCGAGTAGAGCTCTCGTGGTGAGTCTGGTCGCTTGATGCCCACGTTTGCTCTCTCGACTACGAGTTGATTGAGGCTCAGCGAATTCGGCTCGTTGTTTTTGCCGGAGGCTCCGATGGAATCGAAATTCCAGACTCCCTTCTCGTTCTGGATCAGCTCCAGTTGGGGTTCGAGAATGCGGACGCTCTGGAGCTCAATCTGGCCAGACAGAAGTGGAAGAATGGCCGGGCGAATTTCCAGGGTTTCGGCTTGCAGAAAAGGCTTGCTCGAGAAAGCGGCATCATCGGCTACAACCAGATTGGTTGCCTTGAAGCTGGGCGGGAAGAGTTTGAAGTCGAGTTTTTCGATACTTGCATTGCGGTTCAGCGCTTTGCTGAGCTGAGCAACAAGAATAGGGCTCAGCTTCTGAGGGTCCACCAGAAGGTAAAGCGCCAGCAAAGCGAGCAGAGGAATTCCCACGATCAAGGCAACGGCAAGCCGCAGATTTTTGCTCATACACCCTGAGTTTAAGCGGGAGAGTCGATTCTGTGCCAATGTGGAGGTGAAATGCCTAGACCTGATGTAATTGACATGGATGATTTTCCCAGCCGCCGCCCAGTAGCAAGATCGGGTGGTTTTGGACTGGGTGGCTGGCTTCTGCTTCTCTTTATTCTGATCGCCAGTGCTCGCACCATAGCCCGCACCTGGATCGATTTTGCCTGGTGGACTGAAGTCGGGCAAGCCGATACCTGGGGGCAGATGTTGCTCTATGGCTGGCTGCCTAGTATTGGTGCTGGCCTCATCATTTTCCCCATTCTCTGGATTCTCTATTCACGCGCGAAAGGCGGCAAATTTCAGTGGTGGAAAGTTGGTGTCGCGTTAGTTGTGTCGCTGATCCTCGGCGCGGCTTTGATTGATAACTGGACAGTCGTTCGTTATTACGGATCTACCGCTGCGGTAGCCGATGCGTGGCGCGACCCGGTCTTTGGCCAACCGATTGGCTTCTACTTCTTCCAGTTGCCCTTCTACGAAATGCTACTCGCCTATGTGCAGGGCATTCTCGTGGTTGGTTTCATCGTCTACTGGGTGGCCAGCCGCTTTGAACATTTGCGCGACAGGATTTCGCGGATGCAGCCCCAGGAAGGAATTGACCTGCGTGGGCTGAATCTGGGGGACGCGTTCAGTGGTCCCTCCATTCGCTTTGCCGTTGCCTTGTTCTTTTTGCTGCTCGCTGGACGCGCTTACCTGAGCCGCTATGATGTCTTGTTTGCAGATCATGGCTTTCTGGTGGGAGCCGATTATGTCGATGTAAACATTGTTTTGCCGATGATTTGGGGCTTGGTCGGGGCTTGCGTGTTCGGAGCTGTTCTTGTGATGGCTCGCAAGATCGGGCTGGCCGTAGGGCTGGTTGTGCTGGTTTATGTCGTCAGCGGCATTGTGCCGCGCGTAGTGAATGCGTTGAGTGTTCGTCCCAACGAAATTTCGCTGCAGAAGCCCTATATCGAGCGGCATATCGAAGGCACTCGAACGGCATTTGGCCTTGCCGGCCAATTGAAGGAAAAGGATTTCCCGGCCAAGATCAGCGGCACCTTCGAGCCTGCCAAGCATCAGGAATTGTTGGACAACGTCAGGCTTTGGGATTGGAAAGCGTTTCATGACACGATCACGCAAATCCAAGCCTTGCGGCCCTACTACGTATTTGCTGACACCGATGTCGATCGTTATCGCGGGCCTGATGGGCAGTTGCGGCAAGTGTTGTTAAGCCCTCGAGAGCTGGATGTTCGGCAGTTGCCAGACGCCAAGAGCCGCTGGATCAATCCACACTTCATTTACACGCATGGCTATGGAATGGTGATGGCCGAAGCAAATCGCATCACCTCTGATGGCTTGCCCGAGTTGATGCTCAAGGACGCACCGTTGGCGTTCAAACCCAACGCTCCGAAGGTAACCCGGCCCGAGCTTTACTATGGCGAGGCCGTACATGAGCCCGTCTTTGTACGGACGGCGCAGCCTGAGTTCAACTATCCGTCGGGCAATGAAAATGTACACAGCAAATATTCCGGAAAGGGCGGGATTCCGATCGACGGAATGTTGATGCGCTTTGCGGCTGCAATTGCCGAAGGCGACTGGAACATCATGCTCACCTCTTATCTGACGCCCGAGTCGCGCATGCTCATCAATCGCAAGGTTGCCGATCGTGTCGACAAGCTGGCTGAGTTTGTGGTTTGGGATGACGATCCGTATATGGTGGTGGCTAAGGACGGCAAACTGGTTTGGATGATCGATGGCTATACGGTGCATTCGATGCATCCCTATTCCCGATCGGTTGCTACCTCATTCGGACGCGTCAACTATATGCGCAACAGCGTGAAAGCCACTGTCGATGCCTATGACGGGGCAACCACGCTCTACGCCTGGGATGAGACTGATCCTGTGCTGGCGTCTTACCGCAAGATCTTCCCGAAACTGTTCCGGAACAAGGCCGAAATGCCTGCTGATCTGAGAGAGCATGCTCGCTACCCCGAGACACTTTTCCGTGTACAGGCTGAGATGTACCGCACCTATCACATG
>JBIPMY010000278.1:0-8243 GCA_044376335.1 Bryobacter sp.
GGTTCTTTGCTCCCGCTCGGTCAACTCTGCTCCCCTAAGCATTATTGTTCTCTTTGTTGAAAAAGCTTGTCCGGCCATGCCTCTCCAGTATGCCAATCGGCCAATCGGATTTGCCCACGGCAGCCCCGCCACCCACACAACCCCACCCGAAAACACTACGATAGATACATGACCCGCCGTTCGATCTTCAGCCTCGCCGCTACCCCCCTCCTCGCGCAGCAACAAAAGCCCGCCGAGCACGCCGGCCACGGCTGCACTCCCCCACCCAGCGCCGGCGCACCCTCCCTCCCCGCCAAACTCCTCGGCGGCATGGGCCAAATCAACTTCCCCATCTCCATCGGTCAACACATCGGCCTCCTCTACTTCCAGCAAGGCGTCGCACAGCTCCACTCCTTCTGGGCCCGCGAAGCCGAACGCAGCTTCCTCATGGCCGCCTCAGTCGACCCAACTTCCCCCATGCCCTGGTGGGGCGTCGCCATGGCCGCTGCCGGAGACTACCGTCCCAAGTTCCAGCAGGAAGGTCTCGACGAAATCTTCGGCCGTCAACCCCGCACCACTCCCCGCGCCTGGGAAGCCGCCCAGCGCGCCCGAGACCTCGCCGCCAAACGCAAAGATCTCCCCATGATCGAGCGTCTCTACATCGAATCCGTCCAGGGCAAGTGCGATCCAAACAACCCCAATCCAGACCTCGCCTACACCGACGGTCTCCGCAAAATCATCGCCCTCTTCCCCAACGAAATCGAGGCCAAACTCTTCCTCGCCCTCGCTACCATGCGCGGCTTCCGCCAACCCGACAAGAAGCCCAACCACGGCACCATGGAGTCCGTCGAAATCCTCCGTAGCCTCCTCCCCGAAGCCCCAGAGCATCCCGGCCTCCACCACTACATCATCCACGGCTTCGAAGGCTCCACCTTCGCCTCAGAAGCATGGCCCAGTTGCGAAGCCTACGCTCGCCTCGTCCCGATGATCCCCCACGCCCAGCACATGCCCGGCCACATCTACGCTCAAACCGGCAAGCTCAAAGAAGCTCAGCAGTCCTTCATGAACTGCATGCGCCTCGAGCTCCAGTACATGAAGGACGACAAAGACTACGGCAATGGCCACCACGGCCACAACGTACACTTCCTCGCCATGGCCTACTCGATGGACAACAACCCCAACCGCGCCATCGACGCCGCTCGTCACCTCCTCGCCTTCGGCGACAAACCAGCCGACGCCGCCAAGCCCGACACCATGTTCGGCGCATACCGTCAAGGCTTCTTCGCCGCCCTCCGCACCATCGCCCAGCACGAACTCTGGGATCAGGCCACCGACGAAAAGCTAATCCCCGACATCCAGCAACCCCGCTTTCAGGCCTGGCGTCACTGGCTCCACGCGCTAGCCGCCATCCACAAAAACAAAGACGCCACCCTCGCCAAGGCTCACATCCAGGCTATGGATAAAGCCCTCGGCGAATTCCTCCGCCTCACCACCTTCCCCGCTCCAGAAGAACTCCTCGCCGCCCGCATCGAAATCGCAGGCCACTACCTCTGGCTCACCGGCGAGCCCCAGCACGCCATCGAGAAACTCGAAGAAGCTCAGTTCCGCGAGCAGCACCTCCGCTACACCGAGCCAACCTACTATCCGCGACCCGTCGCCGAAGTACTCAAGCGCTTGAACCCAGAGCACGCCAACTCAGGCAATGCCTGACATCATCGGCGGCAGCCTCGCCGGCGCAGCCGCGGCCCTCGAACTCCTCAAGCTAGGCCAACCGGTCACCATCTACGAAAAATCAAAATTCCCGCGGCACAAAGTCTGCGGCGAATTCCTCGACGCCGCCGCAGTCGACTTACTAAGTGACATCCATCTCGAAGGCACCCCCATCACCGAAACTGCCCTCATCTGGCCCAACGCCCAGACCCGCTTCGCCCTTCCCCGCCCCGCGCTCGGCATTAGCCGTCACCGTCTCGATCACATCCTTCTCACGCAAGCCCTGCGAGAAGGCGCAATCCTCCACGAGCAAACCGGCAAACCCCACGACAAAGCAATCATCGCCCACGGCCGCAAGCCCATCAGCCAGAAGGGCCAGCGCCTCTTCGGCTACAAGGCCCACTTCGCCGGCCCCACAAACAACGCCGTAGAACTCTACTTCAAAGGGCTAGGCTACACCGGCGTCAACCCCATCGAAAACGGCCTCACCAACGTCTGCGGCATCGCGAAAGAAGAAGATCTCAAACACGTCCAATTCGACGGAGACAAGTTCATAGCCCGGCAACCCCATCTTGCCGCACGCCTCGAAGGCCGCACCAGACAAATGGATTGGCTCTTCACCGGCCCCCTCTTCTACGGCCCAACCGAGAACACCCAAGGCTACCCCTGCGGCGACGCCCTAAGCTTCGTCGACCCCTTCACCGGCTCGGGCCAACTCTGCGCAATAGCCACCGGCCAACTAGCCGCCCGCTCGATCACAAAATGCCTAACCCCAACCCAGCACATCGAAGCCTGCAGACAACTCCTCCAGCCCGCCTTCCGCTGGTCCACGCTCATCCGCAAATCCCTAACCTGGCCGCTAGTCCCATACCTCGCCCAACTCATTCCCGGCCAACTCCTCTACCGCTACAGCCGCCCTACTCTGAGTCCTCCCCAGACCCGTCGATAACCGAATCCCCAAACAACCCAATCCGGCTATACATCTCCGACACTTCTCGCTCGTTCAACTTCAGAAACTGAATCGTAGCCAGAAGATGAGTCATAAACCGGGTCAACTGCCGGCTCGTAATCCCCTTACCCTTATGCACCTCATCAATCGCACGGCCAGAGTAATGCGCCGGCCCATCCAGTGCCGCTGAGAAAAACTCAAGCTGCATCTCACGAAGCTTCTCCATCGGCACATGTCGAAAGTAAGGCTCAAGCTCGGTATCCTTCAGCACCCGGTCATAAAACCGGTCCACCAGCATCGCAATTGCCATATCGCCGCCAACGCGGTCGTAAAGGGTCTTCGGATTGGAACTCATGACAATCAATCTCACAAGCATTTCTTCTTCCAAACGAATCCCCAACAAAAACAGCCCAATGCCCTCCCCCATGCGCCATTTCACCCACTCAAACGGGCCATTACCCCCAACAACCAAGAGACAATAGGCAGATGTTCGAACTGACCACGCTCATGTGGATGGTCTTCTTCTTCGGCTACGCCCTCATCGCCCTCGCCGAAAACCTCCACATCAACAAGGCCGCCACCAGCCTCGCCATGGGCGGGGCTCTCATGTTCATGGCCGCCACCCGTCCCGGCGCACACTTCGCCGAAGAGATCACCCACATGGGCTCAGAAACCATGGGCGTCGTCGGCTTCCTCCTGTGCGCCATGACGCTCGTCGAAATCCTCGTCGACTTCCAGTTCTTCGATTGGGTCCGCTACCGCCTCCTCAAACTCGGCCTCGGCAACCGCGGTCAATACTTCGCCATCACCACCTGCACCTTCTTCTTCTCGGCTGCCCTCGACAACATGACCACCGCCATCGTCATGCTCCGCATCGCCGCCCTCTTTTTCCGCGGGAAGTCCCTCTTCTTCACCGCTTGCACCATCATCTCCGCAGCCAATTCCGGCGGAGCCTGGTCCCCCATCGGCGACGTCACCACCTTCATGCTCTGGGCCGCAAAAAAATTCACCACGACGCAACTCATCACCACCACCTTCCTTCCCTCCCTCGTCTCCTTCGCCGTCGTCGCCCTCTGGCTCAGCAAGGGCGTTGAACCAGCCGATGACGACGAAACATCCGACATAGTCACCTCCATGCACTGGTCCCAGTGGGTAATCATCATGATTTGCCTCGCATCATTCACCGGCCCTTTCTTCGCAGTACAAGCCGGTCTCCCCGCCTACACCGGCCTCATGATGGGCCTCGGCTGCGTATGGATGATGCAGGAATTTTTCCGCAAAGCGCAAAAACACCACACCAGCCTCATGGGCAAAAAGATCGAAGCCCTGATCGAGAAAATCGACATCCCCTCCCTGCAATTCTTCATCGGTATCCTCGCAGCTGTCACTGCCCTCCACATGGTCGGCTCCCTCCAGTCGATGACCCAACTCCTCTACGGCGAAGCCAACCAGCGCACCGTCTTCGGCCACACCATCCTCGGCCTCTCTTCAGCCATCTTCGACAACGTCCCCCTCACCGCCATCGCAATCCAAAGCTTCAGCGGCACCGACGGCGCCCTCTGGTCTCTCCTCGCGTTCACCGTCGGCACGGGGGGGAGCATCCTAGTCATCGGCTCAGCCGCAGGCGTCGTCGCAATCGGCATCATCGACAAACTCCGCGAAGAGTACGGTAACGATTTCGTCGCCCCGCTCTCCTTCGGCGCTTACGCAAAACACGCCGCCCTCCCCAACCTCACCGGTTTCTTCGCCGGCGTCGCCACCTGGTACTTAGTACACAGCTAACCCACCCTCGCCTGTGAAACAATAACAGTCCATGTCGTCCTCCTCGCCACAAACTGCGCCTTCCCTGCCGAGCGCCCAGCCCAAAATGCAGTGGGGCCTCCTCACGCTCCTCATCATCGCCGTCTTCGTCAACTACATCGACCGCGGCAACCTCAGCGTCTCCGCCGCCAAAATCAGCGACGAACTCCAGGTCACCCCAGCCATGATGGGCCAGCTCTCTTCCGCATTCTTCTGGACCTACGCCCTCTGCCAGGTTCCCGCCGGCTGGCTCATCCAGCGCTACGACGTCCACCGCGTCTTCGCCATCGGCTACCTCCTCTGGTCCCTCGCCACCGCCTTCACCGGCCTCGCCACCACATTCACTACCCTCTTCGCCTTCCGCCTCCTCCTCGGCATCGGCGAATCCGTCGCCTACCCCGCCTTCTCCAAAATCATCGCCAAAGACTTCCCAGAAAATCAGCGCGGCAAAGCCAACGGCTTCATCGACGCCGGCTCCAAACTCGGCCCCGCCCTCGGCACCCTCATCGGCGGCCTCATCGTTGCCAATTACGGCTGGCGCAGCCTCTTCATGATCCTCGGCTTCGGCGCTCTTGTCTGGCTCCCCTTCTGGCTCCGCTCCGCCCCCAAAAAGCATGCCACCGACGAAGTCAGGGAAGCTCCCCTCAAAGAACCGTCCGTCGGTCAGCTACTTTCTTCGCGCGCCGTCTGGGGCACCTTCATCGGCCTCTTCTGCCTCAACTACGGCTGGTACTTCATGGTCACCTGGTATCCCTTCTACCTCGTCAAACAACGTGGCTTCACCACCGAGAAGATGGCCGTCCTCGGCTCCCTCCCCTTCGTCATGATCGCCATCGCTGCCACCATCGGCGGCTGGCTCTCCGATCACCTCATCTCCAGGGGCTACACCCCCACCCTCATCCGCAAATCCTTCATCGTCACCGGCCTCCTCAGCGGCACCATGATCTACCCCGCCGGCATCGCCTCCAGCGACGACGTCTCCTTCGGCCTCTTCCTCTTCACCTGCTTCGCCTTCGGCCTCGCTTCCTCCAACCACTGGGCCTGTACCCAAACCATGGCCGGCCCCGCTGCCGCCAGTAAATGGACCGGCTTCCAGAACGGCTTCGGCAACTTCGCCGGTGTAGCCGCCGGCTGGGTCACCGGCAACATCGTAGACTCCACCAAGAGCTTCGACGGTGCCTTCCTCGTCGTAGCTGCGGTCCTGGTCCTCGGCGCTTTCTCCTACGCCTTCATCATCCCCGAGCTCAAACAAATCGATTGGGAAGCCAAAGCTTGATTCAAGTCTTAACCCTGGCGTTGCTAGCCGCAGACTTCCACTACATCCCCGCCATCCAGTGCGAGGATTTCAAAGCCTGCATGGACCAACTCCCCAAAGGCAAAATCGTCGCTACAACCGTCTTCCTCGCAAAAATCGAAGACTACGCCGCGATGAACAAAGTCTACGAATCCTATTTCCCCGGCCTCAAGCCCGCCCGCAACACCGTAGCCGTCAACCTACCCCGCGGCATCCGCATGGCCATCAACGCCACGCTCTACACGGGCCCGGCAGATCTCAAAGGCCTCACCCCGCCCAACACCACCAACATAGTCCCCATCACCCCCGGGATCCTCACCCCAGACCGTCTCTTCATCGCCGGCATCCTCGGTCGCGATTCCAACTCAGGCCAAATCCCCGAAACCCCACAAGCTCAGATCGACATGTGCCTCGCCCGCCTCACCCGCGTCCTGGCCACCGCCAACCTGAAGCCCAGCGCAATGCTACAGGCAACCCTCTACCACTCTTCCGCAATCCCACGTACCCTCATCGAAAAGACCCTGAAAGACTACTTCGGCCGCCAGCCGTCGATAGCCATCACGATCCTCGAAGTCCCTGCCCTCGCCCTCGGCTCAAACATCGGACTCAACGGTGTTGCGCTTTTTCTACACACACCTGTGTAAAAAAGAAACAACCCCTCTAGTCGAGCTCTTTTTCTTTCGGCGACCCCGAAAGCATTGCAAAGAAAAGACCTACAATCACCAATCCACAAATATATGCTGCAAATGTCATTTAGCCCTCCAGCTGTGTATGCGTCATATCGGCACGTAAAGGGCCAAACTGAGCCAAAATGCAAAAAAGTATGTTAGCGTTCGCTTATGAACGTGGATTTGGCCTTTGGCAAGGCTGGCCTTGCCGTAACCCTCCCCGACGGTTTTGAATACCGTCTCCTCGAAGCAAAGTCTGCTTCCCCCCTCCCGGACGAAACCGCAGCCCTCGAGCACGCCATCCTCCACCCCATCGGCACCCCCTCCCTGGCCGAGCTGGCCCAAGGCAAAAAGACCGCCGCCATCTCCGTCTGCGACATCACCCGCCCCGTCCCCAACAGCCGCACTCTCCCGGTCATTCTCAAGACTCTCCACGCCGCCGGCATCCCGGTAGAAGGCATCACCCTCTGCATCGCGACAGGCCTCCACCGCATCGCGACGCAAGCTGAACTCGACGAGATCCTCAGCCCCGAAATCGCCGCGAAGTACCGCATCTTCAACCACGACGCCAAGATCCTCTCAGACCACCGTTACCTCGGCGAAACCAAATCCGGCATCCCTGTCCACGTCGCCGAAGCCTTCGTCTCAGCCGACCTCCGCATCACCCTCGGCTTCATCGAGCCCCACCTGATGCTCGGCTATTCCGGCGGCCGCAAACTCATCGCCCCCGGCCTCGCCGCTCAAGAAACGATTAAGGTCATCCACAGCCCCCGCTTCATGCGCGACACGCGCTCAATCGAAGGCTCAATCAACGACAACCCCCTCCACAAAGAGCTGCAGGAAATCGCCCGCATGGCCGGCCACACTTTCATGCTCGACGTCGCCCTAACCCGCAAGCGAGAAATCGCCGGAGTCTTCGCCGGCCACCCAGAGCAAGCCCACGCCGCCGGCGTCGAATTCGTCAGCCGCGTCATGCTCGAAAAGCTCAACCAGCCCGTAGACGCAGTAGTCACCACCTGCGCCGGCTACCCGCTAGACCTAACTCTCTATCAAGCAGTCAAAGGCGTCACGGCGGCCTCCCACATCGTCCGCGAAGGAGGCAAAATCCTGATCTGCGCCGAGTGCACAGAAGGCGCCGGAGCCCCCGAATTCCGCGAAATGATCAAGCGCTTCAACTCCCCCAAAGGCTTCCTCGACGCCGTCAAAGACGCCCCCGTAACGGTAGACCAATGGCAGCTCGAGAAACTGGCGCTAGTCCTCGAATCCAAGCAAGTAGTCTTCCTCGCACCCGGCGTCCCATCGGAATACCATCCCAACATGTGGGGCCCCGTCTTCAGCGACTTCAACCCCGCCATGGCCAGCCTGATCGAAGGCCTCGACAAAGGCTCCGAGATAGCCGTAATCCCGGAAGGCCCCTACGTCCTGGCCCGCGTAGTCTAGAACTGCTATCCTCGGGGTTTCCGCCCCTCGCGTCCACTTTCCACAACGAGGTACCCCGTGCGAATAGTGCTATTTCTGCTCACTCTTGCGGCAGTCCAGGCGCAAACCCAATCTTTCTTTGGCCGCGAGCCGAACAACGGGCAATTCCCTGCCGATGTCCGCTACTTCCAGCGTTCCAGCTTCAACAGCATCTTCTACACGCGTGACTCCATGCGCTTCGACCGGGGCGTCGAAGTGCAAATTGAGAACACCTCTCCACAGGCCACCCCAACGCTTGCCGATCCTTTGCCCACAAGCTACAACTACTATTTGGGTAACGACCCATCCAAGTGGGTCACAGGCGCAAAGCAGTACCGCACAGTCCGCCTGCCCAACGCTTACCCAGGCATCAATGCTTCCTGGA
>JBIPMY010000279.1:0-8200 GCA_044376335.1 Bryobacter sp.
AAAGAACCGTTTCAGACATCGAGATGTTTGGTTGCGCCGTAATCCATGTCCAGGCAAGCAGTGAGGAGCCCGGTTGGTCCTACACGATCGGAGTGCATGACACTTGCGGCAAGCCAGAGATTGTTGTGGTCGGGTTGCCTCCAGAGACCGCGCACTACCTACTCAACGAAGCAGTTAAGCGGATGCGTGATGGTGCGGATCTGTCGAAAGGCAGGCATCTCGAATTGGTAGGTGATGTCGAGTGTGAATTTCGACCTGTTGATCCGAAGTGGATTCAACATCTTATGTGTTGGGCAAACTGGTATTACGGTGATAAGACTTATCCCGCACTGCAAGCTATCTATCCTGATCTTGAGAATCGTTTTGCTGAGGATGAAGGTTTCGACGATAGATTTCAACAACCAAGTTTGCAGCCGGACGTTCACTTTACACGGGTTGAACAGGACTTTTGGGCATCAGCAGATCCGACGAGCAGCCTCGCCAATTGGAAATTTGCAGACCCTCCTCATACGGGAGTTTTTCTATCTTCAGCAGTACATTCGGGTATCGAGCCAGTGACATATGTTTCCCATGATCTGGAAGACGGAGCCTGGCAGTTTCTGGGCGATAGCATGACGGGCGGTGAGCCGCCGGTGCTTTCGTGTTTTCACCATCCGGTGGACAAGGATCGCAGCCTAGAAGAACTTGTAGACTTGCCGTTGGGTTGGTGGGCGGAGCGAGATGCGCCGGGCGAACCCTGGATTCGTCACAAAGACGAAAGTGAACCTGAGTAGAGGTGGGGGCAATGTCTTGAGCCCGTCAGTCGGACTTGCTTGCAGGTCCATGAGCATGAGCTACTTGGTCTGGTTTGACGGTGGTGATTGCTGCTTTCAGTTGTGTGAAGAGCGGTGGGTGGCCGAAGCTGGCCTCTGCGACTTGCAGAGAAACTCTGATCAGCGGATGAACTGAATCCGGTAAGCAGCTTGTTCGGCAAGAACGTCAAATTCGTGGTGGTCTGAGGTCAGCAGAACCGCCTTCAAGCGATCTGCCAACTCTATGGCGAAGCAGTCGGCCAAAGATACACGACGCAAGATGGCCTTTAGCGTTCCAGCCGCCTGCCAGACCTCAGAGGAGAGGTTTGAGTCCGCGACTACTCCCACTCGAGCCAAGTCGGCGATGGCATCCAAGGCGTCCTCGCGACGAGAAGCACGGTGGAAATCATAGAAAACTTCACAGAGGTTGAGAGCGTGCGCGTAGCATTGTGAATCGGAATCCAGGAGTGCTTCTGCTACCACGCCGGCACCTGGTTCGTCTCGCAGGAACGCGATCATCGCGCTTGCGTCGAGAACATAGGTCAGGGTTGGGATTCCAACGCCACGTCTACCCATTTCCGGTTTATGAATTCTTCACTCGAAGTGGGGATGTGCCGGTACTTGCCCTTGATTGCTTCGACCAAATGCTTTCGTCCGGTTGTGACCGCTGGTGGAAGAACGTCCAAGGCTAAGAGGGCAGTCGTCAATTCCTGGCGCTGCTGTGAGTCCAAGCTGCGAACCGCTTCAACAATAGACTGAACTTGTTCTGACATTAACTGCGTCCTCTTTCTCGTTTTAGCACAATCAAAGAATCCGACGTATTTGCTTGGGGAAGCGCTAAGAATAGCTTCAAATCCTTAATCGGCAATTACTTTAGGCGTTGAAGCACAAATAGATCATGGGTAAAGACGTAGTGATTATTGACCCTCTTCAAATGCGTCGACCAAGTTTTTATGGATGCCTTGGACGTCGTCTAAGGTAAGGTAGGTGCTCAAAGCCAGCCTATCAGGCCAGCAAGTGCATCAGAGTGGGATTTTCGCGCATGAAGTTGCGGGCAGCCTTTCGGGCAGGCGATAGACCCTCGTCACTTGTACGGAAGCGGGGTTCATGGCTTGGTAGTTCTGCGAGCAAGGCTTCGGTCAATACTTGGGAGCTCGCCTCCTCTTCGCGCCGGCTCTTCAGGAATTCGGCAACTGCCAAGATTGCCTTCTGCTCACTCGCAGTTAGCAGTTCCAATGTTTCTAATAACGCTAGATCCACCATGCCCATAGAATACCTACGCAATGGCTCTGCCAGTGACAGTAGCGGTAGGAGTGGCGCTTCCTATCGTGCTATTGATGGGCTATGGCATTCAGTTCTCTTGAAGGTAAGAAGATTCTTGTGACCGGGGCGGCGCGGCGGATTGGGCGGGCAATTGTGACCCGGTTGCATCGCGAAGGGGCTGAGGTTCGGATTCACTATGGGAATTCGAAAGAGGAGGCACTGGAGGTGAGCGCGCTTTGTGGTGGGGCTCCGATCTTCTCGGCTGACTTGTCGAAGGTGAGCGAGATTGAGCGGCTATTCGCTGAGGTGGGGGATCTCGATGGGCTTGTCAATAATGCCGCGCGATTTACCAAGATCGATCCGCTGCTGGTGACTGAGGCGGATTGGGACTTTATTCATTCGACGAATTTGAAGGCTTACTTCTTTTGTGCGCAGCAGGCGGCGCGGCGGATGATGTTGCAGGAGGGTGGGGGCAGGATTGTCAATATCTCGTCGATTGGGGGTATTGAGGCCTGGCCGGAGTATGTGCACTACTGTGCTTCCAAGGCTGGGGTGATTCATATGACTCGGGCGATGGCGCGGGCTTGGGCTCCGAAGATTAGCGTGAATAGTGTTGCGCCGGGGGCAATTCCGTTTGAGGAGGCTGAGAGTGCGCCGCTGCAGGCGCTTAAGGCTAAGACTCCAGCGGGGCGCTTTGGTTCGGGCGATGAGATTGCTGATGCCGTTGTTTTCTATTTGACGGCTACCCAGTTTGTGACAGGGCAGTTGACGGTTGTCGATGGTGGCTTGACGCTGGCTTAGTTGAGTGGTGATGTTCTCAGGAAGGGTTGCCACTTGCGCTTGCTGAAGGAACGCAGCAACCACTCGTCCGGCCCTATCAAGAACCAGCGCAGATAGAATTTGCTGAAGATCAATTGGGCCACGAACCAGGCGGCTGCGATCCCAAAGAGTTGGGCTGGGCTGAAGCGCCCGAGTTGGCCCAAACCCCAACCACAGAACAAGAAAGAACCGAAGAGATTTTGGGCGACGTAGTTGGTAAGAGACAGGCGGCCGGCAACTTCGAGTGGCTTCGCGCTTGCCGGCCAGTGCAGATGTAGCCAGGCCAAGCCGTAAAGGTAGGCAAAAGAGAGACAGGCTGCAGAAGCAGGGCTGAGCGCGAGTGAGAGGTATCTGAGCCACAAGCTTTGCGGTTGATCACCAAGCGCAATTGCGAAGAGCAGATTGGCAGGCAGGCCGACGGCCAGGCACAAGCAGGCGATGCTTTTGTGTTGCCTTACGAATTCGGTAATGTCTTCGAGAGCGCTCGTCTTTGCGGCTGCCAAGCCCCAACAGAACATACCGAAAGCCGGTAGCCAATTTGTGATCGCAAGAAAGGGCAGAACCAGTAGCAGGTCTCCCGCACGTTGTATCGTGCTTTGCCCAAAGGAGCCGAGATAGGCGCTTGTCGCTTGTTCGAGCAGTGTCCTTGAAGAGGAGAGATCTTCATTGCCGAGGAGCCCCAGCGCTGTGCTGTAGATGATGATGGCCAGCATCAGCATAGCGATGCCCATGCGCCATAGCTTGCGTGGCGAGGCTTGACGGAATTTCAGGAGCAACAGGCCAAGCAGAGAGTAGGAAGTTAGGATGTCTCCTACAAAGAGGAAAAGGCTATCGATCAGGCCGAAGGCGAAGAGGCCGGAGAGGCGGCGGCGGAAGGTTTGTATTTTGGATGGGTCTTGTAGTTGCAAGCCAAAGCTATAGCCGAAGACGAACGAAAAGAGCAGATAGAACTTGAGCTGGAAGAGAGCAGAGACGAGCAGGGTGGTTAACGACGTTTGTGGGTCGTGGTAGATCGTGTTGGCCATGAAGGGCAGATTGACCACGAAGATGCCAAAGAGGCCAAAGCCGCGGATCATGTCGAGTATTCGAATTCTGGGGGCGGGTTCTGGCTTGTTTGACAAAATTGATAACCTTAATTACTATACCAGACGTATGGTAAAGAAATCAGGTCGGCCCAGCAAGAAGACTGCGCTGCTTGAAGCGGCAATTCAGGTTGCTGCTCAAGGCGGTGTGGAGGCGCTGACTATTGAATCCCTGGCCGAGGCGGCGGGTGTGACCAAAGGCGGAGTGCAGTATCACTTTCACACTAAAGATGCACTGTACGAGGAGTTGCTTGAGTATGCGCTGAGTCTGTTTGATGAAGCGCTGGAGGAGATGGCGCCGGTGGGGTCGAAGCCTGGAAAGTGGCTTCGTGCGTATGTGGATTTGAGCCTTGGCCCGCCTACTGACCATGACAATGCCGTGGCAACGCTGCTGGCTGGGGTGCCGATTCAGGACTATCGCGCGAGGCCTTATCGCCACTTTGCTGCGAAATGGAAAGCGCGTGCGAATGCGGATGGCAAAGACGCAGCGACGAATACGATTGTGCGTCTTGCTGCCGATTCTGTGTGGATGGAGCGGGCTTATCTCTCAGCCCCGGCCAGCGAAATTGCGAAGGTGAAAAAGCGGTTGCATCAGTTGATCGATGAGGGGCAGCTATGAGGAATGTTTTGGTGTTGCTGCTGGCGTTGGTGTGCTTTGCTGCAGTTGAGGGTGTGGATCTGGAGGTGGAGATCCGCGACGAGCGGCGATTGAATTGCCCGGTGTATGTGGCTGTCTATCGCGACCCGCGCAGCTGGCTTGGTGAGAAGCCATTCCGGTATGAGCGAGGTGAGATGAAAGCTGGATTGGGAAGAGCGGTGGTGCCGAAGTTGCCTGAGGGCAAGTACGCGATGCTGGCTTACTGCGATAAGAACGGCAACGGCAAGCTGGATGAGAATTTACTGGGGGTTCCCAAGGAGCCGTATGGGTTCTCGAATGGCAAGGCTGGGAAGTATGAGCTTAGTTTTGCCGAGGCGGCTTTTGAGGTGGGTGCGAATGGTACGGGAAGGAAGCAGGAGATCGTTTTGGTTCTGCCGTAGCTGCTCTTTGCGTTGTACATGACTTGTTCATTGCGTCCAAAGGCGGCTTGACGCTGGCTTAGGGGCGGCAGGGTGAGGCTGGCGTTGAAGAATTCCCAGGGGGCGGTGCCGGGGTCGGGGTAGGCTCTTACTACTGTTGCGGTTAGCTTGGCTGAAAAGTTGAGTACGGGGAGGGGAAGCTGGCCGGCTCCGTTGGTGATGCCGATGGGTTTGCCGTTGAGACTGATTTGAATGCCTTCGATGGGCTGGCCGCGAAAGTTGAGTTGGACCAGTTGGGGGTAGCGGAGGATGAATTCCACAGGTAGGTTGAGTTCGACGGGCGCTATCGGCTCTGGGGGGCCTACGGTGATCATGGTCTTCGCGTAGTCGGAGGTGACGATGCGGCCGGGTTCGTTTAGTTGCTTGTACTGCTTGCGGTATTGCTGGACCATGGTGAGGCCGTCGTTGATCACTAGCTGGTTGAAGGTGGCGGCGGGGATGGTGCGGACTTTGGATTTGGTTGCGGCGCTGACCCAGTATGTGCCGGCGAAGGGGAGCTTGAGGGTGGGTGGTTCCCAGTAGCCGGAAGAGCGAAGGGACTTCCAGCGGAGGTGGATGTGGTCTGGCCCGGGCAGCGGGATGCTGACCGGGCCAGGGGTGGCGAGCTCGTGCGAGCCCGGAATCAAAAAGAGGGTTGCGAAAAAAGCTATCACCTGTTCGTTAGGTTAGAGGATTGGACGGGGGTAGCGCTTGACACCTCGAAGGTGAGGCTGGCCCAGTAGGATTCCCAATCGTGGGTTTCGGCTTTCACCTGCTTCATTGCGACGGCGTGGAGACGGATCTTGCCGGAGGTGGGAACGGGGATGCTGAGCAAACCTTTCGCGTCGGTGCGGCCTGCTTTGGTGAGGACGGATTTGGAGCGCGGGTCGCGGCTGGTGGCGATTTCCATCTGGATGTCTGCGATTGGTTTGCCGTCTAAGAGGAGTAATACGGGGAGTTCGTCGCCTGGCTTGAGGTTGGCTGGATCGGCTTGCGGGACGATTTCGATTTTGAGGCCGAGGGGCTTGGCGAAGTTGCCGTTGGGCTGGCCTGCTACTACGTAGGTCTTGGCGAACTTTGAGTACATTTCGCGGCTCTTGCCGGTCATCTTTTTGTAGGCTTCGAGTTGGGTGGTGAGGCCTTCTTCTTTGAGATAGTCGATGAACTTGGCGGGTTCCAACTCGAGGAAGCGGGGCTTGGTGAAGACCCCGAAGTACTGGCTACCGGTCTGAACCTGCGTAGTTGCGTGAGTTGCCTTGCCGAGCATGCGCCATTCGTTCGTTGGGAGGCTGGTGAGGCGGGCGGGATCTACAGGCTGCTCGGAGAGCGGGAAGCTGTCGCCGGTGTGAGCCGAGATGAGGATGGCTTCTCCTGCGGCGGGGCGGAATTTCTGGGGCATGAGGTAGAGGTCATGCGCGTAGAGACTACTTATGATCAGGAGTGGCAGTAGCTTTTGCATTGGCGATTTCGAGTCCTTTCAGTCTTTCGATTTCTTTTCGGAGTTGGGCGGCGTCGGTTTTGAGGTTTTGTTTTTCGAAGATACGCGCAATGTCATTCAGAATAGCAGCGCGTTCACTGTATTTCGATACTGGTGTGGCACGAAATACAACATTGAGCAGGTCAAGTGCGCCGGGAAGATCGTTGAAAATCTCGCGGAGCAGGGCGGCTTCGTGCTGGCCGTTGAGATTCTCGGGGCGAAGGTCGAGCATCCACTGGGTGGCTTTTTCGGCGGCATCGATTTTGCCGAGTAGACGATTGGCCTGGGCGACGGTGTACCAGATGTCGATGTCGTCGGGGGCCTTCTTTACCAGGGGTTCGGCGATCTTGAGAGCGAGCTCTGGTTTGCCCTGGGCGATATAGTTGCGGGCCTGGACTTTGAGGGCATCGTACTGGACTGCCTCCTGGGCGCAGAGGGATGCGCCCAGGATTGAAACGAGGAGTGCAAGTTTCATGGCAGTAACTTATTTGATCGGGCCGCCACCGGGTTCACCTGGATCGAGGTGACGACGGTCGCGTCCGGAAGGACAATCAGCGAGGTAGGGGAACTCGGTTTTGTAGGCGGCATCGTTGACGTTGACGCCATCGCCGAGTTTGTTGTTGGGGAACTTGTTGAAGCCGGTAACGAGGACACCGCCGACGACGACGCGGAGAGCGATGTCGGTGACGTCATCCATGAGACGGCGGCCATTGGGGTAGCCGGCAGCATCGCCAGCAATGAGGCCAAGACGATTGGCTTGTGCTGGAGGTGTTGCAGGTACGCCGGTGTTGAGGCGCAGGATGTCGGCGATGGGACCGCCGGGGGTGCCAGGGGCGGCGATTGGCGGCGCGTAGGTTACGAGCGGGACCAGATCGACGCGTGGGGCGTTGGGAATTGCGACTACGCCGTTGTAGGCTGCGTTGACGATGCGGGCGAGGACGGGGTCCAGGGCGAAGCTGGCGAACTGGGCGTCATCTTTGGGCTGGGACATGGAGAACTTGTCCTTGGAGCCGGTGCCGATGAGGAGTTCGTTGAAGAGGGGCTGGCCCATGCGCTGTACCTGGCGAAGGTCGCCGGCGGTGGTGAGCGGATTGGGTGAGCGGCGGACGGTGAGGCGGGGACGGCTGGTGGTGCCCCAGGCGCCGATGGTAGCAGCAGGAACGGTGGCTGCTTCTACGCGGCCGGTGGTGGTGAGCATCTCGATGGGTACTTCGATGGCGATGGCGTTGACGCCGTAGCCGGAGACTGTGTCGGATGCGAAGTTGGTGGCGGCTTTGTCTTCGTCGTCGGTGAGGACGGCGGGGATGCCGGAACCAAGAGTGCGGAGGTTGAGGGTGTCAAAGGTGGCGCCGAGATCGATCCAGAAGGGGTCGTCGACGGTGCCGGCAAAGACGTTGATGCCATTGGGCAGTGAGTAGGTGCCGGCTTTGTAGAGGGCAGGGTAGTCGAGGGTGCGCGGGCCGGCGTTGGCAGGTACGGCGTAGAGGGGCTTGCCACCGATGTTGGTAAAGGTGGTGGCGTTGCCGCCCTTGATCATGGTGATGCGATAGGGCTGACGCTGGCCGAGGCCGGGGCTATCGAAATCCTTGATCTGCGGGGGAACCAGCAGAGTGCCGGGAGCGATGGGTGCGGGGGAATTGGCGGGAGTTTTGATGCCGTCGCCTGCTCCGGCCATGGTGGTGAAGAGGCTGGGGAGGCGTTGTTCGGTTTCA
>JBIPMY010000280.1:0-8198 GCA_044376335.1 Bryobacter sp.
GCTGGGCTTCATCTCTACGACATCTGTCTTGCCGTCAGCGTTCAGATCCAGTGCCACTGCCCCACTCACAACTTCATTGCGGCCATCGTTGCGCAGGTCCGCAACCACAGCCTGCCCCTTAAGGCCAGCCACTGCCACGGTCTTCTCCATCCCGGAGATCCAGGCAACTCCCTCGGCCACGGTGTAGATCAGATCGAGTTTACTGTCCTGGTCTACGTCGGCGCTGCTCAAGTACTTTGCCCCTGCTGGCAGCAAAGGCAGCGGCTCGCGAGCATATTTGCCGAGCAATAGATCCCGGTAAAGCACCCCACCACCCTCGGCATAACTCACCACCAGATCAAAGCCGCGCGTATCCGGAATCACCCGTGTCGCCACCGCGTCGATGGCAACTCCCGGCGCGAAGGGAAAGTCTTTGCTCTGGTCTACAAAGCCGGCAGCTCCCTGATTGCGCAACAGCAACTGCTGTTCCCCAAGAACGAAGAGGTCGAGATCGTAGTCGTGATCATAATCCAGCCACACACACTGATTGAATGTGCCGCTCGCAGGCAGTGGAATCTGCTTCCAGCCAGTTGCGGTATTGCGCAGCAGTAATGGCATCTCTTCACCAATCACGCACAGGTCCATTAGTCCGTCATTGTCGTAGTCACCGGCCGCAATGTTCCGCACTCCACTGACACTGGCTATGCGCTTGCCTCCGAGACTCGGGCCTTGTCCATCCCAGTACACTGCCTTGTCTCCAAAACCGATAGCCCCCTTCCAGTTGTCGGCCAGCTTCCTTTCCTGCCACTTCAACAGCGTCTTGTCTCGTGGTGGTGGCGCTGGCTTGGGGTCGTAAATTTCCGAATATTGAGACCAGTCGACGTCCTCAGGTACCGCTGCGCCCTCAGTCTGCTTCTTCAGCGCCTGAAAGAGTTCCAACTGCTGCTTGGCTTCGTTCGCCCGGTTCGCCTGCCGGTACATATTAAAGAGTTGAAAGTGCGCCGCCGCGAGATTTTGGTCGAGCTTCGCCGCCTGCTCAAATGCTGCCGTAGCGCCAGCCGCATTGCCCAACTGCTTCAACAAAACTCCAATGTTGTAGTGAAGGATGGGTTCTTTCGGATCCAGCTTTACCGCGCCACGCATTTGATCGAGAGCCTTCTGGGTCTCGCCTTGCTTCTTGAATTCGATGCCCAGCGTGAACCAGGTGTGTGGCAGTTCCGGCTTCTCCTTTTGAACCGCCAGCAACTCGACAATCGCTTCCTGTGCACGCCCGGCGCGCAAGAGTGCAAGGCCATAGTTCAAACGTTCTCGCGATGACTTCGGTGCCAGATCGTAAGCCTGCTTGAGAGTGGCGGCAGCTTCCTTCTGCGTTGTCGGGTTTTCGTAAAACGCTTTACCCAGATTCCGCAGTGCTTCTAAACGCGCATCCTGCGCTAATGACGCAACGGCAACCCAAAAGAACAGAAATGTTCTCATGCTTCACTCCGGCTAACACTGGCGGATTCAAAACTTGCCATGTCGTGATAAAGATTCATCGCACACCTCAATAGATGCATTCCCAGAATGGCCCCACTGCCTTCTCCCAGGCGCATGCCTAGGTCGAGGACCGGATCCCCATCGAGTTCTTCAAGCATTCTGCCATGACCTCGCTCGGCTGAGCGGTGCGAAAAGAACAGCACCTCTCTCGTGGACGCTTCCATCTTTATGGCCACCAGTGCCGCCGCACACGTAATGAATCCGTCGAGCATTACCGGCAGCTTCAGCCGCCCGGCCTCCATCAGAAAACCGGCCATCCGGGCGATCTCAAAACCACCTACAGTCTGAAGTACACGCTCAGCTTCCGCCCCTCGAAGCGAGTATTTTTCAAGAGCGTTATCGATCACTTGAGCTTTATGGCGAACCCCTTCATCGTCAAGCCCAGTGCCCCGGCCTGAAACCTCGGCTGCGGTATAGCCACCGAGCGCGGCCAAAATGGCGGCCGCCGAAGTCGTGTTTCCGATTCCCATCTCGCCCACGCCCACCAGTTCATATTTGCCTGCCGCTTCGCGCGCATCCACCCGCCCCGCAAGCAACCGCTCTGCACATTCCTCTGCGGTCATTGCGGGCTGCTGTGCAAAGTTCTTGGTCCCCTCGCCAACTCCAGCGTCAACCACTTTTACCTCGACCCCGTGCTGCCTTGCCAACACGTTCACGGCTGCCCCACCGGCCTCAAAGTTGGCTACCATCTGCCGGGTCACTGCCTTTGGGTAAAGGCTGATTCCCTCATCGGTAATGCCATGATCGCCGGCATACAGATAAAGGCCCATCTTCTCGATTCTTGCCTGTGCCAGTCCGCGCATCAAGCAATAGTCCCGGGCCAGTTCTTCCAGTCTGCCCAGACTCCCCTGCGGCTTGGTGCGCGAATTCCATTGCGCATTGATTTCATTCAGCAATTCTTGTTTCACGAGTTCAACTTCACAATCTCACAGTAGCCCTGCTGATAACCAAGTTCAGACTCGCCAATGAGCAGTTGGCGAATCACCGAATTTACGGCCAGATGCGCAACAATCACGCACGGCCTTGCGCATTGAGTCATTGCCGCCGCAACCCGGCTGCGAAACATGCTCCAACTCTCCGCCCCGGCAATGCAGTAGCCAAGCCAATTCTCCAGCTTGGCATGCGCTTCCGCTGGAAATCGTTCTTCAATCTCAGCCCAACTCAGCCCTTCCCAGGGCCCGTAGTCGATTTCACGAAAACCATCGACGGTACTATACTTCAAGCCCATCGCCTCGGCTGTTTCAGTTGCCCTGCGCATCGGGCTGACATAAACGGGCCAATCGAAATCGAGCTTTAAAGCCCGCGCCTCGCTGAGGCCAACTTCACTCAGCCCAATGTCGGTCGAGCCCAAAAACACACCCCTCAGCGACGGTTCAGCGTGCCGGATCAGCACTACTTCGGCCATGCGAAAACCACCAGGCAATAGATAACGCTTGCTTGTTGCAAGGCTCCAAAACAATCTCCTACAACACCACCCAAACGGAGCATGAAGTAATGACGGGCCAGCAGGACCAGCAGCACAAGCCCCCCCGCAATCCATGGAATCATTTGCACACTCGCCACCCCCAAAAAGATAGCTGCCCAGACGATAGAAGCCAATAATGTAAAAGCACTACGATTCTCACTCAGATAGGCCCCCATGCCTGGCTTCGCCGCTGGCGTTGTCATTCCCAACCAGAGGATCGCGCAGCGCGACAAACCCTCGCTTGCCGCCACCACTCCCATTACCTGCCACGGCGAAGTGAAGTAGTTCCCTACCCCCTCCAGCCCCTGCCATCGCAACAACAGCCCCACACACAACGCAGACGCTCCAAAACTCCCCACACGGCTGTCCTTGATGATTTCGAATATTTTCTCGCGGGTTCTGCCTGCCCTCACACCGTCGGCAATATCGGCCAACCCGTCTTCATGCAGCATACCGGTGATCCAGAGTTGGAGCATCAACACAAGAGCGGCCTCAATTCCCGCTGGTAGCGCCAGCCAGGCCATTGGGACGGCGGATGCCAGCCCGATGAGCGCCCCCACCAAAGGGAAAAACGGTGCCGATTCGTGAACCGGCACCGTTGATCTTGAAACAGGTACTAAAGTAAGAAACTGCACTGCGCCAAGAAAGCGCAAGGGCAGATTCCAGTTAAAAGCCATCCTCTAGTCTTAGCGCATATAGAGGGTGGTGCGGTTCGATTTCACTCCCAGATACTCGATTTCGAGTGCCTGAGGGCCAGTCAAACCGGCGGGAGTCATGAAGATGGTCTGGCTGAATCCGACATAACCCGGAATCAGGATCGACATCATTTCGGTTGCCGCCCGGCCACCTACTGTGACAGTGACACCGGTAAAGCGTTCTGTCGGGCCGCGTACTACATCGCCAGTTTGTTGCGGAGGCGTGCTCAGTCCAAGGCCGGTGGTAAAGATACCTACAGCCGTTCCAGCCGCTGCCGGATTGTCTCTGGTAATCTGAGCGCCACCTGCCAGATTGTACGCAACAGCGCGATTGCCGTCGCTGGATACCTGGTCAAAAAATACTGCGGGCGCAACGCGAAGCACCGGAACACGGAAGGTATTACTGGCTCCATTCGAGCTCTTCACAATCAGATCGGCATTGCCTGTAGCAATATCTACCGGAGCTTGCGCCAAAATCGAACCGGGGCTCACACTCAGGATTGCCGCCGGTCTGCCACCCAAGTCGACACTCGTGCCGTTAAGTGACGGAGGCACCCGCCCTGCCTGCCAGCCGTCGAGATTGCCAGCAAGCTTTGCAAGATTTGTACCGAAGATGGTCATCAAACCACCCGGGGCCACATTGCGCAAATTCTGGTCGGAAACAGCACTCAACACTGCTTCAACCGAAGGCAGCGCCGTGTTGGCCGGAAGAATCTGTGATCGAACTGCTCCACCCGGATTCACCGAAGTATGCAGGTTCAGGTAGTTATTGTCCGTGTTGGTCAGCACATTGTTCAGACCAGCCAACTGAGCATCTGTGGACAGGATTGCTGTCCGGTACAGATTGCCCACTCCTGTTGCTGTCGTCACCGTTGACCCAGCCCGGATGCCACTATCCAGCGTCACCGGCCCATTCGCGCCTGCTGCTCCGCTGTGGATGTGCAGCCCGGTGAAGGTAGTCTCACCAGGGAAACGATAATTCACCGAAAATATTCCGTAAGCCGCCATGGCTGTGCCATCGGGACGGCGCATCAAGTTGGCTTCAAACAAACCGCCTGCCGTTGCGTTCAGTCCAACAATGGCCGGTACTTCATTCGCAGGGCTCATCTGAACCGGGAATGCGATTCGTTCTGTCTCGCGCAGTTGCGACCGGATTTCGCCACCCGGATTGGCAACCGTATGCAGGTTCCAATAAGCAGATCCTGCATCAGCCCAGATTCCAAGAATCGTATTTACTGCTGCTGGAGTACCAACGTTCACGTCGACGACATAACGAAGGCTCCCAGCGCCACCTGCGCCTGCCAGGATGTTCTGCGCGCGGGACAGGGTCGTATCCAGAGTCACCGGGCCATTGGTGCCGTTGGTGCCAGTGTGGATGTGCATACCTGTAAACTGCGTACCTTCGGTAAAGCCTGTGTAGTTGACGTCAAAGGTGACTTCGCTGCTCACCAGTCTTCCTGCTTCCAGCGACGCGAGTATCGTAAGGAATCCAACCCCACGCGCCGCCGACGTAACCGCAGGAACTTCATTCTGCGGCGTTAACATCACGCCGTACACTCTGCGCTCGGCGCGAACCATCTGTGCTCGTACTGCACCACCGGGATTCACTGTCGTGTGCAGGTTCAAATAGAATGCCGAAGGGTTTGCAATCATATCTTCGAGCACGGCGACACCAGCCGAACCGGCCGCCACTTCTACTGCACGTCTGATTTCGCCGCGCCCACTGGCTTCAACTACAGGATTGCCTGCTGTGATCCGGGTGTCGAGAACTACGGGGCCGTTGGCTCCGGCATTTCCACGATGGATATGAAAGCCCGTGAAGGTCACTTCACCCGGAAACTGGTAACGTACTCCGAAGTCAATGGTGCCGCTTGCCACCTTACCTGCCGCATCGCGCACAACGTGCACCCACACAGTGCCAAAGCCAGTGGCTGCCAGCCCTTCAATTGCAGGAACTTCGTTTGCCGGGCTCATGTTAATCCGGAACGGAATCGATTCTACGCTCTGCCCACTTGCAGAAGGAATCAAGGTTGCGGTGGCTAACAGAGCCAGCCCGAGTACTTTTCGAAACATAAAAACCTCTTAGACCAATAGTTGGTGTTCAACAGATACCAGATGTTTTCGTTCGACGCAATCGTGCAAATTGTTGTGTACTCGGCTCAATCAGGGCCATTTTGAGGGCGCTTTTTACAAGGCTCGAACAAAACCACCCCTGCAGGCCCCCGCCTCCTCGCTTACCGCTCTAACGGCAGAGTATGGGCCCTTAAAACTTTCACCAAACGTTTACAAATTCGTGACAGATCTGCTTCAGCTACGGGCTTTTCCAACAGCGCTCCGCCATCCATCGAGGAGTGCGCCCCGCTCAGCCGGCCGCATCGATGGTTCAAAGCGCTTCTCGATTCTCCAGAAGCCCTCAAGCTCAGAGGTCTCCTTGAAGTGCCCGATTCCCAGCGCGGCCAGATAGCAGGCGCCCAGTGCCGTGCTTTCAATATCCATCGGCCGCACCACCGGACAACCCAGCAGATCGGCCTGGAATTGCATCAGAAAGTCATTTGCGGCCGCACCACCGTCCACTCGCAATTCCTTCAGCGCCTGCCCTGTATCGGCCTTCATCGCCTCAAACAAGTCATAGCTCTGATAAGCGATGCTCTCAAGACCCGCCCGGATCACCTGGGCTCTGGAGCTCGATCGTGTCAACCCGCAAATCAAGCCGCGTGCATCCGGGTCCCAATAAGGAGCGCCCATGCCTGTGAAGGCAGGTACAAGATAAA
Organism: Bryobacter sp.; assembly: GCA_044376335.1. Taxonomy (GTDB): domain Bacteria; phylum Acidobacteriota; class Terriglobia; order Bryobacterales; family Bryobacteraceae; genus Bryobacter. The sequence continues at coordinate 6,447 of JBIPMY010000280.1, forward strand.
CTCCACCCGTATCCGGAGTGGTCGCCGCCAACTCGCCGGTTAAAGTCACATCACCAAAAAGACCCAGGTTGTCACGCAAAAACTGCATTGCTGCGCCCCCCACAAAAACGCTACCTTCAAGCGCGTAACGAGGGTCGTCTGCACCGCAGGCCGCGCGTGTCGCAAGCAGGCGATGGGCCGATACTGGTCGCTTCGAGCCCGTCTGCATCAAGGCAAAACAACCCGTGCCGTAGGTATTCTTGGTTACTCCAGGATGGAAGCAAGCCTGCCCGAACAGTGCCGCCTGCTGGTCTCCGGCAATGCCCGCGATCGGAATCTCAGCCCCAAACAATGCGCCCGAAGTGACACCCACCACCTCTTGCGAACCAACGATCTTCGGCATCATCACACGAGGAATCTCGAAGATTCGAAGCAGCTCGTCATCCCACTCGCCTGTCTCCAGATTCATCAGCATCGTTCGAGATGCGTTGGTGGTATCGGTGACATGCACCTTGCCTTCGGTCAGCTTCCAGATCAACCAGGTATCGATCGTGCCAAAGAGCAGTTCCCCATTGGCTGCCCGGGCTCGTCCATCGGGAGTCTGTTCAAGCAGCCAGCGCAGCTTCGAGCCAGAGAAGTATGCATCGATCACAAGGCCGGTACGCGCTTCGATCATCTGCTTGTGCGGCCCTCGAGAAAGCTCCTCACAAAAAGAGGCAGTCCTGCGGCATTGCCACACGATTCCCGGCCCAACCGGTCTACCTGTCGCCTTCTCCCAAACTACCGTCGTTTCGCGCTGATTGGTAATCCCAAGAGCGATGATTTCCTTTGGGTCTATCTTTGAGACGTCCAGGACGCGACGGGTTGCCGCAAGCTGCGCTCCCCACACAACGTCCGCGTCCACTTCTACCCAACCGTCGTGTGGATAGTTCAGGTTGAAACTGACTGATTCCATCGAGCGGCGCTGCGCCTGCTCATCATAAACGGCGGCGCGAGCGCTCGTCGTTCCTTCATCGAGTGCAAGTAGATAGGGCACTCTGGGATTCTATTCCATTAAGGGATCGGAAGGCGACGGCCAAAGCCACCCGTATTCGTTTTTTTATTGCTTACGGGCCCACTGCCGTCACTGCTGCGCCGGTAATTGTTGCTGCCCTGAAACTCCACTTCGTCTTCATTGAAGATCAATGGCCTGTCCAGCAGCATCTCCACTGTTGAGCCCTTGGCCAAGACAACGTCAGGTCCTCGCGTCAGCAGCACACCCATCAATGCAACGGCCGCACCCGCACCAGCGCCGATGCCGAGGCCCATCCCAGTGCTTCCGCCCACAGCGCCCCCGATAGCTCCCACTGTCGCGCCCGTGGTTGCTCCAACTCCAACTGTCTGCGCATCCCCACCCTTGTTGCCTTCACCTTTGATTCGGCCTTCTTCACGATCAAAGCCCTGATTGTCCCGTCCATCAATCGAACCCAGGCGAGACTTGAAATCGCGAGTCACTCCATTAGGAAGAATCAACGTATCGAAACGAACATAGAGCTCGCCTTTGCCCTTGATCTTGCCAGGCCTCTTCAAACTGGTAACTGTTCCGGCAACACTCGATCCTGGAGGGATCACTATCTTCCCGTTCACCATCAACGGAAAGAGAGTCTCAAGGTAGACCCGGTCACCCTCAATTGCATGCTTCGTGCTCACGCTGTTGAGCATCGTCAGGGGAATCCTTGTGCCGGTCTCCACGGTGAAACTCTTTGCGACCGGCGCAGCTGGGTCCTGCGCCAA
>JBIPMY010000281.1:0-8163 GCA_044376335.1 Bryobacter sp.
CGGAAGCGCCAGCGAGGATGGTGGCGAGGACGGGGTCGATACCATCGTTCTCCACTTTGGCTTGCATCTGGGCAAAAAACTCCCGCTGGGACTGGAAGATGTCTGGCTTGACGCTGGCAAGCTCGAGGAGGTTGAGGATAAAGCTGGGGATGCCCTGTTCGATCGTTTCGAGATTGCAGCGCATGTAGGCGCGGAGAAAGCGCCCCTTCTGGCCGTTGTCTGGCTCTTCGAGCAGGAGGCGGTCGAGCTGCTCTGTCATGAGCGTGGAGACACAGCGCAGCATCGCGAGAAGGAGGTCGTCTTTGGAGGGGAAGTGGTGGATGAGGCCACCCTTGCTGACGCGGGCCTCTTTGGCAACTTTGTCGAGGGTAAGGCCGCGAACCCCGTGCTGCTGCAGTACGTGCTGGGCGGCGTTGAGGATGGAGTCGTGGGTGAGTTCCGCTTTTTTTGGCATAAAAACCGACTAGTCGGTCGGACAATTTCAAGATACCGACTGGTCGGTCGGTTTGTCAAGAGTTTAGAACTGTATTGCGCTGCTTTAATGGCTAGGAAAGCAAGGCGATCTCATTCACGGTCTGGATTTCACGAACCCCACCGGGCGTCTTTACCATCGTGTCTGCCGCAGCCAAAGCTCCGAAATCGAGCCCGCTGATGATTGCCAGGTCTGGAATCGAAATCTGAAATGCTCTTGCCTGAGCCTCGCTCAGTTTCTCCAGCGAGTCTGACTCCTGAATGCGGTCAATCCCGAGCACCAGATCCTGCTGGCTCAACAGATAAGCAGAAGCGGCCAGCTTGCCACTCCTCACCACAACCATCACCTTCCAGAAGTACTTCGGTATGGCAAGCCCGCCAAACTTCGGATCAGCAGACTTCTTGCCTCCAGGCTTCGGCAACTTGCCTGCCGGTGCCACGGGCCCATCAAATACCGGCCCATTCAACACAGACACCTTTCGCTTGCCATCAATGGCCTGACTCAAAACAAATTCTTCGAGCCCCAACCACAACTTCGCACCCTGATTGAACTTGAAGAACTGCGGCGCACAATTGGTGAAGTGGAAGGAATCATCGCCATTGCGTTTGGCCTCTTCTACGGTTTTGCCCCAGGTCGCGTCGAGGCGCCTTACCAGATGCCCACGGTCCATCGGATTTTTGGTTCGATCTGCCTCAAACAGCTTTTGCTTGCCGTAATACTCATCACCAACTTGTGTAGCAGGATCGATTCGCGGGTCTCGCAGCCAGGAGTCTCCTTCACGCTTGCCTACTTCCTGTTGCCCGTTACCATCGATGTTTACGGCCGCAAAGAATGCGAGTTTGCGTTTTTGGTTCATCACCACGCTGTAGTTGTAATACTTCAACTCAGACTCTTTAGGCTTGCCGGTAAGCATAGCCACTTGCGACCTGAGCGCCGCCGGGATCTTGGGCAGCGGCACCAGCAACTTTCCGCTGCCGAGAAAATTCGGCTTGTATCCGGGCCGGGTGCTCAGGGTCGATTGATCGATTTTGACGGCCTCAACCAGCTCTCCCGGCGTTTCAGGCGGGACTGGCTGGGGGTCCTCGGATGGGGCAACAGCAAGCGAGCGCTGCACCATCTCAATCGGGATGCGCAAGGGGACAACCAGACTTGTCCCCGTTGCATCCTGTTCTACCCACAGATTCGCCCCAGCCGGCTTTGAAGCTGAAGCCGCCTCAGTCGCGATAAAGGGGCCGGATTCAAGCGCAGCCTTTACGATGGCATTGCTACCAACTCTAGCCTTGAGATCCTTGACGATCGAGCTAACGCGGATGCCTTCATTGGCCACCCAATCCACCAGCGATTCATCCATGCCCTCCATCCACACACGGCCATCGCGAGTGAGCCACTGGCCCCTGGAATTGGTCTTGGGCACACCGCTGTGATGCAGTGCCACCACTTGCCAGAATCGATTAAAAGCCGGAGACCCCGAAGAGCCGCCCAGAGTGTCCGTCATGTACCACAAGGTATCGGCTTGAAGTTTCAACAGCTTGTTTTCACGAACACACACCTGCTTCTTCTGTCCGGCAGGATGCTGGATGATGGTCAGATACTCGCCGAGATCTGCCTTGCCGGGCTCGCCATCGAGAAAAAGCCAGCCCCAATCCTTCAATTCCCGCGAGCCATCTACAGAGGCAGGCATCACGGCGCACACGGCGAAATCGAGCTGCTTGTTGGAGTAAAAGAATCGACTGGGGGAGAGTCGAAACTGAATCAGCGGGCGGTCTCGGCCGTTCAGGTCGTGCTCATAGTCGAAGTCGAGCAGGGAATTTACAGCATCCCCGGCCACGCCAAAGACATGGTGGTTGGTTATCAAGAGCCCGGGCCCGATCAGAAAGCCGGTGGCGTAACCTACCAGGCGCGAGCTTGCATCCTTGAGCTGGATCCGGCAGACAGGCCGCGAGGCTGCCATGCCTTTAGAAAGGTAATTGATGCCCACCAGATCGTTGCCGCCAACGATTCGCTCCAGCGCCGAGGCGGCAACCTCGGGGTCTCGATTCTCATCGGTAACCTGACGAAAGCGCTTCGTTCTCTGGCTGGCATTCAGCTCAAGGGGGCCGTCCCCCAATTCCTTATCCAGTTTTTCGGGGGAAAAATCCAGCCGCTTGGCTGAACCTTCAATCAGGGAGCGATCAATGAGCATAAGTCAGTACCTTTGCAGAAAGTGTACGACTTATTTGGGCAACTTTCTAGCTGATGGTCACCTTCTTCATGTTGTCGCTTGGTACGCGGTCGATCAACAAACGAAGCGGGTCAACGCCGGCCTTCTCAGGCTCTTCATCAACCACAAACTTGTATTGAGATTTGCCAGACTTCATTTGTACTTTTTCCCGGTGTAGAACCTTGCCGTAGCGCTCATTCTTTCCGGGTTTGGCGAAGGCACCAATCTCGATAAAGTCATTCAACGGAGCCTCGGTCTCTACGCCTTTGTCGTCTGCATAGAATTTCTTGGTTTCGATATCAATCGTCACCTCATACTTGCCATCGGCCCGTTTGGTTGCCTTTGCTTCCATGGTGCGGTTGCCAAAGAGAGTGATCTCTTCAAACAGATCGCGAATCAGATAGCGCAGGTTTTCTGGAGTCTCTTCACGGAAGGCATCGATCAGCACATGTGCCGTCGGATAGGGCGGCTGAGCATAAGCAAAACGCGCAACCACCTTACGAAGAGCCCGGTTTACAGCCTCTTCACCGATCATCTCCTTGAGGTAGTAAATCACGGCGCTGGCTTTGCGGTAATGGATGTAGCCTTGCTGCGCCTCAACGCGGATCAACGGTTGTTCTTTGAGCAACTCGCGGCCACGCGCGCTGAGGTAACGATCTACCTCATACTCCATAAACTTCCTCATGGTGTTGCGGCCATACTGATGCTCCATCACCATCAACGCTGAATACTGGGCCAGCATTTCGCTCAGTGCGGTAGCGCCCTGCATGTTTGCCCCAACCACCTGATGAGCCCACCACTGGTGTCCCATCTCATGGGCCACGATGTAGTTCACCATGTCGATGTCGTCGGGCTTGTCGAGCTTGGCGACAAAGCCAATCGATTCGGAATATGGCATCGTCCCGGGAAAAGCCTGCGCAAAGCTGGCCACTCTGGGGAACTCGATAATTCTGGTCTGCTTATGCATGTAGGGGCCAAAATTCTTTGTGTAGTAATCGATGCTGCGCTCCATGGCCGACATCATCTTCGGCACGTTCCAGGTATGTTCCGGATGGTAGTAGACCTCCATCTGGACGCCGTTTGCCGTCTTGCGTTCTACCTGATAGCGGGCGCTCATGAAGCTGTAGAAATTCAGCGAGTCTTTGTCCAGTTTGTAGTGGAAGTAGCGTCTTCCGCCTTCGTTCCACTCGCGCACCAGAGATCCAGGGGCAATCGCGATTTGATCGGGCGAGGTACTGACAACGCTCTCCACGCTCACCCAATCGGAGTTGTTACTGATGTAGGTGTTCATGCAGTTGGCGGTGCAATCGCGTTCGAGCTTCGGCATCAGATCTTTCTCTGGCAGGCCGCGCTTCTTGCGCTCATTGCGATCATCGAGTTCGCCATCTGGCTGATAGCCGATCTGGGGCACAATTCCGCTGTTGAAGAAGGTGCCGTTCTGCACAATCTGCATCACGCGCACTTCATCTTCAATGCCCTTTGGCTCGCGCTTGACGGTGTACTTCATGTGGCGCTTTTCGCCCGGCTGCATAGGCGAATCGAGCTTATAGATGCGGTAAGAAAGCCGCTGGTCATCCATGCTCAGCTTTGCACCCTCGAGATCGACAACCGTCTCGAAATCACGATCGACAACGATATGAATCTCCGGGATCGCTTTGGCTGTTTTGTTCTCAATCACCTGATCGCCACGAAGCACAAGACTGCGCTTCTCGGGATAGATGTCGATGTCGTAGCGCACGCTCTGTACGCGAGGCTGCGCGAGGCCCTGATACTTCTTGTAGGTCTTCTCGTATTCAGCCCGCATATTGAGGCCGGTCTTCGGGCCAATGACGGTGTTGAGCACTTGAGTGTTGTAGTAGATCCAGCCGGCAATCACGACAAAGCATCCGGCCAGAGCAATTGCCGGTGTGGTGAGGCGCTTGCGAACTGCCTCTTTGCCACGCGGCCACCACGCAACCGTAAGGGCTGCCAGGAACAAAGCAAAGACGCCCCAATAGGCGGTGAACCACCACCAGCCTTCAAGGTAAGGTGCCATCCCGTAGAGATCGGAATAGGTGTAAGAAGGACGCGACGCAAAGCGCACCATGCGAGTACCGACATCGAGAGGCCGCCAGATAAAGCCCTGGGCCACCATGAAGATGATGAAGGCGAAGTATCCGACGTACTTGTTGGGACACAAGACGTGCACAAAGAAAGCCAGCACCGTGATCAGAACAAACCCGGAGAAGTCGTAGACAAAAAGTTCGCTCAGGTAAAGATCGATCTGGTAGCGGTGGTAGCCGAGCCAGGCTTGCGTCGCGATGCCAGTGGCCATCATGAGCGCCTGCAATATCGCCATGATTCCAAGCAAGGCCCCGATTTTTGCTGCGTAGCGAACCCAGGTTACTGAGGGCGTGACATCCTCGATTTCGTCCATTCGGGCGTCCCGCTCGCGCCACACCAGCAGGCCGGCGTAGTAGGTAATCATTGAGAGCGAGAAGGCGTAGAGCGAGCCCTGAATCACTTCAACGATGAAGTAGGTTACCGGGTGTGTCGAGTTGCCATAACCTTCTTTGGCAGAGAAGATAATCGACGGAACTGTATTGAGCAAAGCGGCAGTGAGCAGAACGATAAACGATGTGGTCTTGATCAGGCCAAAGAACTCAAAGCGAAAGAGGCCGACCAACTGCTGCCAGGCACTCTGATTTCCTGGCCGGTAGTTAACGTTGGGCATCGCGATATCGATGCGCTGCTCCTTGGTTTCGGCTGCGGCGGTGCCTTTCTTATTTCGTTCTGCAAAGCTGAAACGGTAGTAAGTAAAGGCAAGAATGGCGGAACCCACACCGAGCCACAAGAGCCGGTTCCACAACATCAGCCCCTCCCACCACAACACCTTCGTGTTGCGCTCGCTCACCGTCCAATACTTCGTCATGAAGGCATGGGGCCGGATGCCAAAGGGATCGAGCATGGCCGACAGGGTTTCGTTATCGATGTCTTCCGTGAAGACGTCAGATACGGCATAGGCAACCAGCAGGACGAGCATGCCCAGGAAGGAAGTCATCGTGCTGCGGGTCAACGAGGCGATGCAAAAGACGATGGCAGCGACAAAAAACGTATTGGGGATCGCGAAGGTGAAGATCGAGGCAATATGGGCTTCCCAGGAAATCGAGCGCCAGCGTTCGGCATCAATCCAGGGCATGTATGCCGCCAGAATCACGCCAGCGGAAACACCCATCATCGGGATTACAGAGATGAGGGCAGAGCCGGTGAAGCGCCCCATCAGGAAGGGAAACTTTTTGAGCGGCGTCGTAAAAACCATTTGGTGGGTGTTGTACTGAAAGTCGCGCGCGGCGGCCGAGTTTACAAACGCTGTAGCCATCAGCATTGTGAAGACGCCAATCAGCCCGTAGTAGGTTTGAATCACAAACGGGGCATTGCGATAAGTATTCGAGACTGCGGCACCGACGACGATTTGATCGCTGCTGCTCGCCCCAAAGATCATGGCTCCAATGACAAGAAAGAAGATCCACACCATCATGCTGCGGAGCCAGTAACGGATTTCAAAAGCCAGTAGGTTGGTAAACATGTCAGGCTCCTAGCTGATCTCGTTGATCTTGGAAAAGAAGACGTCTTCAAGGCCGGGTTGCGCCAGGGCAAAGCCGTCATCAAGAGCGGTCTCGCTGTATACATGAATCAATGGCCGGCCCGCGACCATTTTGTTCGAGATCACCTTGTATTGGGCTTCGTAATCCTTCAGTTCAGACTTGGCAATCTTGCGGCTGTAGATCTTGCCTGCCAGCGATTCCACTGCTGCATCCGGCCCTCCCTCATAGAGCACCTTGCCCTTATGAATGATTGCCATTTTGCTACAGAGCTCCAGAACGTCCTCAACAATGTGGGTAGACAGGATCACGATGACGCTCTCACCAACCTCTGCGAGTAGGTTGTAGAAGCGATTGCGCTCGCCTGGGTCAAGGCCAGCGGTGGGCTCATCGACGATCAGTAGTTTGGGGTTGCCAATCAGCGCTTGTGCAATGCCGAAGCGCTGGCGCATGCCTCCTGAAAAACTCGACAGGGCTTTCTTGCGGTGCTCAAAGAGATTCACCTTCTGAAGCATCGCCTCTACCAGCGTCTTGCGTTCTCCGCCGCTGGTGACGCCCTTGAGCAGAGCCAGATGATCCAGCATGTCGAATGCCGAGATCCTCGGGTAGACGCCAAAATCCTGCGGCAGATAGCCAAGCCGCTGGCGCACCGCATCTCTGTCTTTCAGGACATCGATGTCCCCAAGCATCACAGAACCGGAATCTGCCTCCTGCAAGGTGGCGATCGTACGCATTAACGTCGATTTGCCAGCACCATTTTGGCCAAGCAGACCGTACATTCCTTGCGGCACCGAAAGGCTGACATCGTCGAGTGCCTTGACGCCGTTGGCATAGGTTTTAGAGAGATTAGAGATTCGCAGTTCCATGACTTCCCCTGAATACGGATTCGATTGCCAGCATGTTCCCTAAAGCATCTTCAATTGAAACGGGAACCGGCGTATTGTCCAAAATCGCCCGGCTGAAGAGATCCCCCTGGATTGTGTATTGATCACAAACGGGGAATTCTTCCACTACACCACCCGGCTCCACGAAGATCCGGGTTGGCTTGTCGGGCGGGGCGTTGAAGGGAATTTCGATTTCCACTCTACCCTTGGTTCCAAAGATGATCACGCGCTGATAGGGGTTCAACTGGGTTGAGCAGGAGAAAACGCACTGCCCCTGCGGATAATCGAGAATCGCACTTGTTAATCTGTCGGTGCCAAAGGCAGGGTCGCGGTCTACACTCGACACAAAGCGGGTGGGTTCGCCGCCGAAGATCATTCGTGAAAGCGTCACCGGGTAGCAGCCGATATCCATCAATGCTCCGCCGCCCATCTCTGCGTTGTTGCGGATATTGGCCGGGTCAACGTTGAAGTAGCTGAAAACACAGGTCATCAGGCGGAGATCGCCGATTGCGCCTGAGTCGACGATTTCTTTGGCGCGCAACCATTGCGGGTGCGTCTTCGCCATGAACGCTTCGCCGATTTTGACGCCATACTTGTCGCGGGCAGCGATGAGGTCTTGAGCCTCGGCCGAGGTGAGCCCAATCGGTTTCTCACAAAGGACATGCTTGCCTGCGGCAGCGGCCTGGATCGACCACGGTACGTGCAAGTCATTCGGCAAGGGATTGTAGATCGCATCCACATTTGGATCAGCCAGCAGGGCTTCGTAAGTGGAGTGCAGAGTGGCAATTCCGAGGGCGTCGCAAACCGGCTTTGCTTTCTCGACATTGCGTGAGGCCATGGCCACAACCTCGCAGTAGCTTCCGCGTTGCATGGCCGGGATCACCTTCTCCCTCGCGATCTTCGCGTTACCCAAAACTCCCCAACGGATCTTATTTGCCATCACAAACCTCCTAGACTAAATTCAGTGGACGTAATTCGCGTAACGGAACATCTCGATCCGGGCGAGGTTCTTGCAGGTTATCGCAA
>JBIPMY010000415.1:0-5494 GCA_044376335.1 Bryobacter sp.
TTTATCTATCCAATCCGAAGGGTGTGAAATCTGAGGAACAGGGGCAGGATTTTGGGTTGATCGGGGAGTTGAACCGGGAGCGGCTAGAGAAGACCGGGGATCGTGAGATTGCTTCGCGGATGGCGTCTTATGAGATGGCGGCGCGGATGCAGTTGAGTACTCCTGAGTTGCTGGATTTATCGAAGGAGACGGCGGCGACCAAGGCGGCTTATGGGGTGGAGCAGGAGTTGACCAAGGGCTTTGGGACGAATTGCCTGATGGCGCGGAGGCTGGTGGAGCGTGGGGTGAGAGTGGTGATGGTGACGCACTCGTCGTGGGATCAGCATACGGAACTTGAGAAGGATTTGAAGAAGAATTGCGACATTACGGCGGGTCCGGTGGCGGCGTTGATTCAGGATTTGAAGCAGCGGGGGATGCTGGATTCAACGCTGGTGGTTTGGGGTGGTGAGTTTGGGCGGACGCCGCTGGGGGATTTTCGTAATGCGGAAGAGGTTAAGGCGGGGCGGGATCACCATGCGAGTTGCTTCACGATGTGGGCTGCTGGTGGCGGGATTCGGGGTGGGGTGACGATCGGGAAGACGGATGAGCTGGGGATGCAGATCGAAGAAGATGCGGTGCATGTGAATGATTTGCAGGCAACGATTTTGCATTGCCTGGGCTTTGATCATACGCGCCTGACTTACCGGCACATGGGTCGGGACTTCCGGCTGACCGATGTGCGGGGGCAGGTTGTGAAAAAGATGCTGAAGGGTTAGCGCTTGGCTGGAGGCGACCAAATGGTGGCGCCGATGTAGCGTTCTGAATCGCCGCCGTCGTTGAAGTAATAAGCGCTGACGAGTTTGCCGTCGGGACGAATGACGGTGCGGGTGTAGCCGAGGTCGCGGTCACCACCGTCCTGACGCAGGATCAGTTCATCGCCCCAGGTTTTGCCCTGATCGTCGCTTATGCGTGCGCGGATGCTGTAGGGAACCGCGCGATGGCCGTAGACTGCAATGAGGCGGCCGTCCTTGGTGCGCACGAGGCTTGCGGGATTGCCGGAGTTGCCGGTGATGTGCGGGGTGATGCGGGAGACGGTCTTCCAAGACTTGCCGTTGTCATCGGATTGGGCGAACTCGATGAAATTCTCATTGCCCTCCTTGCGGCGGATCGCGGAAACGATGGTGCTTGCGGATAGACGCAAGGAAGAAGGCATGATTGAGAAGCCGTTTTCACCAGGTGTGGAAGCAACACCGATCTTGTTCCAGGTGAGGCCGCCGTCGGTTGTGCGGATGCAGAAGACTTCGCCTTCTTTGCCGTTGTTGAGGGCTGCGGTGATGAACATGGTGAGGCTGCGGGGACCATCCACAATGTAATCCGTGCGGGCCATGATGCCTTTGGTTCCGAAGGTGGGGACATGGAATGGACCGTTCCAGTTCTTGCCGCGATCGTAGGAATAGTAGAAGCGCGAAGGGCCGATGTCTTTGTCCATCATGCGGGCGGTGAGGGCGAAATCTTTGTGGGTGAAATCGATTGCGGACTTGTTGTCGACGGCTTCTTTGCCGCCATCTTCGGTTGGGACGCCTGCCATCTTGCCGCCGGGTGGTGGGAGTAATGATAGAGGCTTTTCGATGGCCCAGGTTTCGCCGCCATCTTTGCTGCGGGCGAGGAGGTGTTCTTCCTTCTGGCTGTAATCGATGGCGTGGATTGAGCGGTTTACCTTGAACTTGCCGGATTCAAATCCGACAACAATTTCGTTGCCCCAGATCCAGATGCCGTGGTTGGCGGGCCAACCGGCGTAGCGACCGGCAACTTTGTAGACAACGACGTTCTTTGCATTGGCGACAGGTTGTTCGCCAGCTTGTAGCAGCAAGGTCGCTAAACCGATGAGGACAGACTTCAGGATCACGATTCAAAATACCATTCTCGGTGTAGAGTGCTGTCCATTTATTGCCTGATTTCTTACGAATGTTCAAAGTTCAGAGACAAGTTCACGAATGTCGGAGTTTGTGTCCCATTCGCATTCTCTCCGGATCTGATCGGGAAGGCAGCCAATTTCTATCCAACGACGCACAGCTCGCTCGCGGCAATCAGAGCAAGGACTTTGCTCGTAGATGGAATGAAGCATCTTTGGTTCAGTCTCAGGTTCCGGATGTGACTTATAGAAATCGAGTAGGCTGAAACCGATCCAGTGAAGAAGTTCGCTATCCGACTCTCGATTGAACCAGTTGAGCGCAATCTGATGGTCTCCTGGAAGGAAATTTGCGGATAGGAGATCAACAGCATTGTCGCGGAAAGCCCCGGTGTTTTCGATCAGCTCGAGCGCTAGTGCCCTAACACTGGCATGGTTGATTTGAGCTAAGGCGCTGGCGGCGGCGATAGACAGTTGCCTGTTTGAGCTGCGGAAACGCTGGATGAGGAAATTCGGGTCCAAGGGGAACTTGCGCAGGCGAAAGATGTGCAGGAGTTTAGTTTGCTGGGTGGGATCAATCGATGCTACGAGGGCATTTGCAGCTGCGAGAAGTTGATCATCTGATGCGCGTTCGCCCCACTGTCGAAAGCGAAATGTGTGCAGATCTTTTTCATTGGCCCAAAGCTGACTGAAAGTAAGTGAGTCTAGCTCTGGCAAGGAACTACGCTTTGCTGGTTCCACTAGTTGGTGCGCGATGTAGGCTGCAATATTGGGGTTTAAGGTGGCTGCCTGATTCAATGCCTCCCAAGCAGCTTCTTTGCCAAATTGATCCTCAGCACGTGAGAGCAAGTAGCCGCTATCTACTTGATTGGGAAATAACGCAAAGAGCGCACCAATCTTAGCGGCAACGAATAGAAATCCTTCGATGCCATCCAGTTCCAAGAAATCGACACCGATTAGTTCTCCCAATCGTGGGCCGGGAGCGTAGTGAATGTAAAGAGCCCGTTTGGCAGCACCATCGCCGTCTGATGCCAGACAAGCGGCAAGGTGGAATCGTTGCACAGCGTGCCTATCGTCTTCACAACCTGCTAACGATTCAAGAATGAATTTTTCGTAGAAGGCGCGATCGGGAAGAAAGCTGAGCAGGGCGTGCATGAAGGCCGCGCGAGTGCCTTCAATTTGAATGTCGTAGGCATAACAATGCAAGCAGGAGTCAAGAATCGTCTCCTGGAATTCGTGCACGTCAGCAGATTGGGCGTAGAGAATTGCGCGACCCAAGCCAAGATGCAAACAACGTTTGAATTCGGCTTGGGTCACTAACTTCTTACTTGTCGGTGAGGGCGGCGACGCCGGGGAGGGTGATGCCGCTTAGGAATTCCAGAGAGGCTCCGCCGCCGGTGGAGACGTGGCTTACTCGGTCGCTGATGCCGGCGGTTTTTACTGCTTTCTCGCTGTCTCCGCCGCCTACAACGCTGATTGCTCCGCCGTCGGTGGCGGTTGCTACTGCGTTGGCTACTGCCATTGTTCCCTTATCAAAGGGAGGCATTTCGAAGACTCCCATGGGTCCGTTCCAGATGATGGTTTTGGACTTCAGGATTTCCGCTACGTAGAGCTCGATTGTCTTGGGGCCGATGTCGAGGGCCATCTGGCCTTCGGGGATTTCCGCTACTTCGGCGTAGCCAGCGTCGGCTTTGAACTCGGGGCTTACGGCGTGGTCGATGGGCAGCATGAGTTTGCCGCCGGAGGTGGCGAGGAGTTCTTTGGCTAGATCGAGCTTGTCGTCTTCTACGAGGCTCTTGCCGGTGGGGAGGCCCTGGCTCTTGAGGAAGGTGTAGGCCATGGCTCCGCCGATTAGAAGTTTGTCTGAGATCTTGAGGAGGTTCTGGATGACTTCGATCTTGTCGCTTACCTTGGCTCCACCGATGATTGAGATCGAGGGCTTTTCGGGGTTGGCGGTGACCTTGGTGAGGTACTCGAGTTCTTTGTCCATCAGGAGGCCGGCTGCGGCCTGGCTGACGTATTGGATGATGCCTACTGTGGAGGCGTGCGCGCGGTGGGCGGTGCCGAAGGCGTCGTTGACGTAGACGTCGGCGAGGGCGGCCAGTTGCTTGGAGAAGGCGGGGTCGTTGGCTTCTTCGGCGGCGTGGAAGCGGAGGTTCTCGAGGAGGAGGACTGCGCCTGGGGCTGGCTTCATGGATTCGACTTCTGCGCCGATGCAATCGGAGGCGAAGGCTACGGGGAGCTTGAGGAGTTCGCTCAGTTTGGTTGCTACGGGGGCGAGGCTCATCTCATCGTTGCGCTTGCCTTTGGGACGGCCGAGGTGGCTGGCGAGGATTACGCCGGCACCTTGAGCCAGAGCGTACTGGATGGTGGGGAGGCTGGCGCGGATGCGCTTGTCGCTGGTGATTTCTTTGCCGCCTGCGGTGAGGGGTACGTTGAAATCTACACGAATGAAGACAGTCTTGCCTTGGAGCTGGAGGTCACGGATCGAAAGTTTTGCCATGGGTAAACCTCTAGTTTAGCTTGACTGGGTCTTCTCTTCTTTTGGAAGGAAGCGGGTATCTGGGGTGATGCCGGCCATTTGCCAGGCTTCGATGAGCGCGCCGGAGGCCGGGCCATATAAGGGCTCGGCGAAGGTGTTGGCTTCTTCGAGGCCGATAAGCATCTCGAAGCGGGTTCTGAGGATTTCGCTTTTGTAGACGTTGCCTACGGGGCAGACGGTGGCGGGCTCGTTTTTGGCGAAGAGGGCCTGGCGGACGCTGGAGGCGAAGCCGGCGAGTTGCTGGGCGGCCCGGTTGAGGATCTCGATTGCGACACGGTCTCCTTCGCGGGCGGCTTCGTCGACTAGCTTGGAGTAGCTGGCGATTTGAGGACGGGGGAAGTCTGTGGTGTAGAAGCGGTGCATGAGGTCGTTGGCGTTGTCGGCACCGACGGCGTTGAGGAGTTTGTCGCGAAGGGTGGTGGAGGGGCCCCAGCGTTCTTCCATGCGGAGGGCGGCGCGGACGGCTTCTCTGGTGAGGTCGAAGCCGCCGCCTTCGTCGCCGTAGATGTAGCCCCAGCCGCCGGCGCGGCCGGTTTGGCCGGTTGAATTGCGGCCATAGGCGATGGAGCCGGTACCGGCTACGACGATGATGCCGGGGGCTCCGCCGGTTGCGCCGGTGAGGGCGATGAGGCCGTCGTTGGTGATGTTGTATTCGTCGGCGTGGATCATTTCGCGGACGAGGTCTGCTTTGTCTTTGGGGCCTCCGCTGAAGCCAAGGCAGGCGGCGCGGAAGTGGAGGCCGGAGATGGGGAGTGCGCCGAGGATGGCGTTTTCGAATTTGGCGCGGCCGTCACCGGTTTTGATGTGGTTGCAGGGGCCACCGCGGCCGATGCCGAGGACGCGGCCTTGTTCGTCGCCGATGATGGCGGTGGTGGAGGATTGGCCTCCGTCGACGCCTAGGAAGTATTGGGTCATTTCGTTATGCGGCCTGGATGTCGATGACGAGCTTCTTGCCTAGAGCGGCGAGTGCGTCTTCGAGAGCGTTCAGACGGGAGGCGTGCTGGAAATCGAGAAGGCGGTCCACTTGAGGAGGGTGGATTGAGAGCAGGCGGCTGAGATCGGCT
>JBIPMY010000515.1:0-3950 GCA_044376335.1 Bryobacter sp.
GTTAGGCCCTGTTCTCGCATTGCAGCGTGAAGTGCGAGCTTAGCAGCGTGGAGGCCACGGACCTGGATGGGATGGCCTGATCTGTAGCGGGGCTTTGGATAGGGTTGGTTGTCTTCGGCGTACATCTCAAGGGCAGTAGTTAGAGCATCACGGGCATGGAGTTTGGCTTCGTGTTCATTTCGCCCAAAGGTGAGAGCCTCTGGGACGTCCGGGAAGCGAACCTGGATGGAGCCGTCGCTTGCGGTTTCTAGTTTCGCGTTGTAGATCATTCTTGTTCCTTATTGCTCACTTGAGGCCAAGTTGTTTTTTGATGGATAGGACCAGACCGGCATGGAGATCTTTAGATGCTCCATGCATTGGCAGAACAGATCGACGTCCGTTCAGTCTAATTTTCAAATGCCCGCCTTTACCGGGTTCGAAAGTACAGCCTTGGTCGGTGAGCCATCTCTTAAGTTCGCTCGCCTTCACAGCTCAAGGATACAACACTTGTGTTTCTTAAGGAGATTGGCGCCAACGATAGATTCGCATGGTGCCGCGCTGGGCTACGAGGTCGATGCCCCAGAGGTCTGGGTGGTCGATCATGTCTTTGGAGTTGTAGTCGGGTGCGTCGATGGCCAGGTACTTGACGTTCTGGCTGAGGAAGAGTTTTCTGGCTTCTGCGCGGTAGTCGGCTTTGCTAGGTTGGACTTCGCGGGTGCAGTCTTTGAGTTCTACTTCCCATTGGTCGCCGGTGCCGTAGAGTTTGTAGGGTTGGGATGGGGTTAGCTGGCAGGAGTCGCCTTGTTTGGCTGGGGCCCAGGTGCGCCAGCTCGTGGTTAGATTGCCGTCGTTGGCTAGGTGGGCATCCCAGGGGGTTCTGTTACAGGTGATCGATTGGGGGCGGGGTTCGATCTCGGCGATGCTCCAAGTGTCTTTGGTGGACTTCAAGATGGTGGGGTTTGCGCCTTTGCAGGTGTAGATGAATTTGGCCTGGTAGTCGTCATAGGTGGGTGCGGTGAGGGCTCGCTGGAGTTTGAGGCCTATTGTTGATTGGTAGGCGATGATGATGTTGCGGCTGGTGTAGCTTTCGGGGATGGGGGAGAGGGCGAAGACGGTTTCGCCTTGCGGGACGAAGGTTTCGATGGTGCGGGCGGTTACGTAGCCGCCGCTTTTGCGGACGAGGAAGCCGTCTTCGGTTTCGATTCGCAGGGCGGCTTTCCAGGGGGCTTTTTCGAGGAACCAGGCGTAGGGGGACGAGTAGAGGGCGAAGACGCTGGGCCAGGAGAGGATTGCGGCTACAAGCGGGATTGCTGCTGTTTGTTTGGGGAAGGTTTGGAAGAGGGCTAGAGCCAGGAAGGGTAGGGCTGGGATGAGGAATCTGGTGCCTATGTTTAGCGGGTAAATCGAGAGGGTGATGGCGGCGGCGAGGAGGAGGTGTTTTTGTTTGCGGAAGCCGAGTATCGCTAGCGGGAAGAGGAGGCCAATGGGGCCCAGGGTTCCGCTGAGGCGGGGGCCGCCGATGAAGACTTCTCTGGCCCACTCCTGGAGGTTGGGGATGTCGTAGTGGCGGAGGAAGGAGCGGTAGCCGGTTTCGAATTCTACGCTAAACCAGGGGTTCGGGAAGAGGTTGTTGTAGAAGGGGGCCAGGGGGTTGCCGGACCAGAGGTAGCTTTTGATGAGCCAGGGCAGGATGCTGATGGCGGCGGGCCAGATGCGAAGTGTGGGGGGCAGGAAGAGGATTGCTATGACGCCGGTGAATTTGATGGCCATGGCGAAGCCGGCTAGCGTTGCGGCTACGGTGATCCAGGCCTTGTTTTGGGTTTCGCGCCACTTTGTTGACGCTTGCCAGGTGGCGAATAGGGTGACTGCCAGGGCTACGTCGTTGTAGGCGCTGATGCCGTCGATTCCTACTACCGGGAGGAGGAAGACGGTGAGGCCGGCTAGCCAGCCGAGGCGGCCCGCGGTTGTTGCGAGGAGGATGGGGAGGGCGAGAAGAAAGGTGAAGTGGATTAGCGCTGCTGCGGAGTGGCGGCCCATTGCGTAAGCGAAGAGGAAGAGCATCTCCATGCCTTGCGAGAGGAAGGCGTACATGTTGGTGGGGAACCAGACGAAGCCATGTTCGCGGTAGTAGCGGGCGACCAGGCCGAGGTGGTAACTCATGCCGTCTGGGGAGTGCTCTGGGGCCATTGCGTGAGTGAGGTAGAAGATGGCGTAGATGCTGAAGGGGATGGCGGACCAATGGAATTGCGGTTTGGGGATGGTGGGCCAGTTGCGCCAGCTTGAGGCGATGGCGGCGATGGCGATTGCGTAGATGGTGCCTTTGTGGATGAGGCCGAGCGAGGCGAGGCCGAAGGTGAGGAGGGAGAGGGCGGTGGAGCCGAGGAGGAAGCGGTAAATGAGGTCTTGCCAGCCTTCGAGCTGCAGCTTGATCGCGCGGAGGATGTGGCCGCCCAGGGCTACGGCAGTGGCTACAGTGAGGAACCAGGCGAGGACGATATAGATCATCGTTTGAGGAAGCCGGCGCGGAGGAGGCTGAAGCCTGAATCGCTTTCGATCTCGACGAGGGTGGCCGTGTTGGCGAAGAAGTCAGAGGGCTCGACGGGGGCTTCAAAGTGGGTGTTGGTGGTTTCGCCGAGCGGGCGGCCGTTGACCTTAATGCGGAGGAGTTGGGGTGTGGCGATGTCGATGCTGACTTTGAGGTTAGCTGTGTCATCGACCTTGAAGCGGAGGGCGGCTTTGGGTTCGGCCTTGCGCTTTTCGCCGTCAAAGGCAGCAGGGTTGATGCCCCAGGCGATGTGGGCGAGGGCGGCGGGGTCTTTCATCTCGATGTAGGCTTTGAGGCCGCGCGGGTCTGGGCCGGTGTCGGGGCGACGGGCTCTGTTTGGTGCGTACTGGTTGGGGAAGTCTACGCAACTGGTGAGGATGAGGGTTAGGAGGAGGACGAGGTGCTTAGGCATTTTTGTCCTTGGCGTAACAGAGATGGTTCATGGGACAGGTGTGGCATTTGGGACTGCGGGCGGTGCAGTGGCCGCGGCCGTGATGGATGAGCTGGTGGCTGAACGAGATCCAGCGGGACTGGGGGAGGATCTTGATGAGGTCTTTTTCGATGTTGACGGGATCGGTCTTTTTGGTGAGGTCGAGGCGCTGGGAGATGCGGGAGACGTGGGTATCGACGACGACGCCGCTGGCGATATTGAAGCAGGTGCCGAGGACGACGTTGGCGGTTTTGCGGGCGGCACCGGGGACGGTGAGGAGGTCTTCGATGTTGGTGGGGACTTCACCGTTGTAGACGGTGAGGATGCGCTGGGCGGCGGCGATGATGTTTTTGGCTTTGTTGTTGTAGAAGCCGGTGGAGTAGATGTCTTTGCCCATTTCCTCTTGCGTTGCGGCGGCGAAGTCTTCGATGGTGGGGTATTTGGCGAAGAGGGCGGGGGTGACTTTGTTAACGCGTTCGTCGGTGCACTGGGCGCTGAGGATGGTGGCGACGAGGAGTTCCCAGGGGTTGGTGTGGTGGAGGGCGCAGGTGACGTTGGGATACATGTCGTCAAGGACGGCCAAGATCTGGTTGAGACGGGCCTGCTTATCGGCCTTTGAGCGGGGAGGCATGAGAAACTAGCAGAATAACATCGGCATACTTTCCTTACGTTTTATTGCTACTTTCGTCGGTCTGGCTGCTTGGGTTGCCGGGGGACTGGCTGTTGGACGACTTCTCACTTTTGGGGATGGAGTTCCCTTCCCTGCTGCGGCCGCGATTCCTTAGCTACCTTACGTTCTGGTTGAACTTTGAGTGGTTTGGGGCGGCACCGTGGGCGTTTCGACTGACGAATGTTTTGCTGCATGCGGTGGCGGTGCAGTTCTGCTATCGAGCACTCAGGCGGCTGTTAGGAGATAGGCGGGCGTTTTTTGCGGCGGCGGTGTTTGCGGTGCATCCGTTGCAGGCTGATGCGGTGCTTTATGTGTTTAGCCGGCCC
>JBIPMY010000122.1:0-14899 GCA_044376335.1 Bryobacter sp.
TGGTTTGGGTGGCGCTGGACCGGTGGCTGGCAGGAAAACATTGGTGGGCGGTATTGTTTTGTTCCCTCGCGTTGCTGGCTAAGGAAGAGGCGATTGCGTTGCCGTTGTTTCTGGTAGCTTTGCATTTTTCGATATCGCGGAATGCGCGGGAGTGGCGACCGATCGGGGTAATGTTTGCGTTGGCACTGGTGGCTTTGGGTGGGGTGGTTTATGCGACACGGAGTTTGGCGGGGTCTGGGGCTGGAGTGCAGGCGGGGGTGGGATGGTTGGGTTATCTTGCGACACAACTGTTGGTGATTGGGCTTTATTTGAAGCAGGTGCTTTGTCCTACATTTGTGGGAATGCGGTGGGCTGTGGAGGTTGCGCCGGTGTGGTGTGCTGGCTTGTGGTTATTGGCTGTAGTGGGGTTGTATCTGGGACGGCGGCATTACGCGCGGGCGGGATGGGTGTTCTGGCTGCTGGGCGCGCTGCTGTTTTTGTTGCCTACTTCGAGCGTGTTTCCGATTGCGGATCTGGCGGCATCGCGACGGATGTATTTGCCGGTGGCGTTGCTGGCGGCGGCGGTGCCGGCGGTGCGTTGGCCTTGGGCTATGGTGGTGGTTTATGCAGGGTTGGCCGGGGATTGGGCTTATTCGATTTACCGGGAGCCGAAGGTGTTGTGGCAAATGACGATGGAGCGGCAGCCGGGCAATGTGGGGGCGCTGTTGCAGTACACGAAGTATGTTGCGCCGGAGGAGGCGCTGGCGGCATTGCTGGCTGCTCCGGCATTGCAGGATGCCGGGTATCAGACGGAGTTGGGGCGGGTGTATCTGGAATTAAAGAAGCCCGCACAGGCGCTGCGGGCTTTTGGTAAGGCTCTGGCGATTGAGCCGGGTGTGGCGTCGCATGTTTACAACCGAGGGGTGGCACTTGCGGCTTTGGGCCAGCAAGAGGCGGCAGTGATGGACTTCAAGCGGGCGCTTGAAATTGACCCTGCGCATAAGCCCGCACGGGAGGCGCTGGCTATTCGCTAGAGGTGAACTCGACGACGGGTTCGAGGAAGAGCCAGTCTGGCATGTCGAGAGATTTGCGCTTCTGGATGAAGTTGGTGACAACCACTTCTTTTGCACCGTAAGCAGGGACTTCCGAGATGCTGAACTTGAAGGTGACGGCTGGTTCGTCGGTATCTGAACCTTTGACTTTGAGCGTGATGATGCCTTCAATGCCTGAGAGGTCTGCTGCGCCGTGATTGACGGCGAGGAACTGGACCTGGAGTTTCTTGCCGGTGGTTTCGTTGATGCGGAAGCCGGTGAGCTCGAGAAACTTCGCGTAGGGGTTGCCGGCAGCTTTTTGCTTGGCGGCGGCCTTGGCTACGGCGGGGTTGACTTCACGTTTGGACTGGGTGAAGTAGACGAAACCCCAGGCGACCAAGCCTACGGCAGCAAAGGCGAGGACTGCGGCTAGCCAGCCGGGGATGCTGCGTTTGTGATCATCGGCGCCGACGAGATAGGTTTTCTGAGCTGGCGGAGGTGGGGGTGCGGGCGCAGGGATTGGAGCTACGGGGGCTACGGGGGCTACGGGCGCGGCCGGGACAGGCGGAGGTGGAGGAACGTACTGGGGCTGGGGTGGCGCGGGAGGTACGTATTGGGGTTGTGCTGGTTGAGCACCGACGGGGACTGGCGGTAGGACCTTTGCGGGTCCGGTTTCGGCACAAAAAGGACATTCGTTGTAAGAAGGGCCGACTTCTCTTCCACACTTAGGGCAGATCCAGGTAAACATTGTTTGTGTATTCCAAAGTGTATCGCTCTCGTCGTCATAAATTGAAAGGAGAGCATGCGATTCCTGAGACGTCCGAAACGGTCTAGCCGTTCCATTGCAGTTTTTTGCGGAGCCTTTCATCCGCCGACGGTGGCACATGTGGCGCTGGCGCGGGCGGCTCGTGAGGTTGTGGATGAGGTGGTGTGGGTGATGCCGGAGAAGTTTCCGCACAAGAGCTATGACGGGGTGGCGCTGCCGGCGCGGTTGCGGATGGTGCTGGAGAGTACTGCGGATGCGGTGGCTTTGTCGCGGGAGAATTTGTTCTTTTCTGTTGCCGGGGAGATGGAGGAGGCGCTGCCGGGGAGGGCGGTACAGTTACTAATCGGCGAGGACGGTGCGAGACGGATTGTGGAATGGGATTATGGGCTGGATGCGAACGGGCATACGGAGTATCTCGAATCGAATTTGAAGAAGTACCCGGTTCTTAGTGCCCGGCGGAAGGAGCAGTGGGCGATACCTGAGGAACTGGCCGCTTACTTTGGGTGGCTGGAGGTGGAGACGGCGATGGAGGCGATCTCATCGACTGAAGTGAGGCAGAGGATCGCCAGTGGCGGAGATTGGGAGGCGATGGTTCCCGAGGGGAGTCGCAGGCTGGTAAGCAGGCTTTATGGCTCGGTGGGGATGGTTAGAGGCCAGTAGGGGGCAGTGAGTGCGGCTGGCTTGCGACGCTCACCAAAATCGAGTGTGAGTTTGCCTTGCTGGATGAGAAGCTTGTTTGATTCTGTGGGTGCGTCTGCCAGGGTGAGCGTAGCTTCACCTTCTATGTTGTCGGACCAGGTTGTATCTAATGACGGGGTTTTGAAGGTGCCGGCGAGAGTTGCGGTGGTTTTGTCCAAGGGCCAGCCGGTGATGGTGCCGTCGAGTTGGTAGGAGGGGGTGGGTTGCCAGAGCTCGGTGAGGAGTTTGCCTTCGAGGCGCAGTGCGCCGGGCTGATTCGGTATTGAGAAATCGGAGGGCTGGATTGTGGCTTCGAGTTTGTTTGCGCGCCAGGAGAATTTCAGATTGAGTGGCTTGAATGCGCCGCTGGCAAATTCGAGTGAGCGGAACTGGAGTTGACCCACGAGGTTGCGGCTGCGGAGCCATTCGGGCATGGAGGGACTGCGGAGACGCATCTTCTCGAGCAGGCTTGAGGGGGGGCGTTGTGCGGTTTGCAGGATTCGTGTGAGGGTGTTGACCGAGGCTTCGCTGACTGTGAGTTTGAGCTCGACTGGGCGCGTGCTTTCCGGGTTGTAAGAGACGTCGCCTTCGAAGGTGACAGCTTCCCAGGTAGCTTTCATACGGTTGATCGAGATCCGGTTGGGGTCGAACTCGACCGAGGCGGAAGATAGTTCGAGTGGTGCCGGGAGACCGTCGACATCCACGGTGAGGTTGCGGACGCCCAGGCTGCCGCTCCATTGGCCGGGGTCGGAATCTTCTGTGCGCTGGAACTGGACTTTGCCTTGCCAATTACCGCCCTGAGCGCGAGATAGCAGGGGGAGGCTGGAGGCCTGCAGGAGGAGGCCAAGACCGGATTTGAGACCTTTGATGCTGAGGAGCTGCGTGGCTACGTCGAGATTGAGTGAGCCGGTGCGGGCGTTCCAATCGGCGGACATGGTGGCGGTTTGAGATTCTCCGACGCGGATCTCGGAGGGGGCGAGAAGCCAGCGGGAACCTTCAACGATGGCGGTGGCGGAAGGGGTCATCAGGACGGGCTGATCGGGTACTTCGATGCTGGCATCGGCAAAGCGGATCATGCCTTTGGCTGGGACCTCTTCTGGACTGGGCCAGGCGTAGCCGATGACGCCATTGAAGTTGCCTTTGCCGGTGAGGCCTTCTGGGATTTTGGCTTGCGCTTCACGGCCGAGGCCGATTAGCTTGGTGAGTTCGATGTCACGGAGCTGGAGGAGGAGTGCGCCTTTGGGGGACTGGAAGAAATCGCGGGCACGCATGCGGACGCGGACGGCGTCGTCACCGACGGTGTCGAGAGCGAAGCGCTGGCCGGGGATGTCGAGCGAGCCGGAGAGGGCGAGTTTGTTGCTCTTGCCAACGAAGGGAAGGAAGCCCTGGGGGGCGAGGCCTTCGAACTGAAGGCTGGCTTCGATTGCGGCTTTATTCCAGGGGCCTTTGAGGCGGCCTTTGCCGGAGAGCTTGCCGGCGAAGTCTACGCCGCGAGCGCCGAAGAAGAAGTTGAAGGCGTGGATGGAGCTGGGTTGGAGTTCGAGATCGAAGTCGATGTCGGGAGTGGCAGAGGGAGGAGCGTGAATTTCGCCACGAAGAGAGAATTTTCCGAAGCCCTGTGCGCCGCGATCTGTACGGGCTGGCTCGGCAGAGAAGAAGATTTTGACGTCGCCCTGGGCGGTGGGAGCGCTGATGTCGACAAGGGCGTTGGTGAGGTAGAAGGCGTTCTTGGCATTGCCTTGTTTGAAGTTGAGACGGCCGTTGCGGACTTCGAGCTCAGGGGGACGGAGGTTGCCGGAGACGATGCTTTGGATGTTCCAGCCGCTGGGGCCGCGCATGAGGTTGACGCTGGGCTCTGTGAGGCGGATGCGGGCGGCTTCGAGACGGCCGGAGAGGAGGCCGAGGACGCTGGGCTGGACTTCGAGAACTGTTACGTAGGCGAAGGGTTCGAGGGAGTAAGTGGGGTCTTCACTGATGGTGACATCGTCGGCGAGGATAGCGGGGGTTGGGAAGATGCGGAAGTGAGTTTCTCCCTGGATGCGGACCTTGCGGGAGAGGGCGAGCTGAAGGCTGGTTTCGAGGGTTTGCTTCACCCAGCCGGCGCTGAAGAAAGGGAGGGCGAGGGCAACGGCAAGGAAGAGGGCGGCGGCGAGCCAGAGGTAACGTTTCATGCGCGGGCCTGCCAGCGGGCGAGGAGTCGCTCGTAGTCTTGAGGAGTATCGCAATCGTCGGCGACGCCGGGATCGTCGACATCGATGTAGGTGGCAGAGTAGTTGCTGAGGACTAGTTTCGCGTTGGAGTTTGGATCGGCATCGCGCAGGGCATCGATGGCAGGCTGGCGGATGAGGATTGGGTGGCCGCTGTGGCCTTCGAAGCGGGGCTTGACGATGGTTTGGGCTGGCGCGTTGAAGAGGCTGGCGATTGAGGATTGCTCGACCGAGGCGAAGTCTACGGGGCTGAGGAGGATGGTGCCGGAAGTGGTGGCGGCGAGGCCTTTGCGAAGGCTGGAAAACATGCCGTCGGCGTGGTTTTCGTTATAGAGAATTTGGGGAGCTAGATGGGGCAAGGTGTTGAGGATCTGAGTGTGGTGTGTGCCAGTAACGATGATAGTTTGATCGCAGAAGAGATTGAAGAGGCTGAGGAGCCGTTCGACCATGGTGGTGGAGCCAAGTTGGAGTAGCGCTTTTGGCTGGCCCATCCGGGTCGAAGCACCGCCTGCGAGGACGATGCCACAGGTCATTTTGGACTCGCAACGGGTTGGGGTGCGGCGAAGATGCCTTTGGCTACGGACTTCCATTTGGGGTCTGCACCACGGCGGACGGCGATCATTTCTGCGGCTACGCTGACGGCAATTTCTTCTGGGGTGATGGCACCGATTTCGAGGCCCATGGGGGCGTGGATGCGCTCGAAGCTTTCGCGGCTGACGCCTTCTTTTTCGAATTCTTTAACGACGGCGATGACTTTGCGGCGAGAGCCAATCATGGAGATGTAGCGGGCGTCAGTGGTGATGGCCCAGCGGAGGACGCGCATGTCGTCGCGATGGCCACGGGTGACGATGATGATGTAGCTGGAGGAGTTGATATTGAGGGCGGCGAAGGCATCTTCGTATTCGGCGGCGAGGACTTCGTCGACATCGGGGAAACGTTCGCGATTGGCGAAGCTTTCGCGGTTGTCGATTACAGAGACGCCGAAGCCGGCCATGGAGGAGACTTTGGCGAGACTTTTGGAGATGTGGCCTGCGCCGAAGATGAAGGCGTGGGGCTGGGGAACGATGGCTTCGATGAACACGTTGAGCTGGCCGCCGCAGATGAGGCCGTTGTCGTAGGCTGCGTCCTGACCGAGATTGAAGTTGAGGTGGCGGGGCTTCTCGGTTTCGATGACTTCGCGGGCGGCGTTCCATACTTCGGCTTCGACGCAACCGCCGCCGATGGTGCCGAGGAAGCTGCCGTCTTCGCGCACGAGGATCTTGGCGCTTTCGTAGCTTGGGATCGAGCCGTTGACCTCGACGATTGTGGCGAGGGCGCACTTCTGTCCGAGCTTGCGGAGACGAACAATTTCTGAGAACAAATCCATGCCATTCTGATTTTAGCTCTCATCTGAAGAAACCTGTGAAACCTCAAGCATTCATCTTTGATATGGACGGCGTAATTGTCGATTCGATGCCCTACCACGTGCGGGCCTGGGAAGTTTATCTGGAAAGGCAAGGGCGAGACGCTCAGACCCTAAATGCAAGAATGCATGGCAAACATAACGACGAACTCTTACGGGATGTCTTTGGGAGTGAAATCAATTCTGAAGATATACAAAGAATGGGAGCCGAAAAAGAAGCTTTGTACCGGGAATTAATTGAAGGCGAACTGGAAGCTTCTCTGGTGCCCGGGATTCGAGAGTTTTTGAACGATTATTCGAAAATGCCGAAAGCAGTGGCTTCCAATGCAGAGGCGCTGAATGTGAACTTTGTGCTGGAGCGTGCGGAGCTGGGTGGATATTTTCTCCACGCATTAAACGGACAGATGGTTAAATACGGAAAACCGCATCCGGAAATTTACCTTAAAGCTGCGGAACTCTTGCAGCAAACACCCAAAGACTGTATAGTTTTTGAGGATTCTCAAACGGGAATTGATGCGGCGTTAGCTGCTGGGATGAGGGTGGTAGCTATAAATTCTCACCGGACTACCCTGATTGGACAGGCGGTAGAAGCCGATCATTTCCTAGACACCCGACTTCACAAATGGCTCGAAGAACTGGCTTAAAGATCGTAATCGGTTTGTGCGCGCTCCAACTTGTCTACGGACAAGGGGGCGGCGAAGAGTTGCGGGCGTACCGGATGGTGAAGCTGCCGGAAGCGTCGGCGCGTGTTGGACCGGACTTCCGACCCAAGCTGCTAGGTGAAGCGGTGCGTGTGCAGGGCCTGGTGCAGGCTGCTGTTTTGGATGCCCCGGATGCGAGTTATCTTGCCCTGCTCGATGCCGAATCGAAAGCCTCTGGATTGATGCTGGTTTTTTCTGGCGATAACGAATCGCGAAAACCTACTGGATCCGAACTAGCGCCAGGGACATTGGTTGAAGCTGCTGGCATTGTGAGCTTGCATGCCGGGCAGGCGGTGCTGAAGCCGAATGAGTTGAAAGTGATTGGAAAGGCGAGCTTGCCGAGCCTGGTGCAGCTGAACCCGTTGAGTGCGGCGAGTTTTCAGTATGAGGGGATGAAGGTTGAAGTTCAGGGGGTGGTGGGGGAGTTTCGGGAAGGATCGAAGGGGGACCTTCTGGATTTCAGCGAAGGCGGGCAATCGATTCGCGTATTTCTGCCGCAGATGAAGGGGATGGCGGAGCACCCGTTGGCGGTTTATCAAAGAGGGGATCGAATCCGAGTGAGGGGACTGGTGAGCCAGTTCTGTTTGAGGCCGCCATTTAATCAGTTCTTTCAGTTGCTGCTGGCCAGCCCGAAGGACATTGAAATCGTAGAACCAAGGCCGGCAGTGCCGCCTCAGATTGTGCCTGCGGCTGTCTTGATGGTGCTGCTTGTGATTTTGGCGGCCTGGTATCTGCAACAGCGGGCGCGGCGGCAAAATCGAGTGATTCAACGGATGCTGCAGGCGAGC
The DNA here is from genome assembly GCA_044376335.1 of Bryobacter sp. Taxonomy (GTDB): domain Bacteria; phylum Acidobacteriota; class Terriglobia; order Bryobacterales; family Bryobacteraceae; genus Bryobacter. The sequence continues at coordinate 7,553 of JBIPMY010000122.1, forward strand.
GAGGAATTGTACGGAGCGGGAACGGCGCGGGAGGTTGCGGAAATTCTGCGGAGCCGCTTGCTGGAGCTGGTGCCTGCTGAAACGGTGAGCTCGTATCACTATGATGCGACGCGTAAATTGCTGGAGCGGATTCCCGATCAAAATAGTTCGGCGTTGCACTCGTTTCATGTGGATGAATGCGCGAATGCACTGGAGAGCGGGATTGCGCTTGCGGTGAAGAATAAAACGCTGCTGCAGTTTGTGGATACCAACTCGGCTGATTTGTTGCATGGCAAGGATGAAGAATCGAAGTCGTTGCTGGTGATTCCGATGCGAAACCGTAACGAGGCAAGAGGGGCACTGGTGCTGACAGGCCCGGCGGGAAGGCAATTGCTGATTGAAGCGCTGCAACCTGCGGTACAGCATCTGGCCAATGATGCTTGCCAGTATTTTGAAGGACTAGAAGAGTGTGCGGTAAGGGAGCAGATTCACCGGAGTGAAAAACTGGCGGTGGCGGGGCAATTGATTCACGGGGTGCTGACGGAGTTGAATGCTCCGCTGGAGAAGATTCGAGAGTTGACGGCGGCGCTGGGGACTAGCGATGCGGCGGCGATTCATGAGCAGGTGCACAAGGCGAGCGAAACCGTGAAGCGGATTGTGGCTGTTGCGCGGGCAGAGCAGATTGATGCGCGGCCGGTGGACTTACGCTTTCTGTTTCAGCGGCTGATGGAAGAGATGGATGAGGACTTGCGGAAGGCTCAAATTGAGAGTGAGGCAAATCTTGGGTCGGAGAGTATTTATGTGCTTGGATCTCAGGATCAACTGACGCGAGTGTTTGAGGGCCTTTTGTTGCATGCCAAGGCGGCGGCTACTTACTCGCTTGAGCATTTCTTTGAGGTAGGTTTGAGCAGGATCGGGCGAAGAGCGATGATCGAGATTGAATTCTCGGGGCCGTTTGGAGATGGAGAGGGACCAGACTTTAGCGGGTCTGCTTTAGGGCTGGCCATTACCAGGGGACTGTTGCAGTCTTATGGCGGCGAAGTAAGGTTTACAACGATGCGGGCCGGACGATACCGGTATGACGTGGAGTTGCCGGCACTGAATTCGAGCCCTCTCGAAGACTTTGCCACTGCGCTGCAATTTGCTCCTCAAAGAGGGACGATTACGGCTTTGCTGGTTGAGCCCGAGATGCAGTCTCAACGTAAGATGCTATCGATCTTTGGAGAGCTAAACCACAGATTGATTCCCGTTGGGAATATCGAAGAAGCAGTGGACCTGGCGGAGAAGATGCGTTTTGACATTGTATTTGCCAGTGCAAGCCCTGAGGGTGGGACGTGGGCCGAGCTATTTCAAAAGGTGCATCACCGGACTCCGCACTTTGCGTTGCTGAGTGAAAGCGCCGAGGAACAGAGCACTGAATTGCTGGACGGATCTTCGTCTTCGATGCTGAGAAAACCCGTGGAAGAGGCTGACATCGTCGGGCTGATTGCGAAGATACAGCAGGGCGGAAGTTTGCGCTTCCGTAATTAGTTCGGGTGGTGGTAGTCGGGGAAGTTGGGGACCTTTGGAGTAGGTAGCGTCATTTTGCCGAGTTCGGTTATGGCAATACTGACGGCCCTTTCGAGTTGGGGATCACGACCGGCAGCTACGGATTTGGGATCGAGGTCAACTTCTACGTCTGGTGCAACACCACGATTCTCCACTTCCCATTCGCCAGCAGGGCTGAAGAAGCCGAAGCTGGGTGAGGTGACGTTGCCGCCATCCATGAGTGGGGGAATTGCACCAATACCAACGAGACCGCCCCAGGTGCGCTTGCCGACGAGGGTGCCGAGTTTGGCCTGACGGAAGAGCCAGGGCATGGCATCGCCGCCGGAGCCCGCGAATTCATTGACGATCATTACCTTGGGGCCCTGAATGGAGCCGGCTGGGGTTTTGTAGATGTCGCCGTAGCGGGGCTTCCAGTAGCTCATGAGCGGGCGCTTCAAGACTTCGATGACATAGTCTGCCACCTGGCCGCCGCCGTTGAAGCGCTCGTCGAGGACGAGGCCCTGACGATCGGTTTGGGCGAAGAAGTAACGGTTGAAGCTGGTGAGGCCGCCGAGGCCGGTGTCGGGCATGTAGGCGTAGGCGAGTTTGCCGTTGCTGAGCTGGTCGACTTTGCGGCGGTTGTCTTCAATCCAGGATAGATTGCGGAGGGCGGTTTCCGAGGCCACGGGGACTACAGTGACATCGTGGGAATTGGAGCCATTGGCGTCTGAGGCGAGCTTGAGAGTTACTGTGCGATTGGCGGTGGCTTCGAGGAGTTGGGAGATGTCTGTTGGGGCTTTCAGATCTTCGCCGTTGATCGAGAGGATGAATTCGCCCTGCTGCACTTTGAGGCCGGGCTGTACGAGTGGAGAGCGGAGTTGGGGGTTCCAGCTTTCGCCGGAGTAGATGCGCTTGAGACGGTAACGATCGCCCGATATCTCGTAGTCTGCGCCGAGGAGGCCGCCGGGGATGCGTTTGGGATTGGGGATGTTACCGCCACCACCGCGGAGGTGGCCGACGCTGAATTCGCCTAGCATTTCCTGGAAGATGTAGTTGAGTTCGGCGCGCGAGGAGATGCCTTTGACGTATTGGGCGAAGGTTTGTTCGGATTCCTGGATGTTGACCCCGTGGAACTTGGAATCGTAGAAGTAGGCGGACTGGATGCGCCACACTTCGCGGTACATCTGCTGCCATTCGGCCATGGGTTCGATGCGGACTTGCAGGTTGTTGATGCGGAGGGTGCCGTCGCCGGGCTTCATGGGTGTGGCGGTGCTGACGATGGCGTAGCTTTGACGCGGGGCGGCTGTGTCGCCGGGTGTGCTCATCGCAAGGAGAATCTTTTCACCGTCGGCGGAGACGGCATAGTCTGAGACGCCGGGGGCGAAGGTTTCGAGCTTCTTGGTTTTGAGGTCGAACTTGTGGAGGGTGCGGCCGAGGCCAGCGCCGGCGCGACCTGAGGCTCTGCTTTCTGACAGGAAGAGGATTCCGGCTTTGCCTGCGACGAGGCCACCGTAGGTGCGGGCAGGAAGCGGCAAGGCGACGATGCGGCTGGCGATGCCGTCGAGGTCTACGCGGGTGGGCTTGGGCGCCGGCTTTGCGGGTGTGCGTTCGGCGGCAGGCTTTTCTTCATCGCTTTCGGGAGCGACAGGGGATGGGCTTTCGTTGTTGAGGACGATTGCGTAGATGCTACGGGTTGTCGAGAAAGCGTCGCTGCTCATATCGAGGCCACTGATGGAGGTGCCGAAGTCGGTGCTGGCGGCGAAGTAGAGGTATTGGCCGTCGCGATCGAAGGCGGGGGAACGTGCGTCACTCAGGCCGTCGGTGATTTGAGTGGCCTTGCCGGATTCGAGGGAGTAGAGATAGACGGCGTGCATGCGGTTGGGCAGTGCCGGGGTGAAGGCGATCCAGTTGGAATCGGGTGACCACGCGAGGTCTGGGTTGTTATCGGAGATACGGTCGGTATGAATTTTTGTGACTTTGCCGGTGGCGATTTCGGCGTACCAGAAGTTGAGACGGTTGTCGTGGAAGGCGATGTACTTGCTGTTGGGTGACCATTGGGGATTGCGGTAGTAAGCGGGGTCTTTGGAGATGAAGATCTTCTTTACTTCGCCCACGCCGCTTTGGGGCTTGATGTGTAGGGCATAGGGGCCGTCCTGATCGGAAAAGTAGGCGATGCTTTGGCCGTCGGGGGACCATTCGGGGGTGCGCTCCATGACGCCCGGTGAGTTGGTGAGGTTGCGGGTGTCACCTTTTGAGAACGGCACTGTAAGGATTTCGCCGTGAGCTTCGACAACGGCGCGGACGCCGGTGGCGGAGATGCCGATGTTGCGGATTTCATTTGAGACGTCGCTGAAGCGGGGGCGGACTTCGGGCATATCGCCGGTGATGTCGATTTTGATGATGGTGTCTTTGCCGGTTTTGACGTCGTAGATGTGGATGTCGCCGAATTGGTCATAAACGATGCCGCCGGGGCCAGCCTTGGCGGAATTGATGTCGTAGCCGGTGTTTTTGACGAGGTCGGTGACGGATTTGGAGGAGGGGTCGTAACGGTAGAGGCTGGCTTTGCCGGTACGATCGGAGAGGAAGTAGACTTTGTCGCCGAGCCACATGGGGTCGAAGTCTTGCGAGTCTGTGCGGGGGATCTTAACGGTGTCGAGGGTGGCCATGTTGGCAAGCCAGATGTAGCTGGCGCGGCCGCCACGGTAGCGCTTCCAGGCGATGTAGTTGGTGAAGCCGCCGCCAACGCCGAGCGGGGCGTAGGCGAAGGTTTTGCCGTCTGGCGAGTATGCGCCAGAGTAGCCCATGGGCAGGGGCATGGCCTGGGGGAGACCGCCTTCGGAGGAGACGGTGAAAAGTTTGGTGTAGCGGGAGAAGGATTCGCGGGCCGAGCGGAAGATGATGCTTTTGCCGTCGGGCGTCCAGCCAATGGCGTTGTCGGGGTCTGGGTGGAAGGTGATTCGTTTGGGGGTGCCACCGGTGACCGGGATGGTGAAGACGTCGACGTTGCCGTCGTACTCGCCGGTGAAGGCGATGGTTTGGCCGTCGGGGGAGAAGGCGGGTTCGGATTCAGTGCCGACGCCCGAGGTGATGCGGATGGCGGTTCCGCCGGTGCGGGCGACGGTCCAGAGGTCTCCGGCGTAGGAGAAGGCGATGTGGGTCTGGCTGAGGGTGGGGCGCTGGAGGAGTTGGCGGCCTTCGGCGGCGAGAAGGAGAGAGGTAGCAGAGAACGCCAGAAACAATTTCATTGATGTTAGGGTATCAATTGACGGCGATTGCCTCGCGTTTTTTTAGAATGTAGTGGAGCCCGGAATTCCATTCTAATATTGATTAGAATAAGAGTTAGAAAAGCCATGACCACATCTTTAAAATTGACGAGAATTGGGACTTCGACTGGGGCTATTCTTCCGAAGGAAATGCTTGCCCGGATGAAGGTGGAGAAGGGCGATATGCTTTATGCCATTGAGACTGCGGAAGGGTACCTCATAACACCATACGACCCGGCAATTGAAGATGAGCTGAAGGCTGGACGAGAGTTCATGAAAGAGTATCGCGAGACCTTCAAAGAACTTGCCAAATGAGCTCAGAACCTCGCTGGGTCAGTAAGAAGGCTCTTCTGCTTTTGCATGAAGAAAGCCTTTCTGAATTTGGGGGCGGGCGTGGGCTTCGGGATGAAGGCTTGCTTGAATCTGCTCTTGCACGACCGCTCAATACCTATGCTTACCACTCCAGCGCCACTTTGGCCGAGTTGGCGGCATCCTATTGTTATGGCATCGCGAAAAACCATGCATTTGTCGATGGAAACAAGCGGGCTGCTTTTCTTTGCGCCGGACTTTTCTTAGCCATCAACGGCTATCGTCTTACCGCATCCCAAGTCGATGCGATAGAAACTATGTTGGGTCTTGCCGCCGGTACTGTGACTGAGGAAGAGTTGGCTCTATGGATTGCAAAAAACAGTAAGGAACGGTGAACTTGAGGGTTCGCCGCTCCTTGCAGTTTCGAGGTTAGTAGGTGACGCGGACTCCGATCTGGATGTAGCGGGGGAAGTTGGCTTGCTGGGTGATGCGGCCGAAGTTTACGTTGCCGAAGGCGGTGTTTGGCCCGTTGAACTGCGGGGTGTTGAAGGCGTTGGTGGCTTCGGCACGGAACTGGCCTTTGAAGCGTTCCATCACGGTAAAGGTCTTGTTTAGAGACATGTCCCAGTTGATGGTGCCGGGGCTGCGGTAGCTAATCGTTCTTGCTACGTTGCCGAAGGTGAATTGCGGGGCCGTGGTGAAGGCTACGGGGTTCAGGTAGTTGTCGAGACGATCCTGGAGGCGACCGGTGGTCTCCGGCGCGAAGCCGGCTGCATTGGGACGCATGAGGCCGTTGCCGAAGATGGAATTGAAGTTCTGGTTCTGGAAGACCGAGAGTGGGAAGCCGGTCTGGAACATGTAGACGGAATTGATCTGCCAGCCTCCTACCAACTGGTTGAGGAGAGCGCCCTGGGAGAGGAAGGCCTTGTTCTTGCCGAAGGGGAGATCGTAGGTGATGCTGCCCTTGACTGCGTGTGGGGTGTGGCTGGTGCTGAGGCCGTACTCAGCGTCGAGGTTGTAACTGTTCTGGGCACTGCCGGGAATGGAAGTGAAGAAGTTACTGGAGCCGAAGCTGGCGTCCTTGTTGCGGGACCAGGTCCAAGAAGAGAGGAAGCTGAGGCCGGAGGCGAAGCGCTTCTGGGCCTTGATGACCATCGAATCGTAGAGGGCGTCGTTGGAGTTGTTGAAGCTCATGTTTACGGCTGAGAATTGCGGGTGGGGGCGGAGGAGCTGCAGGCGTTGGACGTTGGCCGAGCCGATGATATTGAGGCCGCCGTTGTTGAAGAAGGGGTTGGGGACGTTCTGCAGGAGTGCTGCACCCTGGGAGAACTTGTCGGGGGTGAGCTGATTCATGTTGACGGCGCCCGAGCCGAGGATGAGGTTGGTAGTGCGGGAGCCTACATAGCCGATGGCCATGACGACTCCGCCGGGCATTTGCCGCTGCACGTCGAAGGCGATCTGGTGGACGGCTGTTGAACCTGCGTCGGGGTTCATGTAGCTGAGGGTTTGGCCGATGCCGGCACGAAGGCCGAGAGTGTTACCAACTGGCTTGTCGAGGCCTCTGGGGAATGGGTTGCTGAGGGAGCCTGCGGGAGTCTGGCCGCCGTCGAAGGAGCCGACATAGTCTGTCTGCTGGCTGTAGCCGAGGCTGGAGAATCCGCCGTAACTGACTGGTGCCCAGAAGATGCCGTAGCCGCCGCGGATGGTGGTTTTGGGGCTGAGCTGGTAGGCGATGCCGAAGCGCGGGGCGAACTTCTTGTTGGAGGGTGAGCAGCATTCGGTGGGTGCGCCGCCGACGCCGGCGTATTGTAGGGCACCTTTGGCTCCCTGCCCTATCGGGTTGGCGATGGTGGGATCGAAGCCTACGATCAGGTTGTTGTTGCGATCACGGAGGCCGGTTTCGTATTCATAACGGAGGCCGAGGTTGAGGGTGAGCTTGGAGTTTACACGGAAGTCATCGTGGAAGTAGAAGCCGTGGTATCTCACGTATTGGTAGTACTTGGTGTTGAGGGTGACGTTGCCGCTGGCAGGATAGCCGAGGAGGAGGCTGGCGAGGTCTGAGCCGGTGCCATCGTTACCGCGATTGGGATCGCGCCGGGTGAAGGTGTCGTTGAAGCTATAGGCACCAGCAGCGGCGAAGTTGATGAAGTCGACGTTGAGAACACGGTAGTCGTAGCCAGCCTTGAAGCTGTGGCGGCCCATGAATTTGGCGATGGAGCCAAGAGCGTTGCGGGAGTGGAAGACGCTCTGGGTGCCGCCGCCGGAACCG
>JBIPMY010000282.1:0-8136 GCA_044376335.1 Bryobacter sp.
TGCCCTGTGGGTAATCGGGGTCACCCTCACCGCCCTGGCTGTCTCCATGCAGATGACGCCCGTCTACGAAGCCACTGTCACGATTGATGTCGATCGTCAAACTCCAACCGGGGTCATTGGTCAGGAATCCAATCGCGCCCTCTCCAACGATTCAGACCAGTTCCTCGCCACACAGGTCAAAATGCTGCAGTCCGATTCTGTCCTGCGCCCGGTCGTAGAACGCTTCCATCTTCCCCTGCGCAAGCCCTCACGCTTCCGTCTCGTAGGCAAGTACACCGAGGCGCAGCAAAACGCCGCTCCCATGGCCCTCGAAGGCCTCAAGGTCTCCCGTCCCCCAAACACATATTTGATGCTCGTCAGCTATCGTTCGACAGACCCGAAGCTCGCCTCTGAAACCGTAAATGCCATCGCACATTCCTATCTCGACCATACCTATAACATCCGCTTTCAATCCTCGGCAGGTCTGTCGCGCTTTATGGAAAAGCAACTCGACGAGCTACGCGCCAAAATGGAATCCTCCTCCGCGGCTCTCGCCAAATTTGAACGCGATCTCAACGTAATCAACCCTGAAGACAAAACCAACATCATCTCGGCTCGCCTGCTGCAAATCAATCAGGAATTTACCGCCGCCCAGGCAGACCGTGTCAAAAAGGAAGCAGCCTGGCGCAGTGTCGAGGGAGGCTCAACCGCCGCCGCTCAGGTTTCCTCTCAGGGCGAAACCATGCGCAAGCTCGATGAGCGCTTAAGCGAAGCCAGGCAAAAGCTCTCCGAAGTGCAGGCTCACTATGGGGCCAACCACCCGGAACACCGCCGCTCCCAGGCTCAGGTCACTGAGCTCGAACGCCAGCTTAGTCTCGTAAACACCAATATCCAGCAGGGCGTAAACGTCGAATACGAGCAGGCCCTCAATCGCGAGCGCATGCTCGCCCGTCAGGTCCAGGATGCCAAAACCGAACTCGATCAATTGAACTCCCGAAGTTTCGACTATCTCAATCTGCGTCGCGAAGCCGAAGCCGACAAAAAGCTTTACGAAGAGCTGGTTCGCAAGATCAAAGAAGCCGGTATCAATTCCAGCTTCCAGAACAGCGCCATCCGCATTGCAGATTTGGCCCGTATCCCGCTTGAGCCTGTTTCGCCCAACTTGCTCATCAATACCCTCCTGGCCTTTATCATTTCGATCGTGATTGCCTTTGTCGGCGCACTCGCCTTTGATGCCCTCGACAACACCCTGCGCGATCCCGAACAGGTGAAAAACTCTCTCGGTATCGAAGTCCTCGGCAGCCTGCCTGAGGTAAAGTCCTGGCGCCACGCGATCGGCCTCGCTAAGGTGGGCGACACGACAGATGCTCTTGTTAAATCCGTCAGTGACGGCTACAAAACCCTGGGTGGCTATGAGGAGGCAATCCGTACCCTCCGCAACGCAATCCTGCTCACCAACTTTGACCGCAACTTCCGGTCTCTGCTGGTCACCAGTGCCCAGCCCGCTGAAGGCAAATCTACCGTCGCCGCGCATCTTGCCCTCACCCACGCTCTGCAGGGTTCAAAGACACTCCTGATCGATGGCGACATGAGAAAGCCAAGTGTTCATCGCCGCTTCGGCATCGAGAACAACCTCGGTCTCGGTGGCTACCTTCAGGGCAAAGGCGAGATCAGAGATCTCATCCAACCCTCCTTGGCCTGCGCGAATCTCTCGATCCTTACCGCCGGCAGTCCCACTCGCCGCCCTGACGATTGGATTCAGGGGCGTATGGACAAAATCGTCGAAGATCTGCTGCAGGACTATCAGCTCGTCATCCTCGACGCCCCGCCCCTACTCGGCTTTGCTGAGCCACTCGAGATGGCCATCAGCGTCGATGGCGTCATCGTTGTCGCTCGCGCAGGCAGCACTTCGCGCAAGCAGGTCGCTAGCGTAATCGAGATGCTCACCCGGCTCCGCGCCAACGTTCTTGGTCTGGTTCTCAATCAGGTCAACAAGTCCATGAGCGACAGCTACAGCTACTACGGCTACTACGGCAAATACTACGCCGACAAAGAGCGCTCCTGAGCCTTATGGCCTTCCCCATTTCAGCTGCTTCTACGCTACTCCGACAAAGCCGCTGGTGGCAGGACACAGCCTGGGTTGCGATTGCCAACGTATCCCAGGCTGCTGGCCCTTTTCTCGCCCTTTTGTTATTGGGCCGCTGGCATGGCCTTGAGGCAGCCGGTCAATTCGCCTACGCCCTTGCCGTCACCTCGCCTCTGGCTCAATTGCTAAATTTCCAGCTCAAGGCTTTACTCCTTACCCATTCCTCAGAGGAACTTCCGTTATCGGTCACGGCCAGCCTGCGAGCCATCATAACGCTGCCGGCCACCCTACTCGTACTCGGATTTTCGATCGTTTTTACTCCCCTGGTCGGAATCTGGATGGCCGCGCGCCTGATGGATTCCTGGGCTGAAATTTTTCAGGCAGATCTCCAACGTTCCGGCAACCTCCCCCGGGCTGCCCTCAGTCAGGCCCTTCGTGCTTTGGGCCTCGTTGCGGCCATCTGCCTCGCTCCTTCACCCGTTCTTGCTTTTTTACTCTTTCTCTCTTTCAGCTTCATGCTTTTACTCCTCTTCGACTGGCGCTTGCGGCCCCTGCCCCTGACGCTCCATTGGCCGGCTTTGTCGCCAGTTCTCAGCCGTGGCTTCGTTCTCGGCCTCGTACTTTTCCTCCAAACCTCCAGTGGCAGTATCCCCCGCATCGTCCTCGAAAACAGCACCGATGCTGCCACTCTCGGGCTTTTTGCCACCCTTTCGGTTCTGCTTCAGATCGGGGTAATACTGGCCACTTCATTCGGGCAAAGTCTTCTCCCGCAGCTCCCCTCGGCTTCCCTTGGCAGAGTCGCCATCTGGAGCGCGATTCCGCTCCTCGGTGCGCTTCTGGCTTTTGCCGTCGAGCAGGCGGCTGAACCTGTCCTCTTCGATCTGCTTCGTCTTACCCCTACCCAACAGGCCCATGACATTCTTTTTGCTCTCGGCCTCGCTCAATTCACGGTTTGGCCCGCCTCGATGATTGGTTTTGCCCTTACCGCCAAGCGGCTCTACAACGAGTTGCTCATCGTCGGGGCCTCCATTCTCCTTGCCAGTGCGGCCAGCAGCTTTTGGTTCATCCCGGCTTGGGGCTATTCCGGCGCCGCCCTCACCCTCGCCGTAACTGGTGCCACCACCCTGATTGTGTCCTTCATCCTCCTGGCAAACTCGGCCCACAAAGTTCAGGCTGCAAAGATATGAAGGTCCTTCACGTATTGCGTCAACTAAATCCCGGTGGCATTGAGTGTTGGCTCGATCGCCTTGTCCGCGCCTGGCCACAATCAACAAGGCCCGAATTTCACTTTGCTTTGGAAGAGCAGGATTTCGGCTCTCTAGCCCCGGGGCTCCACGCTCTCGGCGCACATCTCCACTTCTGTCCTCCCCCACGGCAATCCGTACAATCGGCTCGCAGTTTTTCAAGCCTCCTCCAGCAACACGGCCCTTTTGACGCCGTACATTGCCACAATCATCACGCCAGCGTTTTCCACCTGGCCATCGCCGCTTTCCACGGAGTCAGGCTGAGGATCTCCCAGAGTCATGCCGATTTCAGACGCGGCCCCGTTACACGTTCTCCCCTGCGCCGTGGCTACGAGCAGGCATCACAAGTTTTGCTCCAGTCTCTGGCCAACGTAAAGCTGGCCGTCAGTACGGGCGCAGCGGCAGACCTTTTCGGTGCCAATTCCGAGCGAGTCCAGATCCTCCCATGTGGAACCAGTTTTGAGCCCCTGCTCAATGCTCCTTCCCGCCGTGAACCCTCACGTTTCACTTTGGTACATGTGGGGCGACTGGTTCCTGAAAAGAACCACCACTTCCTCCTCCACCTCACTGCAGAGCTGGTTGCCCGCGATCCTGCAACCAGGCTCTGGCTCATCGGTGACGGGCCCTTGCGCACAAGCCTTGAGTCTCTTGCCCGCTCTCTCGGCATTCACTCTCACGTCACTTTTTGGGGCAACCGCAACGATATCCCCTCCCTGCTTTCTGCTGCTGACCTCTTTGTATTTCCAAGCCATTCCGAGGGCTTGGGCCTTGCCGCCCTTGAGTCTCAGGCCGCAGGCCTTCCCACCCTGATCGCCTCTCACCTGCCGCAAGAGCTCAACCTGCTTCCCGCCCTCACTCGTCGTTTGGCCCTTGATTTGCCTATAAGTGACTGGGTGAATTTCATTTTGGAAATGCGTACCATGCCACATCTCAACCGGGCCGAGCGCCAGCACGCTCTCCTCGACTCACCCTACTCAATTGAATCGAACCTTCGCTCACTCACCAAGATTTATGCCAGCTAAGAATCCAAGTGTCCTAAACCTCGTCGTCGACCAGCGCTTCCTCCAAAGCCCCGACGGTTCTGTCTGGAGCCACACCCCGCCAACCTATGACTTCCTCCAGCTAGCGCTAACAGTCTTCGACAAAGTTCGCGTAATCGGCCGCACCGCGCCTGTCTCGGCTGCCCCGCCAAACGTCCGTCTGGTCAACGGTCCCGGTGTCGAGCTCATTGCAGTACCCAGCTATGTTGGGCCCTTCCAGTATCTACGCCGTCACTCAAGCATTTCCGAAGTTCTCTCCGGGATTACTCAACTCGATGGCGCTTTTCTACTGCGTATCCCCTCGCAGACCGGCTTTCTGCTCGCCTCTCGGCTCGAGCGTATCCAGCGCCCTTACGCGGTCGAAATCCTCACTGACCCTCACGACTTTTTCGCTCCCGGCGTATCTCCTCATGGCCTCGCCTATCTCTTCCGTCCTTACTTCTGCCGGCGTTCTCGAGAACTCTGCTCACGTGCCCGGGTTGCCAATTACGTTACGGGTTCTTCCACCCGTGAGGCTAATCCACCCAGCGCCGCCATCTGGTCCGGAAGCATCTCCGATGTAGATCTTCCCTCCGAAGCCTTCCTCCCTCTACGCTCGAGGCCAGCCGGCTCAACGCTGGAGATCATCAGTGTTGGCTTTCTCGATCTTCTCTATAAAGGGCAAGATCTCCTGATCCGCTCTCTCGCCAAATGCAGGCAGCAGGGTCTTGATTTCAACCTTACCTTTGCTGGAGACGGCGAGAGCAGAACCAGACTTCTCGAACTTGCTGCCGCTACTGGTATTGGCGACAGAGTCCGCATCACTGGTGCCCTCGGCGGGGCCGAGCAGGTTCGCTCGTGGCTCGCCCGCTCGGATTTGTTCGTGCTGCCCTCCCGCGCAGAAGGCATTCCTCGCGCTCTTCTGGAGGCCATGGCTGCCGGGCTTCCTGCCATTTGCAGCAATGTTGGTGCCATGCCAGACCTTCTTCCTGCCCGTTGGATTGTCCCTGCCAACTCTGCCGATCTTTTAACTCTCAAGCTCATGGAGTTCGCATCCGCGCCAGAGCTCTGGTCAGAGATGTCGGCCCGCAATCAGGCTGCTGCCAGAGGCTTTGAGCGATCCGTCCTTCAGCCCCAGCGCAAGCAATTCTATGAGGCCGTCCGCGACTATGCCTCTGTCCATCCCTTCGAGCAGGAGTTGTCCAATGCTGCCTGATTTTGACCATCCGCTAATCCTTCGCAAACAGCCACCATATCCTGCGATTGATCCCAACAAACTGGTCGGCATCCACAACGGTGTAAACGCCCTCTTTGCCAACACGGGTCTCGATCCGCTGAATCCTTTCCGTCATTGGATCCAACCTGGCATGCGTGTTTTGGTCAAGCCGAATTGGGTTCGTCATGCCGCTGAGGACTGGTCTGTTCTCGAAGCCCTCATCACCCACACTTCAATCCTGCGGCCTGTAGTTGAGCTTGTCGCTCGTGCCCTTACCAATTCGAAAGGGTCGATCGAGGGCGAAATCATCCTGGCCGATGCGCCACTCCAGAGTGCCAATTTCGAACTCCTCCTCACGCAAAGTGCCATTTCACCGCTCTTGCTTGACTGGCACGCCCGTTCGATCCCTGTCCACTTGCGCGACCTCCGTCGGGTCATTGCTGAAACCGATGAAAGCACGGGTGTTGTCCAGTCCAGCCGCGAAGCTCCTGGTGACGCCAGCGGCGACACCGTCGTTGATCTTGCCACCGAAAGCCGACTGGAGGAATTGCTCGACGGTCGTCATCACTTTGGCGTTTCCAACTATGATTCCTCTACCACCTCCGCCCATCACAGTCCGGGTGTTCATCGCTACCGCATCGCGAATTCGCTGCTCGACAGCGATGTAGTGATCAACCTCCCGAAGTGGAAGACGCACGTCAAAACCGGAGTCACCGGTGCTCTGAAAAACTTCATCGGCATCAACTGTGACAAAGCATATCTGCCCCACTTCCGAGTGGGCCCTCCCTGCCGCGGTGGTGATGAGTATCCCGATTCCTTTGCCGGTGATTTGCTGGCAAGAATCCGTCCCTGGTTTGAGCGCGTCATGCCGGGTGAGGTCATTCGTTCGGCGCGCAAATCCCTTCTTGCCTCACGGCAACGCTCTAACGCCCCACTTGTTTTCGGTGGCGCATGGCCCGGTAATGACACTTTATGGCGAACCATTCACGACATGGTGTTCATTGCCCGATGGCTTGGTCCGAATGGGGTGAAACTCTCCTCTCCTCGCCCCATTCTGACCTTGCTCGATGCCGTTGTTGCGGGCGAAGGCGACGGCCCCTTACGGCCCCAACCCCGCGACATGGGCTGTCTTCTCTTTGGTACAGATCCAGGTCAGATCGATCTGTTCGCTACAGCTCTGTCGGGTTTTGACTGGCATCAGGTGCCGGCTCTCGCCCATCTCACCGACCCTGCCGCTGCAGCCATCACCAGATTCAAGCCCACCACACCAATGCCAGAGCCAGAACTCCTGCTCATGCCGCCCGCTGCCTGGGCTGCCAGCCTTCCGCTCAAGGAACCCGCATATGAAGCAGCTTGAGGCCATCTATACCCAGCTTCCGGCCTGGCTGCAGGATCTCGCTGTAACTGCCCAGGGTGCCCTCTACTATCGCCAGCGCTACGGCGGAGCCTTTCAGGAAGAATACGATCTTCTCAAGGCGACAGAAATGTCTTCTCCACTTCAGCTGGAATTGCTTCAAGTCGCCCGGCTCAAAAGAATGCTCACCCACGCGGGCGCAACTGTCCCGTACTACCAGGCTCAGTTGCGCAACCTTACCTGGAACAATCTGCGCGCCGGAGATTGGTCCGCTTTCTCTACCTTGCCCATTACAGAAAAAGCGACCCTGCGCTCGAACCCATCCTCCTTTCTCTCGGGCGGCAAACCCAATCGCAAATGGATCGGCTGGAACACTTCGGGCACCACCGGTTCCCCCATGCAGCTCTTCTATGAACCGGATGCCGTTTCTCGTCAATACGCCTATGTGGAGCGCTACCGCGAGCAGGCCGGGGTCAGCCGCTTTCTGCGCCGCGCTCAATTCACCGGCAAATTGGTCGCACCGGGGGATCACCCCTCCAGATTCTGGCGATTTGACTGGGCCAATCGGGCGATGCTCCTCTCCACGGTGCACCTGAACTCCGAAACGATTCCCAGATATCTCGATGCCATCGAGCGCTTCGCGCCCGCCTATTTGAGTGGCTACCCCTCGGCCATTTATCTTCTGGCTCAGCACGCCTTGCACCATCGCAGAAAAACTCTGCGTATCCCAGCCATTCTCACCAGCGCCGAGACACTCCTCTCCGACCAAAGAGAAACCATCGAAGCTGCATTCTGCGCCAAGGTCTTCGATCAGTACGGTCAGACTGAGATGCAAAGCTTCTGGTTCCAGTGCCGCTACCGCCGTATGCACACTCATCCGCTCTTTGGAGTCACCGAAATTGTCACTCCAGATGGCCGTCCTGCTCGCCCGGGCGAGGTTGGCGATGTCGTCCTTACCGGTCTGGTCAATCGGGCCATGCCACTGATTCGCTATCGGGTTGGCGATCGTGCCACCTGGGCAGACTCCGATCGCTGCCCGTGTGGTCGCAACATGCCCATGATTGAATCCATCGAAGGCCGCCGCGAAGACTATCTCTTCAGCAGGCAGCGAGGATGGGTCGGGCGCCTCGATCCCGCCCTCAAAGGCGTCGAAGGGGTCATTGAATGTCAGTTCGTTCAGGAGGTTCCCGAAGTGGTTCGAGTTCTCTGTGTACCCGCTCCCGATTTCAGAACTGAAG
>JBIPMY010000283.1:0-8126 GCA_044376335.1 Bryobacter sp.
TTTTATTATGGCTTGGGAGGGGGTTCGGGTTCTGGCTGGGTGGGAAGATCTGCTGGAAACAGGCAGGGTTCGGACTTGGTGACGCGCTGGCTCAGGGAGTGGTTGGGGTGCAAGCCATTGGCGTTGGCGCGCATCGAGTCAGTGCGGCACCATACCAGGCGTGGCCCGGAGGGATCGAGGGCTCAAACGTGCTGACACTCCATACCATGGGCCAAGGAAAAGCGAGGTCAAGCCGGCGGGGAGTTGGTTATCGAGCAGAAATCTCAAGCGACGCGGACCACGGAGTTGCCGGATTGGGCGGCGGCGTAGGCGAAGGCGGCGAGGATATCTTCGCGGACCAGATCCGGATGGGCTTCGAGGATCTCGTCATAACTGTCGCCGGCCGCGAGATAGGTGAGAACGTCGGAGACGCGAATGCGAAGGCCACGCAAGCAGGGACGTCCGCCGCATTGTTCGGAGTTGATGGTGATGCGGTCGAGTCGGTTGACCATGGCTTGATTCTACGTCGCTTATTTAGCGCTCGGCTCCATTGAATCAATTTCGTCCTCCATTACGCCAATAGCTATGAGGTGTTGACCAGATGGCTTCTCTTGAGTTTTTGCGTGGCCTGTTGGCCGTAATTGGTTTGGCCGGCTTCTTAATAGGACTCTTCTCTCTCCTGATGGCTGTGATCCAGTGGAGGCGCAGGCGGCTTCAGCACGATTGGTCGCCGGTGGCCGGCTACATCCGGGCTGTAGAAGTCCGCGAAGTTTTCTATCTGGATGGTGCCAACCAATTCAGCTGCGACGTCTCCTTGGACTACGTTTGGCAAGGCCAGGCCTTCGCCAATGGCGTGCTCATCGAAGGTGGAGAGCACTTTCTTACCAGAGGCGAGGCGGAAGACTTCGCCCGGAATTTTGCGCTTGGGCAAGAAGAGACGATTTTCGTTAACACCGGCAATCCCGCCCAGGCCGTGGCGCGGCTAGCAAAGGAAGTCAATATCGGCAGGCTACTCGTCGGACATGGGCTGTTTCTTGCGTTTGCGGGGATGCTGGTGTATCAGGGTTGGGACCGCGTTCGTTGGTAAAGCGTCGCACCGTAGGGCTTGACTGAGAGGGGTGGTTATCCCGCACCATGTCCTGAACCCTTGGTGAGGAATTTGGAGGCGAGGGCGGAGGGGTCGTCGGCGTGCCATTGCTGGAGGAGGACGGTGATGGGTTGAGGCTCTTGGGCGGCCATGGGGCTGGTTTTATTATGGCTTGGGAGGGGGTTCGGGTAGTAGCAGGCGGGGAGATCTGCAGGAAACAGGCAAGGTACGGACTCGGTGACGCGCTGGCTCAAGAAGTGGTTGGGATGCATCGAGTTTGCTTCGGGCGTATTTTGCTCAGCTTGCTGGATGAACGTGGGGGTCATAACCGGAAACCCATCGGGCAGAAACATTCTAATTTCCGACAGACTCTCTGGCTGATGACCTTTTTAAGAGGCTTCGGAAGAGGTGGGCGAGTGAACTAGCATTCACAGCAGGGAGAACTCTGAGAGTTCGCTTAGAATTTCATTGCACCTCGCTGGTTCAGTAGCCAACTCGATAGAACAGGGATACTCATAGGTTGAAAACAAAACAAGACGGTTTGCAGTGCACGATACCGCTCTGAATTCAATCGCGGCAGTCGAACGAAGCAAACCTTCCGTTTTCAATCCCTGATTGCGGTATTGAAGACTCGAGTAGTAACGAACAGTCCGTTCTTGGGTCCAGAAGCGTTCGAAGTTTAGCTCTTGCCGACACAATAAGAGGTTATCGGGTTGCCGAACCTCGCCATCGAGTGAGGTCCACTGTTGTGCTTTCTGGCATTCTGCGGCGGTCACCACAAACGCTTCCGTTTGATCCGGAAGGTCAAAAGCAGAGCCGGTTAGGGAAATGGATAGATTCTGGGATGACAATACAATTTCCAAATAATGGTGTAGGACGTGGCCCAAGCTTATACCTAAAGCAGAACGAATGACGGCGTTGGTAAAAAACTCGTGTAATTCTGTTTTGTCCATATCGAACTTCGCAAACGAATTCCCAATTATCATCGCACCACGATTAGCAATCGCAGAACCTTACGCGATTGCAGGTACCCCATTTGGTGGGGTCCGGCTAGCCCATCACACTGCCACCGCCTTTTTGCTCTGATGGGCTATTGGAGAGGGCATCAATAAAGTCAGCCAAGGCTGCTGCTAAAGCTGGCGAATCCAAGGTAGAGACTTCTTCGTGCCGAAAAAATATTTGCTTGCCGTCTACGCCGCGATAAATCTCGAAATCGAACAGTCCATTGACCCAGCCGCTGATTCCGCCAGTCATGCTATCAGTCTGAAATTCTGCATAGGCAGCAGGCAGATATTCTCTTCTTTCACGAATCTCGGCTAAGACGATCCTGCTCTCATCCAACTTTGTCGCCGTTGAGCGAAGCCATTCAATAAGCGCATCAACTTCTAGTGGGCATTCACTCATTTCTGGCTCCTCACTCTAATATTCTCAATCTCGGGTATTTGAGGAACCGCCCTGCCAAATCGAGCGGCCTTTCGCCCTTCAAAGCTACTAGATCCTGGGATTTCTGCCCAGCCTGATCGCCAACAGAAGAAAAGCGGATGCCCTCGCTTGAGGCGAAGACCGCCAAGCCTGAGTCGAAGCCGTCATACATCTCGAAATCGATCACGGCATCAAACTTGGGATCCATGTAGAGGCTCTTTATTTTGTTTGAAGAGGTCATTCCAAATTTCTGCAGTTCTCATTGTGCTCGGCGTAGGAAGCTCGACGGTGTAGTGACCGGGGTCGTTACCCGTTTGCCTGATCTTGCGGGTTCGGGACATGTCAGTCTGGTCGTCTATCAATGGTCGCCTCATGAGAGACAACCTTTACCTTCGGATGACCACAATGAGCTTCTTCAAATGACCAGAGACCTCCATTTTCAGCGGCTTCCAAAATTCGGAAGATTGCAAAAATGTCTGATTCTGGTGGTACATCGACGCTCACGACCCGTCTGCCAGCCAACTCTCGCTGACAACCCAACTCTTCGAGCCGGGACCAGAATCGAATAACCTCTTCAGGCTCGTTGACTCCTTTTTCGCTTAGGAATAATCGATATGTAGAGTGACCACTTCGAGACTTGATGGTGTCAAAACACAGTCTCCCCTCAGATACCTTTGCGCTTACTTCATCGTCAAGACTTAGGCCATATATGTGGAAAGGTATGCTATCAATTTTAAAATTACCATTGCTTAGCGGCTTAGCCCAAAGGTTCTCAGACTCAACACTCGGGTCAACATCTTCGGCACTCAGCAAAACATTGATCTTTACTCGTGTCGGGAGTGTCATAGGTTGTCTCGCAACCCCTTGACGACGGGCGTGAGGGTGGAGGGGTCGCCGGAGCGCCATTGCTGGGGGAGGACGCTGATGGGTTGAGGCTCTTGGGCGGCCATAGGGCTGGTTTTATTATGGCGTGGGCGTTAGCGGGACTCGACAGGCGAGGATGTCTTCCGGCTGAAGGTCAGGATACTCTTCGAGGATTTTTGATTCGGGAATGCCGGCAGCTAGCAGGCGGTGGATGGTTGCAACCGGGATGCGGAGGCCACGAATACAAGGGACACCTCCCATCTGGCTTGGCATGCTTGTAATTCGAATTGAACTCTTCATGCTGGTTAGGAAGGGATGCTGTGCTCAATGCGCGTCAGGATCTGTTCAATCTGGAGAGTGCCTTCTTCTGTTTCGAGAAGTTTGGAAGGGGCGAGATTGTCGAGGAGTGGGAGTGGGGTTTCGAACCAGTCTGCGGCTTTATGCTCGTCACCAAACACGGCGATTGCGTGGGCAATGACCGGGAGTAAACGGTGAACGACTGCTTCAATTGCCATGCTTTATTCTAGCGCTTGCGATTAAGCGATGATGTCGTGGACTATGTTGCCGGCTACGTCGGTGAGGCGGAATTGGCGGCCGCTGTAGGGGTAGGTTAGTCTGGTGTGCTCCAGGCCCATCAGGTGGAGGACCGTGGCGTGGAGGTCGTGGACGTGGACTTTCTTTTCTACTGATTGGTAGCCGAATTCGTCTGTTGCTCCGTAGGCCATGCCGCCTTTGACGCCTCCTCCTACTAGTAGCGTTGTGAAGCCTTCGTTGTTGTGGTTGCGGCCGTTTTGGACGTTGATGCGGCCGGCTACTTCGGTCCAGGGGCGGCGGCCGAATTCGCCTCCTATGATGATGATGGTTTCTTTGAGGAGTCCGCTGGCTTTGAGGTCGGAGATTAGGGCCGCTATCGGTTGGTCGGCTTGTTGGGCTAGTCTGCGGTGGACGAGGATGTCGTGGTGGGAATCCCAGGGTTTGTCGTTGCCGAAGTAGACCTGGACGGCTCTTACTCCTCGCTCGATTAAGCGCCTTGCTACGAGGCAGCCTCTTGCGAAGTCTCCGTCACGGGTAGCTGATTTGATTTTCATTTCGCTGGTGTCGGGCTGGCCTACTACGCCGTAACGCTCGCGGATTGCCAGTGGTTCTTTGTCGACGTCAAAGGCGTCGATGGCTTCGGACTGCATGCGGTAGGCGACTTCCATGGACTGGATGCGGCCTTCTAGTTGGGTGTCTTGCCCTGCTTGCTGGAGCTGGAGTTTGTTGAGTTGTTGCCAGAGTTCGACCTTGGCTTGCTGCTCTTTGAGGGTGCCTCCGCGGGGGCGGATGTGCTGGATCATCTTCTCCGGTGTCATCTCGTCGTTGGGGACGTAAGTGCCCTGATAGATGCTGGGGAGGAAGGCGCTGGACCAGAGCTGGGGGCCTACGTCTGGGACGCCGGCGCACATGGCGATGAAGCCGGGGAGGTTCTTGTTTTCTGTGCCAAGACCGTAGGTGAGCCAGGAGCCCCAGGAGGGGAAGCCGGGGATGATGCGGCCGGAGTTCATCTGGATGATTCCCTGGGCGTGGGCCGGGAGATCGGTGTGCATGCTGCGAATGACGCAGATGTCGTCCATGTGGAGGGCGGCGGTTTTGGCGAAGAGTTCGCTTGCGTAGAGGCCGGATTGTCCGTACTGCTTGAAGCTGAAGGGGGACTGGAGGAGGGTGCCGCGCTCCTGCTTGGCCTTGGGGTAATCGCCGGGGATGGGTTGGCCGTGGTACTTGGCGAGAGAGGGCTTGTAATCGAAGGTGTCGACCTGGCTGGGGCCGCCGTTCATGAAGAGGAAAATGACGTGCTTGGCTTTGGGGGTGTGGTGGGGGGCTTTGGGATCAAGGGTGGCAGAGGCGGCGGCCATGCCGATGGAGCCGAAGCCGGCGGTGGTTGCTTGGAGGAGTTGGCGGCGGGTCATTGGTGTTTCGGATCCTTAGTTGACGAAGACGAGTTCGTTTGAGCTTAAGAGGACTTGGGCGTAGGGGAGCCAGGGTTGGGTCTTCAGGAATTGCTGGCCGATGCTTAGTTCTTGGGGAGTTACTTCGCGGGCGTAGACGATGCGGTAGGCTTCGCGGATGCGCTCGTCGGTATTCTTGATTTGGTTGAGATACGTGACGAGGGCCTTGGCTCTGGTTTCGAGGAATTCGCTGTTGAGGAAGAAAAGCTGCTGGAGCGGAGTGGCTGTGACTATGCGTTGCTCGGCGCTGAGGTTGGGATTGGGGAAGTCAAAGAGGGCGAGGGTGCCGTCGAGTTTGCGGCGGCTAACGTAACCGTATATGGAGCGGCGGTGGTTGGTGTCTTTGTCGAGGAGGACGGGCTTGCCGCCCTGGGTGCGATCGAGTTCTCCGGTGACGGCGAGGAGGGTGTCGCGCATGGACTCGGCGTCGAGACGCTGGCGGTTGGCTCTCCAGAGGAGGCGGTTGGCGGGGTCGATTTCGTTCGACTTTTCGTTGTGGGCGGTGCTGAGCTGGTAGGTGCTCGAGAGCATGATGGTGCGGTGGAGTTGTTTGATCGACCAATTATTGGCTATGAATTCGCTGGCTAGATAGTCGAGTAATTCGGGGTGGCTGGGACGGTCTCCCATTAGGCCGAAGTTACTTACTGTCTTGACGAGGCCTTCGCCGAAGTGGTGCTGCCAGACGCGGTTGACGAAGACGCGGGCGGTGAGGGGGTTGCTGGGGTCGGCTATGGCTTCGGCTAGTTCAAGACGGCCGCTGCCTTTGGTGAAGGGCTTGGGGGATTCTTTGCTCAAGATGGAGAGGAAGGCGCGGGGGGCTTCTTCTCCGAGGCGCTCGGGCTGGCCACCGATCTGGATGCGCTCGTTGATGGCGGTGGGGTTGTCTTTGATGGCGTGGGCGTAGGCGTATTGGGGCGGGAGTGCGGACTGGAGGTCTTTTAGCTCGGCTCGCATGTCGCTGAGATATTGCTTCCAGCGGCCTTCGAGGAAACGCTCGATGGTGCCGTCGCTCGTGAGGTAGCCACGGTTGGGGCCGTAGTAGAGGATGCCGTCTTCTTCCTGCTTGAATTCGCGGCCGTAGAAATCGTTGAAGAAGAGGTCACGCCAAAGGTAGAAACGATCGGGTGGGAGAGCGTAGGTTTGAGCTTTGCTGTCGGGGTCGTTGGTGGCTTTGGCGGAGAGATTTTTCTCGTCTACTTCTTTGCGCTCTTTGATTACCTTGAGGGCTTCCTGACGGAACTTAGATAGATCGAAAGATTCGTCCTGCCAGCCGTGGAGGTACTTGTTGTCTTTGGGGCCGGTCTTGAGGTATTTGGTCCAACGGTCGAGGGTTTCTTTGTCGAGAGTGGGATCAGGGACGCCGGTGCGGACGGCGCGGATGTAGCGGGGGCTGTCGCTGGCGAGAGCTTCGGCTAGCGTGTAGGCCTGATTTTGCAGGAAGGCTTCGATGCGCTTTTTTACTTCCTGGATCTTCTTGTCTTGTGCCTTCCAGGCTTTAACTTCGGCTTCGGGGGCTAATTCAAATTCAGCTCGCTTGGTGGAGGAGAAGACGCCCTGGAGAGCGTAGTAGTCTTTGGTGGGGATGGGGTCGAATTTGTGGTCGTGGCATTGGGCGCAGGCGGCGGTCATGGCGAGGAAGCCGCGGGTGGTGACGTCGACGCGATCGTCAGTTAGTTCTGGGGAGAGGCCGTAGAAGCCGAGGCCGATGGCGAGTTTGGGGTCTTGATCTTTGAGCTGGTCTCCGGCGATTTGGGCTTTGACGAAGGTGTCGTAGGGGAGGTCTTTGTTGAAGGCTTCGATGACCCAGTCGCGGTAACGGAAGGAGTTGGGATAGGGGAGTTCGACGTCGGAATCGAGACGGTCGTCAGCGTAGCGAGCTACGTCGAGCCAGTAGCGGGCCCAGCGCTCGCCGTAGTGTGGGGAGGCCAGGAGTTTGTCGACTACCTTTGCGAAGGCGTTGGGGGCTTTGTCTTCTTCGAAGGCTTTGACCTGATCGAAGGTGGGTGGGAGGCCGGTGAGGTCGAGGTAGGCACGGCGGATGAGGTCGCGTTTAGAGGCTGGGGCGTTGGGTGTTAGTTTTTTCGCATCGAGTTTGGCGGCGATGAAATGATCGAGCGGAGAGGTGGGCCACTGCTTGTTTTCGATGGCTGGGAGGGCGGGCTTGGTGATGGGTTTGAAGGCCCAGAACTGGCGTTGCTTTTCGGTGATGGTGTAGGTGGGAGTCTTGATGGCTTCGACTTTGGCTTCGGGCCAGAAGGCGCCGTCTTTGATCCATTGCTTGAGGGTGGCGATTTCGGGTTCGGGGATCTTGGAGCCGCCGAGGGGCATCTTCATCTTGTCGTTGGTGTGTTCGATGGCCTGGACGAGGAGGGAGTCTGTGATGTTGCCGGGGACGACGGCGGGGCCGGTTTTGCCGCCTTTGAGGAGGCCGTTGCGAGAGGTCATGGCGAGGCCGCCGAGGGGGGCGGTGGAGTGGCAACCGAAGCAGCGGTTGGCGAGGATGGGGCGGACCTTGAGCTCGAAGTGCTCGGCGGGGTCGGGCGGGGCGGCGGAGAGCGTGGCCGCCAGTATTAGGATTCCGTAGCGCACGATGCGCTTATCGTATCAAGGGTGGAGGGGGATTGCAGGGAGTGGGTATCAACGAAGGAGAATTCGCCATATGCACCCCGCTCACCTCACGTTGTCGCCCGTTCATCGATATTTCAGATTATGCGCGTTGTGATTGACTAGACTAAATCTCATGTTGAAATTTGCTTTGGTGATGGGTTTGGCGCTGTCTGCGTTTGGTC
>JBIPMY010000284.1:0-8123 GCA_044376335.1 Bryobacter sp.
CGATAGAACGGTAGGTGCGGTTGCCACCTTCGCGCCCGATCATGAGAGTGATGACGCGGGTGATGTCGGCCTGGAAGGCAATCGTCATCAGGTCGAACATCAGCTTGATGTGCTCTTCAAAGGTGGGAGGCACGCCGGGCGGCTGATCGATGCTTGGAATCGGTGCGCCGGTGGCGGCACGTTCTTCGGCCTTCTGGATGCGGCGTTCGATCTCGCGGATCGAGTCGAGATATTCGGTGAGCTTCAGACGGTCGCTGGTGCCAAGGGTCTGGCTGAGTTTGCTGGCGTCGGCACGGACGAAATCGAGAATGCTTTTGTTCTGACGGGCCAGGGTAGCGCGGGCGGCGGGGTCTGTTGTGTCGCCATCTCCGAAGAGGCGCTCGAAGACGGCTCTGGGGTTGGTTTCGAGCGGCAGCGGAGTCGTGGGTGAGCTCCAGCAGAGTGTGTTGCTGTAGGCGCAGCTATAGCCGGAATCGCAGCCGCCGACCATGCGGTTTTCGTCGAGGCCGAGTTCGAGAGAGGGCACCATGGTGCGGGAGCCGAGTTCTTTGGCGGCAATCTGGTCCAGCGAGGTGCCGGCCTGGATGTTGACGCCTTCGGTCTTGCGGGGGTGAACGCCGGTGAGCCAGGTGGCACCGGCACGGGCGTGGTCGCCAGCGCCGTCGCCGAGAGAGTCGCCGTTGCGGTGGTCGAGGCCGGTGAGGATGTTGAGGTGTTCGCGGTAGGCTTCCAGTGGTTTGAGGGTGCGGGAGAAATCGAAGTCGCGGCCTTCTTTTTCGGGAGTCCAGTCCTTCATGATGATGCCGTTGGGCACGTAGAGAAAGGCCATGCGAACGGGCTGAGAAGGCGCGCTCTTGAGCGGAGCAGCCATGGCGTCGAAGTAGGGAAGAGCAAGGGCGGCACCTGCTCCACGCAAAAAGGAACGACGGGCTAAGGACTTCATGGTTGTGGGTTTCTCCTCATCTGGAAGGGGACACTATCTACTATCGATTGTACGAGAGCCGAGAAGCGGTAATCCTTCTTGGCAGTCTCGCGGCGGATCTGACGGACGGTAGGTTGGTCGATCGATTCGAGGCCACGTCCGAGGGCATAGGTAAGGAATTTTTCTGTGAGGCAGTCGACGAATTCATCCTGACGGCTCATGAGAACTTGCTTAAGGCCCTGAGGCCCGTCAAGGATTTTGCCGTTGGGGAGAGCGCCGGTGGCATCGATGGTTGAGCCGCCTTCGGCCTTTCTGAAACGGCCGATGGCGTCGTAGTTTTCCAGCGAAAAGCCAAGCGGGTCGAGGCGCGAGTGGCAAGATGCGCAGGCTGGGCTGGCACGGTGTTTTTCGAGGGCGGCACGCAGGTCCTTCGGTGATGTGGAGGCGTGGTCTTCGAGATCGGGAATATCTGCTGGCGGGGGCGGGGGCGGGGAGCCGAGGATGTTCTCAAGTACCCATTTCCCACGCAGGACAGGTGAGGTTCTGGTGGGGTAACTGGTGACGGTTAGGATGCCGCCCTGACTCAGGATGCCTCCTCGCTCGGCTGGGTTGACAGCTACTCGACGGAAGTAAGAGCCCTTGACGTTAGCTACTCCGTAGTGGCGAGCAAGGCGATCGTTTAGAAAGGTGTAGTCGGCGTTGATGAGGTCGAGAACGCTGCGGTCTTGCTCGAGGATGTGTGCGAAGAAGAGCTCGCTTTCCTTTTGGAAGGCGGCGCGGAGACTCTCGTCAAAGGCAGGATACTTTTCCGGGTCTGGTTTCCAGCCGGAGATGTTTCTGAGTTGGAGCCATTGACCGGCGAAATTGTCCACCAGCGAATTGGCCTTGGGGTCTGCCAACATGCGCTTGACTTGTTGGGCGAGAACGGGCCGGAGTTGTTTGTTTGAAGCGAGGCGGAGTAGCTCGTCGTCAGGGATGCTGGACCAGAGAAAGAATGAGAGGCGAGAGGCGAGTTCGAGGTCCGATACCTTATGGGAGGCACCAGGAGCAATGCCGACAGGCGTTTTTTCGACTCGGAAGAGGAAGTTGGGCGAGACGAGGATGGCGCGGAGGGCTGTTTCAATTCCGGCATCAAAGCTGCCACCGTCTTTGCGCCCTTCGGCAAAGATCTTCAGGATGGGCTGCAGTTCAAGAGCTTGTACGGGTCGGCGATAGGCTCTTCGTGCAATGGGAGTGAGGATTTGGGTGGCGCAGGCGGATTCTGTCAGTGCTTTGGTGGGGCGGCAGGTGAAGATGCGTTTGCGGCTGGCGGTCTCACCCGGGCCTTTTGGCTGGAAGGGGCCACCAATGGTGATGTAGTCGATACCGAGACCAAAAGAGGGTGGTGGGCCGGGGCCACGGCGCTGTTGGACGCCTGCTTCCGATTTGGCCGATTCCACCAACAGGCCAGCACCGATCGTATGCATGCCAGCCGAGAGGGGGACGCGGATTTCGAAGTTGCGTGTGACCTGATTTTCTTCAGCCGGATCGACGTTGGCATCGAGTAGTTTGGCCCGCTGGCCGTCGACTCGGATGTCGAGCTGCGATACCGGCAGGAGAGGATCCGGGGTGCCGCGCATCCTTACGAGAATGGAGTATTCTGCATCGAGCGGGAAGTAACGCTTGATGGCGAAGCCGTTGCGGATGCTGATGGGCATCTGGTCTGTAGTGAGAGCTTCGCGAGATCTTGGGGTGTAGCGCTCGATGGCCGGGGCCGCTTTAATGGTGCCGATGGCGAGTCTTGAGACTCTGCGAGCGGTGCTCATGTATTTTTCGAGCAGCATCGGGGATGTTGTCAGTACTGAGCCGATATTGTCGAATCCGTATCCGGAGTCGTCTGACGGCAGTGTTGCTGAGTGGTCCAGATCAAGGGCAAGCAGATCGCGGATTGCATTTGAATATTCAGCGCGGTTGAGGCGATGGATGGAGGGTGTGCCGGGATTTGGTTTGCGGGCGAAGTTCTCATCGAGGGCTTTTTCTACATGTGCGGAGACGGAGGCTCGTGCTTCCTCACTGAGTTTGGGGCCGGCGGGCGGGGGCATTTCACCTCCGCGGACTTTGCGAAGGATCTTTTCCCACTCGGGGCTGGCTGAAGGGATGTCTGAAGCTTTGAGGCCCTGAATGGAAAGGCTGCCAGATTTAAGCTTGTCGTTGTGGCAACCGAAGCAGGTGCGGTTGAGGATCTTCTGAGTCGAGTCTACAGACGACTCCTGAGCCAGGGCGAAAGCGGCGGAGATAAGAATTAGGAAAAAGGCCCGGGTCAAAGGTGGTAACTCGTTGATTATTAATCTATCATTTTCCATATGCGAATTCCTCTCCTTTTCGTCGCGGCAACCGGTTTGCTTGCGGCCAGCCTCGATCCTGGTTTGATCGAAGCAGTGCAGAAAGGGGACCAGAAGCGGGTGCTGGGTCTGCTGAAGGCTGGGGCGAAGGTAAATGCGGCTCGTCCGGATGGCTCGACTGCATTATCTTGGGCGGTGAGCCGGGAAGACAAAGAGATCGTAGTTGCGTTGATTGGGGCCGGAGCGAATGTGAATGCGGCTGACGAAAATGGGGAGACCCCGCTTGGGATTGCGGCAGGACTCGGCAATGTAGGCATTGTCAACATTTTGCTGGAAGCAAAGGCGAACCCGAATGCAGCGAGGTGGAATGGAGAGACTCCGCTGATGGGGGCTGTGAATGCCAAAAGTGTAGCGGTGGTGAAGCGGCTGCTTGAGGTGGGAGCGAAACCGGATGTAACGGAGGCGCGGTCTGGACAGACGGCGCTGATGTGGGCTGCGGCTGAAGGAAATGCCGAGATTGTGAAGATGTTGATAGAGAAGGGCGCTCCGGTGGCCCCAATCTCGAAGAAGGGCTACAACGCCTTGTTGTTTGCCGCGCAGGGTGGGAGTGTGGATGCCATGAAGGCGTTGATTACGGGAGGGGCTGAAACGAAGACGGTGAGCCCCGACGGGGCCACTCCGTTTCTGATTGCTTTGAGCCGTGGGCACGAGGGTGTTGCCATGTTGATGTTGAATTACGGAGTGGACGTGAATGCTCGTGACAAGAATGGGAGTACGCCCTTACATGAGGCCGTGCAGCAGGGCAAGATTGCGCTGGTAAAGGAGCTGGTGTCGCGAGGGGCAGATCTGAAAGCTCAGACGGCCACCGCCAGTGGCCGGGGTGGTTTTTTCAGGGTTGGAGGACTCACGCCGTTTTTGACAGCCGCCCAAACCGGAAACATTGAAATGATGAAGACGCTGATTTCGCTTGGGTCAAGTGCCACAGAAAAGAATCCGGATGGCATGAATGCTCTGATGCTGGCCACCTTTAGCCGCAAACTGGCACCGATTCAATTTCTGGTTGAGGCTGGCGTAGACGTGAAGGAAACGCGCAAAGGGGATGCCGGGCCGCTGCACGCCGCAATCCGGTTCGGATTGAATGATGTGATTGAGTATCTCGTGGCCAAGGGTGCTGATTTGAACGTGAAAGACCGCTTTGGCAGAAACGCCCTGGAAGAGGCCGAATTTGAGGCTCCGAAGCCAACAATAGAATTGCTAAGGAAATTGACCGCAGCTCAGAAGAAGTGAGCTATCATGAAAAGGTTGTATGTTCGGGCCGTAGCGCAGCCTGGTAGCGCGCTTGCTTGGGGTGCAAGAGGTCGCGAGTTCGAATCTCGCCGGCCCGACCATTTAACACTTCCTTCCTCATTTGTATCAATCACTTGGCAAAGATTTTTCAAGTCGTTTTATAATTTCTTTTGGTCTCAATTCTCTTGATGGTTGCTTCGATTGGCGCACTCTGCTTCTTGCTGGGTGGTTGGGCCTGGTCTCTGGTTGCCGTTGTTTCGCTTCTTTCCATTTTGAGTTTCCTCAAAACTGCTCCCCCTTTGGCCCTCACCACTTTGATTAGCTTGTTTTGGCTGCTAGCGTTCTCGCTGACCGATGATCGGCGTCTTTTTTTCCCCTTCACTATTCAGTTTGCAGTGCAGGCGTTTGTGTTTTGGGCTTCTCGTTCCAGACGCATGGGGGCATTTGCAGCTACGGGGGTGGTTGCGTTGTTTAGTGTGATCCGGCTGATTCAATCGGCAACGTTGATCGTTTTGCTTGTGGAACTCATTGTGGCTGCAGTGGCATTGTGGATTGCTGCCGTATATTACCGGCGGGGTGAGGCTGGCCTTCGGCGAGGGTTGGTTGCGGGCGGGATTGGGTCTTTGCTTGCTTTTGCGGGTTTGGTTTTTTGATGTGCTGCCGGGCTAACCTATTATCTTGAATCCATTCGAAGCTTTGTTTGGGTCTCCACGGCGAGTGGTGACTCTCGGGTTGATGATTGGGTCGTTCATGGGATCGATGGAATCGACGGTGGTGGCAACAGCCATGCCGACGATCGTGGGCGAAATGGGCGGCCTGAGTATCTATGGCTGGTCGTTTTCGATTTATGTACTGGCATCGAGTGCGGGGATTCCGGTTGCTGGCAAGTTGAGTGATATTTTGGGTCGACGTGTGGTTTATGCGTGGGCGATGGCATTGTTTTTGATTGCCAGTTTGCTTTGTGCGATTGCCCCAAGCATGATCTGGTTGATTGTCTTTCGCGGATTGCAAGGGCTGGGCGCGGCGGGCTTGCTGCCGCTGGCGCTGGTGATGATCGGGGACATGTTCAGCTTTGAAGAACGGGCGAAGGTACAGGCCCTGTTTAGCGGAGTATGGGGAATTTCAAGTATTGCGGGGCCCTTGTTGGGTGGCTTTCTAGTAGACCGGGTGGGCTGGCCCAGTGTTTTCTATATCAACATTCCATTTGGGATTCTTTCCGCCTGGTTTGTCTGGCACTGGTGGGAAGACCGTCATACCCTGACCGAGGGTAAACCGCATATCGATTATCCCGGCGCGATTCTGGTGACGCTGGCTGCTGTGACGCTGCTGCTTGGTTTGATCGATGTAACCGTTTGGTATGGCTGGGCGCTGATCGCCTTGTCTGGACTGCTAGGCTATTGGCTCTGGCGCGTAGAGAAGTCGAGCCCGGATCCTGTCCTGCCTATGGCGCTATTTCGCTGGCGGCTCTTTACCATTACCATTCTGCATTCGCTGGCAATCGGATGGGTGTTGAATGGAATCACAGCCTATGTGCCGCTTTTCGTGCAGGAAGTGCAAAAGAAAAGTGCGACTGAGGCCGGTGCCACTTTAACGCCGCTGCTTCTGGCGTGGGTGATTTCAAGTGCGATTTGTGCAAGGGTGATGTTGCGCATCGGCTATCGCAACCCGGCTATCTGGGGGATGGTGTTGGTAGTTTTGGGCAGCGCAATGCTTTCGCAGCTCCATGTAGATTCAGGGAAGTTATTGTTGATCGGGAGCATGCTTTGCATGGGTAGCGGCTTTGGGATGACGGTGCCCGCGCTCCTGATTGCTGTGCAGATGATGGTGGAGCGTCAATCGATGGGCTCTGCCACGGCTACGATTCAGTTTGCGCGAAGCATTGGCGGAAGTGTAGGGGTGGGCGTGATGGGGGCATTTCTGAACTGGCAGGTGCCCAAGGTGGGAATGGCGGGGGCAATCGAAACCACTTTTTGGGTGGCTGGGGCGATTACCATTCTTGGACTTGCGATTACCATGGCCGCCCCCGTGTTGAGTGCTGAGGAGATGGGCAGGCGGCGCTGAGGTCTTTCTGGCTAAAAAAAAGATTACTTAGTACGCTAACAGGCGCCGTACTATGGTGCGCCGCAAATGATTGATTTCAAAAACAATATGAAGTTCGAGTTTCGAGCAAAGGGCAAAAAGCAAACTTTCGTATTGGAACCCCTAAAGCTAATGTAACCTTGTGCCGATTACGGTGACATGCCCACATTGGGTGTGTCTATGAAATCAGAAATCCAAATGAGGCCGAAACGCGGCATAAGAAATCGAGTGGGGAATCGCAAAGGCAATGTGATGCTCGAGTTCGCCCTTTGTTATTTGCCCTTGTTGGGAATGTTCTTCGGGATCGTCGACGTATCTTTCGTTGTCTTCTTGAAGAGTATGATCCAGAGTGGCGTCCGCGATGGAGTGCGCTTCGCGATTACCTACCAAACGAGCATTAACGGTACCGCCTGTGGAACAGTGACCCAGTGCACAAAGAAGGTGGTTCAGGATGTTTCACTGGGTTTCTTGAACGCAGGCAACGCTAATCTTGTAGAAGTCAATTACTACGCGCCTACAAATCTTTCTACACCTATCACCGCCGCTGACTGCGATCCGAATGGCTCGAGGACAATGCCAGGAGACACGCAGGTACCAGCGCGGCAATTGCGTTGGGTGAATCAGCCTGGAAATTTGATTGAGGTGCGCGTGGTGGACTTTCCCTGGAACTGGATTGTGCCAATCCCGGGGTTATTAAATTCACCTTCAACCAAGATGAGTGCAAGTGCGACAGACGTTCTCCAGGGCCTCCCTGTTGGCACAATTACACCACCTGCGCCCTAACGGAGAGTTTGAAATGAGATATCCAGTAAATCCGCAACGAAAACGCAGTCAGGGTGGAAACACCATTGTCGAGCTGGCATTGGTCACCCCGTTCTTAATGTTTCTCTTGACCGGTTCCTTTACCGTCGGCATGAGCTTGAATCGGTCGATTCAGGCCAGCAACGTATTGCGTAATGCAAATGTGTTGATGAGCCGCAAAGTAGACTTGTCGAGAGCAGAGAACCAGCGCATGCTGATCCGATCGGCATCTGGCCTCGGGATGAACGTGAGTGGTACATTTACTCCGAATCCATCTGGCAAGGGTGCGCTGGTTTTGTCTAAAGTGATCCGAGTAGGCCCGGTTCAGTGTTCATTGGGAATTTCTGGTTGGAACGGAACAGCGGCGACCTGCCCAAACTTTGGACAGTATGTGATTGCCCAGAGGATTGGGATCGCAAACACATCCCGTTGGGGAAGCGCCATCGGGAACCCAACGAGTGCTCTGTCTAGCGATGGAAGTGTCAGCGATGCCGACATCGCAACTGTCACGACGAATAGAGCAATTGGATTCCCCAATTTGCCCTCCGACACGGGAATAGTCTATATGGACAACGACACTTTTGCGTATGTTGGAGAGATTTTTGCTGACGTTAGCGAACTGAATTTTCTTCCATACGTTTCTGCGCCCGAAATCAAAATGATGAATATCAGTTAATCAATTCAAAGATCAGGAGAGATAAATGACACCAATT